>CP036352.1:3397891-3706790 GCA_007753915.1 Phycisphaerae bacterium RAS2
AAGATGGCGTAGAAGACGAGCGGCGTGGTGAAGACGAGCGACTTGGGCGAAGGCGTGTTGGGATCGAGGGTATAAAGCAGGAACGTCACGACGGCAATGCCGCCAGTGACCGAGAGCAGGTGTGCCAGCAGTTCGGGTGTGTAACCAACGAGCGACTTTCGATGGGCGTGCGCATCGCCCGTGCTCATGACGGCCAATTCGCAGCGCCGCTTGCCGAAGCCGAGAAATAGACAAAGTGTAAAAGTACAGACCACGAGCCACGCCGAGACTTCCACATCAATCGCCTGCGCCCCGGCCAGCGCCCGCAGCACGAAACCGATGGCGATCAGAATCACGTCGAGCAATACGAAGTGCTTGGCCCAGAGTGAATAAAAAAGATTGAGCGCGACGTAGGTGCAGGCTGTAAGCGCGAAGCCGCGGGGCAATTGCAGCGCTGCCGCAACTCCGCCGGCCGCGAGAACAATCGCGAACAGTCCGGCTTCCACCGGCGACAACGCGCCGCTGGCGATCGGGCGAAAGCGTTTGGTTGGGTGCAGCGCGTCCTCGCGCCGATCCAGGAGGTCGTTCAGGGCATACACCGACGCGGCAAGCAGACAGAAAATTCCGAAAGCGGCACAGGCCACGAGAATGGCCTGTGGATCGTCCCGGCGCGGCCCGAACACCAGCGCGCCGAATACGAATACGTTCTTGATCCACTGGGCCGGCCGCATCAGTTTTACGGCGGCTCCGATCTTTCTAATCAAGCCAGATTCTCCCGCGCCAGACCCTGCGGATGACACGGTACGCACGTCCCGCGCGGTCGTCAATCGCCGACCGGCGGCTTGAGCTTTCGCGACCGGATCCCTGGCGCCACTTCCCGACCCGGACCATGCCGCGCCGGTCTGGCCTCGTCGAATTGCAGGGGCCGGTCGAATTGAAGTCCCAGCTCAACAAGTCCGTCTTCGCGCGGTCGGCACTGACGGACCGTCACGCCGCGGTGAACCGGCCGACCGCTGATGCTGCGGTATGCGATCGAAGCCGACGTACCGACGTTGACCTCCTGATCGAACACGATGGCCACGCCGGTCCTGGAGATGTTCAGCACAGGGCACTCGGCATTGTCGACGCGTCCGCTCGCCCGTTCGAGCGTGAAACAGATCATGGCCGACCCTTGCGTGCGGCGCACCTCGCGCCGGCGGCATCGGACGGACGTGGCGGCCTTTGACTCGGGCACGATGATCGCGGAATGTTCGGGCGCGTCTTCGAGCGGGATGGGCGCGTTCAAATCGTCCGAGCCGTCCAGCGGAATGGAATCGTCAAACAACATGGCACATCCCCCCTTGCCTGCGCGCGACCGCGCGGCGATGCCAGGGTCCTCCGCGCGAAGTGATCGAGCCTGCCAAAGTCCGCACGCAATGAGCGCGCGGACTTTGCTCCGACCGAATCGAATATCGGATTGAAATCACGCGGCTGCCACGTCTTTTCCACAACGCCAACGGAAGCAACCGGAGCGGATGGATTCGCGGACGCACCCGCGGCGCGACATTATTGCCACTGACTTTGGGCGTTCTTACAATCCCAGCGAGCGCAATTCGATTCGACCGTTTGAAGGGTCGCACGCCAAGAAGGGAGCCATCGCCATGTCCAACCACGACATCATTGAGAAGCTGCAACTGGCCTACACCAAGGAGATGGAGACCGTCCTGAACTATGTCGCCAACAGCATCCACCTCGACGGCGTCCGCGCCGAGAAAATCAAGGAAGCACTGAAAGCCGACATCACCGAGGAGCTGAACCACGGCACGCTGCTGGGCAACCGAATCAAGACCATCGGCGGAAAAATCCCCGGCTCGCTTGAATTGAAGTTCAAGCAGTCGTACATGCAGCCGCCGGCCGACACGACGGATGTCGTCAGCGTGATCAAGGGCGTGATCCAGGCGGAGAACGACGCCTGTAACCTGTACCTTGAAATCATCAAACTCTGCGAGGGGCGCGACTACGTCACACAGGACCTGGCGATTACCATCATGGGTGACGAAGAGGAACACCGCCGGTCGTTTGAAGGCTTCCTGCGCGAGTACGCAAAGGGATCTGTCCGGGAGACGGCCTCAAGCCAGTGAGAAGAGCATGAGTGACGCCAAAGCCGCTTCACGCGTGAAACTCGAAACCGTCGAGCCGATGGGCAAGCGCGTGCTCATCCGCAAGGATGCCGACAAGAAGACGACCAAGGGCGGCATCCAGTTGCCCGACAACATCGAGATTCCCACGCTCACCGGGCGCATCGTCGCCATCTCGGCGCAGGTCGCCGCCGACAGCGACTATCCCATCAAGCAATACGACAAAGTGCTGTTCAACCCCAAGCACGCGATCCCGGTTGATTTCGAGGGGGACAACCAGCTCTACGTCGTGCCGGTCGAAGACGTGGTCGCTGTCTTTCGCAAGGCGGGAAGCTAGCCGTCGCGCCAAATGAGCCGATTGATTCCCCCGGCCGGCCCGTGATAGACTGGTGCGCGTGTCACCTCGCTGTCGCGCCATGACTGGCCCTGTTCTCCTGATCCTGCTCGGGTCGCTCGGCCTGTCGCCGGTCGCCGCGCGGGCCGAAGGCAGCGCCTGCTACGGCTCGAAAGACAGCAAGGTCTACCACGCCGACGCGGCCTGCCCCTCCGGCAAGAAAATCATCGCCGAGAACCGCATCGCCTTTAAGTCCGTTGCCGACGCCGAAGAGCAGGGCCGCCGCCTGTGCAGGACATGCGAACGGCGCATGGCCTCGGGCAAAGCACGCGAAGACAAGGAGTCCGCTGCGCCACCGCCGCCGCCGCCGACCGATGACCCAGCCAAAGAGAAGCGTTCGGGCCGCGGCAAGAACGCCGCAAGTCAGCCGGCCAATTCCAAGCCGCCGGTCCCGCGGATCGATCCGGCGCGTGCGATGACCGTCAAGCGCGTCCTGCCCGGCGGTGCGATGCTGCTGGACAACGGCGACAAGGTGCGGCTGCTGGGGGTCTGCTGCCCGGAGGATCGGCAACCGCTGGCCGCGGAGGCCGTCGCGCACATTGAGAAACTTGTCAAATCCCGCAAGTGCGAACAGTCGTGGGACGGCCCCGCCA
The DNA here is from genome assembly GCA_007753915.1 of Phycisphaerae bacterium RAS2. NCBI lineage: Bacteria > Pseudomonadati > Planctomycetota > Phycisphaerae > Phycisphaerae bacterium RAS2. The sequence continues at coordinate 3,400,975 of CP036352.1, forward strand.
GCCGGCCCGAGCTTCGCAACGAGAACGGACAGCTGCTGCTCTTCGTTGCGGCCGGGATGAATCGCGTCGACCTCGGCGGCGAACTCATCGAACAGGGACTGGCGTGGGTTGATCGAGACCGGGCCTGCACAAAGACAGACGACTACCTCACGCGCGAACACCTCGCCTGGAGCGAAGGCCGCGGCATCTGGCGCCGGCTGGACGGCGTCGCGGGTCAGGCGCGCGTGCTGACCGGTCAATACGCCCGGCATTATCATCCGACCGATTGCCCGCACGAAGTGCATCTGAACGAGCCGAGCGAAATCACCGTGAACGAGGCCAAGGCCCGGCGGCTCGCCCCGTGCTGCTTCTACCGCGCCGGGCCGTCCGTCGCGGCCGCGTCCCGCGAAGCCGAAGCCGCCGCCAAGGACCCCAAACCCCGCGAGCCCGCGAATCGCCATGCCAAGACAAAAGACTAAATCCCACGCCGCCGCCCTGCACAAGTTGCGACGGATCGGCATGGTCCACCTGCCCCCGCTGCCGGGCTCCGCAGGATTCAGGAGCGATTCGCGCCACCTGGCGCGGCCGCTCGACGCGATCACCGGGCAAGCCGTCGCCGAGGCGACGCTGCTGGCCCGCGCCGGTTTCGACGCCGTCATCGTTGAAAACTTTGGCGATGCGCCGTTCGCAGCAACCGGGGTTCCGCCTGAAACGCTGGCCGCCATGAGCATCGTGATCGACCACGTCGCCCGCGCGGTGAAGATCCCCATCGGCGTCAACGTGCTGCGGAACGACGCGCTGGGCGCGCTGGCCGTCGCAGCCGTCACCGGCGCCGCCTTCATCCGGGTGAACGTGTTGAGCGGGGCCTACGCGACCGATCAGGGCATCATCACCGGCAACGCGAACGAATTGCTCGCGCGCCGCGCGGCCGTCGCGCCGCACGTCGCCATCGCCGCCGACGTGCACGTGAAACACGCGACGCCGATCAGCCAGCCCGATCTCGCGCTCGCCATCGAGGAAACCGCCCAGCGCGCCGGGGCCGACGCGATTATTTTGAGCGGCACGGGCACGGGTAAGCCGACCGACCTGGCGAAGCTTGGTGCCGTGCGCAGCGCCGCCCACGGCCTGCCGATTTGGATCGGCTCGGGCGTGACGGCCGCCACCGTCCGCGAATCGCTTCGCGTCGCCGATGCGGTGATTGTCGGCACGGCGCTCAAGAAGGGCAGCCGCACGACGGCGCCGCTGGACCGGGCGCGCGTCGCGGCGTTCATTAAGGCCGCCGGGCGATAATCGCTCATTTCAGCAGCATTGCGAATCTTCCGATACCATATCGCCGCCTCGCTCGCCCGATTGAATACGCACCCATGCAAGCATCCCGCTCACGATCCTTCGTCACGTTGATTGTCGCAGCCGCGTGCCTCTCCTTCGCCGCCTGCGCCCCTGCGCCGCCGCCGGCCGTGCTGCCGCCGATGCCCGCCAGCCTTCGCGTGCCCGACATCGCCTACGGCGTCTCCACCGCCGCCTACCAGAACGAAGACCCCGCCTGCGAGCCGCTCGCCGCTAACTGCTTCCGCACCGACTGGGACCTCGCCTTCGAGGCCGGAAAGATTCCGCATGCCAAGGGCGACGCGGCCTATGCCTTCAGCGAGACACAGCGCGACATCGACGCGTTGACCTGGCTGGGCGCGACGCACTACCGCTTCGGCATCGAGTGGGCGCGCGTCGAGCCGCGGCCCGGCGAGTTCAACCAGGCCGCCATCGACCACTACGCCGATTTCGCCCGCCGGCTGCGCGAGGCCGGCATCGAGCCGGTGCCGTGCTTATGGCACTGGACCTTCCCCGACTGGCTCACCGATCTGGACCGGCCCGAGCGGCACGGCTGGCTGCACCCCGACGCCGCGACGCACTGGGTGGAGTACGTCTCGCGTCTGGCTGTCGCGCTCGCGCCGCACTGCAACCTCTTCGCGCCGATGAACGAGCCGAACATCCAGTCGCTCGCGGGCTTTGTCGTCGGCGACTTTCCCCCCTTCGCCGAATGGCGATTCGATCTGAACGACGCCAACCGCGCCGCCACCATCGACGGCTTTCTCGTCGCCGTGCAGATTCTCCGCACGATCCACGCGACCCACGCGGCGCCCGCCGCGCCGGCCGTGCGCATCATCAGCATCGACATCCGCACAGCCTGGCATCAAAGCCCGATCGATCCGCTGGGCCTGTTTGTGAACTTTCTCCGTGAAGGCAGCTACGCCCATCTCGACGGCGTCGTTCACGAAGTCGACATCGTCGGCTTCACCTACTACGGTCGCCAGCAGGCCACCGTCGAAGGCGCCGCCAGCCGCGAGCCGGGCGAAAGCTCCGGGTACAGCGATCTGGGCATCGAGATTTATCCGCAAGGGCTCACCGAAGCGCTCGCCGAAATGTTCGCCCGCTACGGCAAGCCGATGGCCATCATGGAGAACGGCATCGCCGACGACCGCGATGACCGGCGGCCGATTTATCTCGCGACGCATCTCGCGGCAGTGCAGGAAGCCATCGAGCAGGGCTATCCCGTGTTCGGCTATTTCTTCTGGAGCCTGTGCGACAACTACGAATGGATGGACGGCTATCGGCCGAAGTTCGGCCTGTTCGGCTTCGAGCCGGCCTCGCGCGGGTTGACGCCGAAGGCATCGGCCGACTTGTATCGCAGGCTGATCGAAGCCCGCGGCGGGGAGTTTGTGCCGTGAGGCGTGTGAGCCATTAGCCGTTAGCTGTTAGCCATTGGCCATGCGATTCTGATGCGCTGTCTTGATGCGGTTCGGCGGGGAACAAACCTAGCCCCGAGCGCAAGCGAGCGGGCACCGGGTGCCTGCCCAACAGAACCCGCTCCCTGACCCGCCGCGGCGGGTAAACTTACGCGGCTTGGATAGGAACGCACTTGTTACCAGTACCTGGTTTTCAACCGGTGCTGACACGGGTTAGACTGCCCTCGTACCCGCCCGGAGCCGCCCATGCCTGACAAAACGACAACCGTCGCCGAGCTGCGCGATGCCCTTCGTCGATTCGTTGATGAGCGCGACTGGCAGCAGTTTCACACGCCCAAGAACCTCGCCATGTCCATCGCCATCGAGACCGCCGAACTGATGGAGCATTTTCAATGGCTCTCGCCCGCCGCCGCGCGCGACCTGCCCGAGGCCGACCTGCAGAACGTCCGCGAGGAACTGGCGGATATTTTCTGTTACGCACTTTCGTTTGCGAACGCGATGGGCATCGACGTGTCCGACGCCGTCCGCGAGAAGATGATCAAGAACGCCGCGAAGTATCCCGCCGACCGCGTGCGCGGAAAGCTGGGCGTCTAACGTAGGGTGCGTCCTCGACGCACCAAGAATGGAACCGTAGCAACACCAACCCACTCACCCACAAGAAAAAGGAGCAACACGCCATGCCGTACGTCGATGGATTCGTCCTGCCGGTGCCGAAGAAGAACGTGAAGGCGTATGAGAAGATCGCCAAGCTGGCCTGCAAGGTCTGGAAGGATCACGGCGCGCTGGACTATTGCGAGTGCGTCGGCGAGGACCTGAACGTGAAATGGGGCATTCCGTTCCCGAAGGTGATCAAGCCCAAGGCCGGCGAGACGATCTTCTTTTCGTGGATTGTCTATAAGTCGCGCAAGCACCGCGATCAGGTGAACACGAAGGTGATGAAAGACCCGCGCCTGGCCAAGATGATGGACCCGAAGAAGATGCCGTTCGACTGCAAGCGCATGTCCTGCGGCGGGTTCGAGGTGCTGGTCAAGGCGTAAGAGGCGACGCGGCATTCGCCAAAGCCCCCGGTCAGCCCGCCGGGGGCTTTTTTTGTCGACCGCGGTGTCCGTTTGACACGCCTTTCGTGGTACAATTCAGACAGTTCGCCTCGCGGGTGGAGTGGACCTTCCGCGACCTTCGCACGACCCACAGGACCCCACCGATGATGAATCGACCGGTCGCTTCGCGCCTTGTCCTCCTGCTTACCCTCGCCCCGGCCCTCCTCACCGGCTGCGCCGCCCTTCGCGCGCCGTCGGCCGATCCAAGCGGACCGGCGGCGGACGACGCCCGACTCGCCGCGGCTGATTCGGTCGCCCCGGCGAACCCCACCGGGCAGGCGCTGCCGCTGCGCATTCCGCGCGTGAAAAAGGTCGCCGGCGAGCGGCCCGATCACCCCGGCGAGGCGATGGCGTTCCGCTACCGCGAGCGGTTGAGCGAGAACGGCCGCATCCCGCCGAACGCCCTGCTCCGCGCAGTAGAAGACAAACGTCGCTCACTGGCCGGCGCGCCGCGCAACGCCGGCATCGACAGCATGAGCTGGACCGAGCTGGGCCCCGGCAACATCGGCGGGCGCATCCGCTCGATTCTCATCCACCCGACGACGCCCGCGACGATGTGGGTCGGCGGCGTGGCCGGCGGCGTGTGGAAGACGACCAACGCCGGCGCGCACTGGGATTTCATGGATGACTTTCTGCCGTCGCTGCCGATCGGCTGCATGGCGCTGGACCCGACCAATCCCGATGTGCTGTATGCCGGGACCGGCGAAGGCTTCGGCAACATCGACTCGCTGCCTGGCGCGGGCATTCTCAAATCCGTCGACGGCGGCGTCACCTGGGCACAGATTCCCAGCACCATCCCCACCGACCCCGACCCGACGCAGGACCCGTGGGGCTACGTCAATCGCATCGCCATCAGCCCGGCGAGCAATCAGATCATGCTCGTCGCCACGAAGCAGAGAATCTTCCGTACCACCAACGGCGGCACGAGCTGGACCGAGGTCTTTCCCGATCGCACCAACGACGTGCGCTTTCATCCGACCGACGGCAACCGCGCCGTCGCCGGAACGAACGCCGGCACGGCGATCTACTCCACCGACGGCGGCGTGACGTGGCAGACTGCCCAGGGGATCACGTCCGGCGGCGGCCGGGTCGAGGTTGCCTATGCGCGAAGCTCGCCGAGCACGATTTATGCCAGCGTCAACCGCAGCAGCGGCGAGGTCTGGCGATCCACCAACGGCGGGCAGAGTTACACGCTGCGCAACACCGGCACGAATTATCTCGGCAACCAGGGCTGGTACGACAACGCCGTCTGGGTCGATCCGACCAATTCCAACATCATCGTGCTTGGAGGCGGGCCCGATGCCTGGCGCAGCACGAACGGCGGCAGCAGCCTCACGCGCATCAGCCAATGGGCCAGCGCGCCGCTTTCCGCACACGCCGATCATCACGTCATCGTCGAGCATCCGGGCTTCAACGGCACGTCCAACCGCACCGTCTATTTCGGAAACGACGGCGGCATCTATCGCACCGACAACGTCCACACCGTCGCAGGAACGACCGGCTGGATCGCCCTCAACAACAACCTCGCCATCACCCAGTTCTACGGCGGCGCGGTCAACAACAGCACCGGCGTCCTCGTCGGCGGCACGCAGGACAACGGCACACTCCGAACGGCCGGCTCCTTCAACTGGACCGCCATGTTCGGCGGCGACGGCGGCTATTGCGCGGCCGATCAGAACGACGCCAATTACTTCTACGGCGAATACGTGTATCTGCGCATCCACCGAAGCACGAACGCCGGGGTTTCGTCCAGCTCGATCTATGCAAGCGGGCCGAATCCGCTCACCGACGCCAGCAGCGGCGCGGCCAACTTCATCGCGCCGTTTGTCCTCGACCCGAACAATTCGGATCGCCTGCTCGGCGGCGCGGCCAACCTCTGGCGGTCCAACAATGTGAAAAACTCCCCGCCCCACTGGTTCATCATCAAGCCGTCTATCAGCAGCAACGTCTCCGCGATCGCCATCGCCGCGGGCAATTCCGATCTTGTCTGGGTCGGGCACAACAACGGAAACGTCTACAAGACCACCAACGGAACCGACGCAAACCCCACCTGGACACGCGTCGATACGAACACGCCCAACCTGCCCAACCGCACCTGCAAGCGCATCGCCATCGACCCTTCGAACCACGACCGCGTCTACGTCGGCTTCTCCGGTTACGAGGCCGACAACCTGTGGAAGACGACCGACGGCGGCACGAACTGGACCAAAATCACCGGCCCCGGCCAGCCCGGCGACCCGCAAACGCTTCCGCGCGCCCCGGTTGATACGGTTGTCCTGCATCCCGCCCTGCTCGGATGGCTCTACGTCGGCACCGACATCGGCGTGTTCGCCTCCACCGATTACGGCGAGACCTGGTCCAGCTCCAACGACGGGCCGGCCAACGTCGCCGTCGACGAGCTGGTGTTCAAGGGAAGCAACACGCTCATTGCCATCACCCACGGCCGCGGCATGTTTTCCGCCACGATCGACCCCGCCGGCGTTGACTGCAACGGCAACATGGTGGAAGACATCACCGAACTGGACGGCAACGACTGCAACGGCAACCAGTTGCTTGATGTTTGCGAACTGACCGCCAACCCCGCGCTCGACTGCAACGCCAACAACACGTTGGACGCCTGCGAGCTGGCCGGCAACGACTGCAACAACAACTCCGTGCTCGACACCTGTGAGCTGATCGATCACCCCGAGCGCGACTGCAACAACAACAGCATCGTGGACACGTGCGAGCCGGGCGGCACGGATTGCAATGTCAACGGCGTGGTCGATCTCTGCGAGATCGCCGGGCAGGATTGCAACGCCAACAACGTCATCGACTCGTGCGACCTGGCCGCCGGCGTCATCGCCGCCGAAGACTGCCCGCAGGCCATGCGCGTCCTGCCCGGTGTGACGTACACCGGATCGACGATCGGCGCTGCCAGCAATGGTGAGGACACCTGCAACCCGAAAGGGGCGACGCCGCCCGACCTCTGGTTCCGCTACGACCCCGCCTCCAACGGCGAAGCCACGATTTCGCTTTGCGGTAGTACCTACGACAGCATCATGTCCGTTCACGACGGCTGCCCCGGAACGACGGTGAACGAACTCGTGTGCGACGACGACTTCTGCGGCGGCGGCTCCGGGTCGCAGGTCACGCTGAACGTGTCGGCCGGTTCGACTTACTGGGTCCGCGTCACGGGCTGGAGCACGTCGGCCGGGGAGTTTGAGCTGCGCATCACAGGCCCCAGTGCGTTCGGCGATCATGACTGCAACGCAAATGGCATCCTCGATGCGTGCGAACCGGAACTCGTCGGTCCCGCAATCACGCAGCAGCCGCAAGGCATCGCCGCATGCGAAGGAGACTCGGTCGAGTTCAGCGTGACGGCGATCGGCATGGCCCCGTTGTCTTACAAGTGGCGCAAGGGCGGCGTGAACATTCCCGGCGAGCACGCTCCCACGCTTGCTCTCAACTCCGTGACCGCCGCCGACGCCGGTGACTACGACGTGGAGATCACCAACCCGTGCGGAAGTCTTATCAGTGTGTCCGCGACGTTCGAATTGCTCACACCCGTGACCGTCGATGTTGCGCCGGATCAGTCGCTTGCATGCGCCGGCGCAAGTGTGCAACTCGTCGCCAGCGCGGCCGGCGACGGGCCACTCACACACCAATGGCGCCGCAATGGCCAATCGATTGAGAATGGCGGCAACATCTCCGGGGCCGATACCGACACCTTGACCATCAATCCCGCAACAGCTGGTGATACGGCCGCCGATTACGAATGCGTCGTCACCGGAGCGTGCGGCGCAGTGACAAGCGCCGTCGTTCAAGTCTCCGTCTTCGCAACCGGCAGCGGTGACATCGATGGCGACAATTCGGTTACCGGATTGGACATCGCGGCGTTTGTGCAACTGCTATTGGGAGACGGTGAACCTGGCGTGGCATATTGTGCCGGCGATATGACCGGCGACGGACTGGTTACCGAGGCGGATATCCCGCTCTTCGTAGGCCTCTTGTTGCCCTAGCAAATCAAGCGGGCAACGCGTCGATCGCGCCAGGCCCTATATGCGGAACAGTCTGTATAGGGCAAAGCGGTGATAATGTGTGACAGGGCACTCGTCTGCGCGGGGTGTTCACTGGCATACACCGACATAGGTAATCTCCCCATCCCCTCTGTGTGACAGTACCCAACCACCCAAGCTTGTGCCGCAAATCCGTCTCGACTTGCCAAGAAACATGGTTTGACTCGATTGACAGCGATGTCCGAAATCAATTAAGATGGCTGGGTAAGTGGAGCGGAGAATTACACAGCGTGATCGGTCAGACTCAATGTCGCCGGTCAGCCGCACGGGAACTGGTTCTGACTTTGAGGGGTACATTGATAATGCGTCTTCGCAACTGGGCAGCATCCGCCGTACTCGTCCTGGCAATGGCAATTGAGGCGAACGCCTCGTTGCTCGGGCTGACGTTCCTTCCGCCGCCGGACATCACGGTCGGTTTCATCGACGTGGACTACAACGCCGGCAGCCAGACGTTCTCGGCGCAGGGCTTCGCGCAGCAGATGGACGACGGCGTCTTGCCGAACAATGCCATCTCTGCTCCGGGCTACAACTTCATCCTGAACGCGTTAGTCGACAACGCCGGCGTGCTGACACCGGGCGGATCGTTTTCGGTCACCGGCAACGTCACGCTTAGCGGCACGCCGTACGGCCTCGTGAACCCGCTGCTCACCGGCACGGTCGCGGCCTTCGGCTTCGGCGACACGCCCGCGAGCTACGACATTCTCGAAATCGTGATTCAACTGACCGGCGGCGATCTCGCCATCCCCGGTTACTACGGCGTGCCGGGCACGCTGATCGGTCTGGACTTCGACGCCAACTACGGCGGCGCGTTCAGCGGGTCGTTCGCCGCGAGTTTCGACAACACCGGCGGCTTCGGCCCCGGATTTGGCAACGGCCAATGCGACATTAAGCCGATTCCCGAGCCGACAGCGCTCGCCCTCTTCGGGCTGGCAGCGCTGGCTCTGGTTCGACGACGATCTCCCGCGAACTGAACAGAGAGCTTGGAGTTGAACCCACCGCGGACCATGCACGCCGCGTCGGGCATCCGGCCGGAGACGACGGGCCTGGGCACACGTTGATTTGAGTCGAATCATCGGTACGGGGCTGCACCCCTGGGCGCGGTCGGTCCACCTCCACACTCAAACAAGACAAGGACAAAAAACACATGCGTATTCGAAAAAGCACGACGGTCGGTTCGGCGCTGCTCGGCGCCTTTTACACAAGTGCCTGTTTGGCGGCTCTGCTCGGCATCTCGCTGATCGGCTCGTTTCCTTCCCTGAACTACGTATCGACCGGGCCGACGTCGACCTCGTATTTCTCCGCCAGCCAGAACTTCCGCGTCGTCTCGACGCCCATCGCCATCCGCTTCTCGGCGTCCACTCCCCCGCGGCTGGTCAACCCCACCGGCGCGCCGCCGGTGGAGACGCTCTCGATCTCGATTCAGGTCGACAACCTCGGTGCGCTTGCCAGCGGCATTCCCGGCGATGATCTCATCGTTCAGGGTGAAGTTGACGCCGACGGAAACGGTTCCGTCGATTACGCCGGCATCCTGTTGACCGGCGAAGTCCTCGGCTTCGGCCACCAGGACACCGGCACGGCCGCCGATGAATTCGACTTCCGCTTCAAGGTCACCGGTGGCGTCCTTGCCCCGCTCTTTTTCGTCAACAAGGACATCGGTGTGACGCTCACCTCCGAGCAGTCCAACTTCGTCGGCTCCTTCGGACAGGACTTCAACGGCCAGGCCAAGGGCCTGCTCGCTCCGATTCCGCGGACGAATCAGCCGCCCTTCTGCTCCGCCAACGGCCCCTACGATGTCGAATGCGCCGGCGGCGTCACGACCGTCCAGCTCGACGCGTCGCAGTCCGACGATCCCGACGCCGACCAACTGACCTACTCGTGGTCCACCGACTGCCCCAACGCTGTCATCAGCGACCCGACGGCCGTCAACCCGACGCTCACGATCACCACACAAAGCACCTGCAACTTCTCGTGCACCGTTTTCCTCTCGGTGAGCGACGGCGTCTCGCCGCCCACGACCTGCGAAGCCCAGGTCACGGTGACCGACTCGAACGCTCCGACGCTCGAGATCCCCGGAAACATCAATCTTGCTTGCGACGAGCCGACACTCCCGGCCCACACCGGCCAGGCGACGGCCCACGACGATTGCGACCCTGCTCCGAGCGTCACCTACGTCGATAACGAAATCGCGGGCGAATGCGCCGGCGATCGCGTGATCGAGCGAACCTGGACCGCCGCCGACGGCTGCGGCAACAGCGTCTCGAACATGCAGACCATCACCATCACCGATGAAGAAGCCCCGACGTTCCTCACCTGCCCGGGCCAGAAGGTTGTCAACTGCGGCCAGAGCACGGATCCGAGCGTCACCGGCATGCCGACCATCGCGGACAATTGCGATGCTGCGCCGGAACTGACCTACGACGACGAGCCGGCACAGGGCACTTGTCCAGCGCTGGCCATGATCACTCGTACCTGGACCGCGACGGACGCCTGCGGCAACTACTCGGAATGCGAGCAGCTGATCGTCATCCTGAATGCCACGGCGCCGACGCTGACCTGTCCGCCGAACGTCACGCTCCAGTGCGGTCAATCCACCTCGCCCAACCATACGGGGCGGGCCACGGCCTACGATGCCTGTGACCCCAACCCGGCTGTGACGTACTGCGATTACGTGTCGGGCAATTGTCCGAAGGTGATCAACCGCGTCTGGCGGGCGACCGACAGTTGCGGCATGTCCACCACGTGTACGCAGCGCATCACGATCGTGGACAACACACCCCCGACGATTACGTGCCCGCCGGACATCACCGTGACCTGCGGCCAAAGCACCAATCCGTGCGTCACGGGCTACGCGACAGACAACGACAACTGTGACCCCTGCCCGACGCTGTCGTACTGCGACTCGTCGAACAGCTGCGGCTGCCCGCGGGTCATCACGCGAACCTGGAAGAGCCGCGACCGCTGCGGAAATCAGGTCACCTGCACGCAGCGCATCACGGTCATTTCAGCCGGCCCCTGTCCGCGCACACCGGGCTACTGGAAGAACCATCTGAATGACTGGCCGGTCAATTCGTTGCAGGTCGGTTGCGTGACGTACAACAAGACGCAACTGAAGAACCTGCTGTCGAACAAGACGCCCAACGGCACGCAGGCCGCGAACGACGCTTCGACCAACCTGGCGAAGTTCGTCATCGCGACGCAGTTCAACCTGCTGGACGGGTCGCAGCCGGGGAACATCGCTTCGGTGGTGGCGACTGCCAACCAGAAGCTTTGCCAGTATCCGCCGGGTTGCAACACGTCGGGGTCGATCAAGAACCAGTTGCTGGCTCTCAAGGATCAACTGGATGCCTACTGCAACAGCAACCCGCCGGGCTGCTACGGCGACTAGGCAACCTGCGGTGCCAACGCACCGGCACGACAACGTGACTTGAGCATACGGGGCGGCCGCCTAACCAGCGCGTCGCCCCGTCTCTTTTTTACCATCCCGTCTCTTTTTTACTGTCGAGGCTGTGCATGAAACCCCCTCTCCCCTTTGGGGCTTTGCACAAATAAGCCGTCCTGCACAAAAAGTCGGACGGCTGCACAAAAAGTCGATGGTTGCGTAAAAACGAAGAAGCCGTCGATGGCAGACTCGACGGCTTCTAAACCGCGCCCGCGCAAAGCCTGTGAATTGCACCTTAGCGCCAAAATAATATTGTTCGTAAACTAATGAAGAGTATAATATTATCGTTCACGAGGAATATTTAATGGAATAAATCGGTTGCAAAACTCCAAGCCCGTGGTAATGTCTGGTGGCCATTGCAGCACAGTACAGAAGGAGATGTTCATGCTCAGTACACCAGCGTTTCAACAGAGATGGCCGATTTTGGTTGCCGTGATCTTAAAGGCGTGGGCCGATTACCGCCACGAAGTTTCAGAGCGCGCCCGGAGATGGGTTCACGCACGGACACGCGCAGGCTTCGTTCGCGATGCTGCCGTTCATAGAATCCGAAAGAAGTGGGATCATGACAAGGGTATTAGGTTCATTGATCGCCGAGGAATGTTCCTGGTGGTGATTGAAAATGAAGCGCTGGTGAGACTGAAGAAGCTCGGCAAAAATCGCAGGCCGAGCGCAATCAAGACGGCCCAGCACTGGGAGTATTTTTCGGAATCACTCTTTGGATTCCCGCTTTACCTGACGAGATTGGTTGTGGGTTACGAGTTGAACCGCGAACAGACCGAAGTATTAAGAATCTGGGTTCAAGAGTACGAGGGTGAGAATGTAGTTGAAGCAACTTGCATCTACGATAGAAATGCAGATGATTCCACTGGCGGCATGCTGACATCGCCCCCCAGTCCGTTTGGCGGACCTAACGAGCCCGGAACCCGCAAGACGGTGGTGCGGCCCAGAGATGGAAAGGCGGCAGAAGATGGAGATGCAGTTTAATCCTGACATGCTGACGCTTGCGCGGGAGGCGCGTGGCTTATCGCAAACAGAACTAGCCGAAGACATTGGAATTACGCAGGGCAAGCTCTCAAAGTATGAAAGCGGCTTGCTCGCCGTATCTCGCGAAGATTTGCAGGATTTGTGCCGCGTCTTGAATTTCCCAGAATCGTTTTTTCGCCAGCCCGACCGGCTGACAGGGTGTGGATCAGTTTGCAATTTTTTCCGCAAGCGCCAGAGCATGGGGATTCGGCAGCTACGCAAAATTCAGGCCGAAACAAATCTGCTCAGGCTGCAATTCAAGCAGTTAATGTACCGCGCAGAAATAGACTCTCCGCTAAAACTGCACAGGATGGATATTGCCGACTACGACGGCGGTGCAGAGCAGATTGCACAGCTTGTCCGAGCCAGTTGGAACATGCCGCTTGGTCCTATTGCAAATCTAACTGAGGCTGTCGAAACGGTTGGCGGTGTCGTATTCCAGTGTGATTTTGGAACCAATAAAGTTGATGCGATCAGCAACTGGTCGAGCGGCATGCCGCCGCTGTTCTTTGTCAATGCAACTGCTCCAGCGGATCGAAAACGATACAGCCTGTGTCACGAAATCGGCCACCTGATCATGCACTATGTTCCGACCAACAACCAAGAAGCTGAAGCCGATAGATTCGCGAGCGAGTTTTTGATGCCCGCACGCGAGATTGCATCCGAACTGCACGACTTAACCATTCCTCGGCTTGCGGCCCTGAAGCAATATTGGAAAGTGTCGATGGCGGCGCTGATCAGGCGGGCTTATGACTTGGAGAAGATTTCAGAGCGCAGCTATCGACATTTGTTTACGAAATTGAGCGCGCTCGGTTACAGAAAAAGCGAACCCTCTCCCCTTCCCGAGGAAAAGCCGAGGCTGGTTTCAGATATCTTGCAGATGTACAAGAGTTACCACGGATACAGCAATCGAGAATTGGCGGCACTCGTCCATTTGACAGAGAACGAGTTTGTCCAGCGGTTCAAATTAGATGGCGCATCCAGCGGGACTACGCGCCCCCCATTGAAGCTGAAAATGGCTTGACTGAGTTTAAGACGGAAATGGTACGGAGATTCCGCGCGCCCAAATTATTGGTCCTTGTCTTTTTTTGGACGATCCCAATTTGGACTTTTGCACTTGGGACACACGCGAGGCTTTTCAGCTTCACGGGGAAGCCATTCATGTCCGCATCGGCATCGACAACCCGTAAGTTGCACCATCCCTATTGGCTTTTTCATATACTCCCTTTCAGTAATTACCAAAAATATATACCAAAAGTATTGACTTGTCAATCCCTTCTCGTATATACTATTAGTATATACATTCGGGAGAGACGACATGGCCGAAATCACCAACGAACGCGAAATCCGGGGAATGCGGATAGCCGCTTTGTTCACGCTGACCCGCAAGGGCAACGGGGCTTGGCGCGTCCCGGCACAGACCACGGGCATGAAGCCATACACGGTCAAGGTCGGGGACAAGCCGACGTGCTCCTGCCCGGATCATGGCAACGGCCACAAGTGCAAACACATCTTCGCGGTCGAATATGTGATGCTGCGTGAAAAGAACGGGGACGGGACGGAAACCGTGACCGAGCAAGTGACCATCAAAGAGCAAATCACGCGCCCGACCTATCCGCAGAATTGGGCCGCGTACAATGCCGCGCAGACGAATGAAAAGGATAAGTTTCTGGAATTGCTCCACAACCTGTGCGCCGGCATTCAGGAGCCAATTCAGGAAAATAAAACCGGACGCCCCCGACTCCGCCTGTCCGATGCGATGTTCGCGGTCTGCTACAAAATATACAGCACCGTGTCCGGACGGCGCTTTATGAGCGACCTACGCGACGCGCAAGCTAAAGGATTCATCGAAAAGACCCCGCACTTCAACAGCATCTTCAATTATCTCGAAAACCCCAACCTTACCGGGATTCTCCACAAGATGATTATTGAAACGAGTCTGCCGCTGAAAGCCATTGAGCAGGACTTCGCTTGCGATGCGTCCGGCTTTACGACTTCGCGGTTTATCCGTTGGTACGATCACCGATATGGCCGGATCACCGAAAAGCATGAATGGGTCAAGGTCCATCTTATGTGCGGTGTTAAAACGAACGTCGTCACCGCTGTTGAAATCGCTGGGAAAGACGCGAGTTCCACGCCGATGCTGCCCGACCTGTTGAAAACGACAGCAAAGAACTTCAAGCCCCGCGAAGTATCAGGCGACAAGGAATTCGGGAGCCTGCGAAACTATGACGCGATTGAAGCCGTCGGCGCTACCCCGTTCATCCCATTCAAGTCGATTCACACAGGTAAGGGCGGCGGTCTTTGGGCGAAGATGTACCATTTTTTCCAGTATCACCGAGACGAGTTCCTTGCCCATTATCACAAGCGGTCGAATGTCGAATCGACGTTCAGCATGATTAAGGCCAAGTTTCGGGATCACATTCGCAGCAAGACCGACGTTGCGATGATGAACGAAGTCCTTTGCAAAATCGTCTGCCACAACATTTGCGTGTTGATTCAGGAAATGTTTGAATTGGGGATCGAACCGACTTTTTGGGCAGAAAAATCACCTGCACAAATAAGCGCCTAATTTACGGGGTATTTGTGCAAAGCCCCCCTTTGGGGAGAGGGTTGGGTGAGGGGGAACATCGCGCGATGACTGAACAAACCCTCGCCCCGGCCCCCCCTTGAAGGGAGTGGGAGTGTTCTCACACTATGCCAAGCATCGAGGTTCAGCACGGTACGATCCGGCGCGGTCGTTCGATCTATAGCCAAATGACTTAATATGCCTGCATCTTTCAGACACGGCCCGCCGATACCAACGAAATGCAGCGATCGTCAATCTCAGGAAAGGACGCGACGATAGGAGGCAAACAGCGGGCGACGCGACTCGAACGCGCAACGTCCAGCTTGGAAGGCTGCAAGGCCGGGTTGCAACCTCATCCAGAATCAGCACTTACAGACGCACTGCCGTCAGTCTATGGTCCAGACTATACCATGGATGGCGAATCAGAGACACGCCATTCCAATCATGTCAAAGATTCGAGCGGCGTCGAAGGTCTACTGATCAACGATCCCGACTTGAATCTCATTGCTGAGCGCTGGCATGTGCTCCATGCAGCAGTGCGCGCCGGCATTCTCGCAATGGTTCAAGCTCCTGATGCAATTAGCGATGCTTTCGAAGCAGAAGGTCCACCGTTGAAATCGGTTGGCCACTGTTCAGCAAGTGTCGTTGAGAAGCGTGGGTCCTCCCAAGGAGAAAATCTTCCAACCCTCCCACGGGAACAACCGCGCGGATAGGTAATCTTTCTTTCCCGCCGCGAAACCGCGGCCGATTTGTCACAAGTCCCTGTGAATGCACAGTTTGAAACCAATGGTGATGCGATGAGCAAGAAGAGAGATAAACCAACCGCTGAGACCCCGGCCGGCGCCGGCAAAGCCGCCCCGCTCCGGCTCGAATGGATCGAGGCCGGCTCCCTCACCGACAACCCGGCCAACTGGCGAAAGCACAGCCAGGAACAGCTTGCGACCGTGAAGGACCTCCTCAGCGACCCCGACGTCGGTTGGGCCGGCGCCTGCCTGTTCAACGAACGGACCGGCCGGCTCATCGACGGCCACGCCCGCAAGTCGGTTGTTGACCCGTCGGTGCCGATCCCTGTGCTCGTCGGCAACTGGTCGGAGGAGGCAGAGCGCAAAATCCTTGCGACCCTCGACCCCGTCGCCTCGATGGCGGCGACCTCGCGAGAAGCGTATGAAGCCTTGCTCGCGCAGACGCCGGTCGACAGCCTGTGGGTACGAGACCTAATGCACGCGACGCTCACCGGCGGC
Organism: Phycisphaerae bacterium RAS2; assembly: GCA_007753915.1. Classification (NCBI taxonomy): domain Bacteria; kingdom Pseudomonadati; phylum Planctomycetota; class Phycisphaerae; species Phycisphaerae bacterium RAS2. Next base: position 3,417,122 of record CP036352.1, read on the forward strand.
GAAGTCGCTGAGGACGAGTCGGCCGAGGACAGCGACGCCGCGGCGGACCGGCTCATTCCCGAGATGGAGTGCCAGCCCTTCGAGCACTACAACTACGTCGTGCTCATGTTCCGCAACGACCAGGACTGGCAGGCGGCGTGCGAGCGCCTTGGCATCGGCAAGGTCAAGGTGAGCTACCCGGGCGGACTCGTGAAGGTCGGCGTCGGCCGAGTCATCGACGGGCCCAAAGCCATGATTAAGCTCGCCTCTGGCGCCGCTGTGGAGCACCCAGCAAAATGAAAATCGTCATTCCATCCAAGAATCGGGCTGACGTACTCGCGGAGCACTCCTTCAAACTGTTCCCTGACGCGACGGTGTGCGTGTCGGAAGACGAGGCCGATGCATACCGCAAGATCACACCGAACCTGCTCCTGCATCCGGCGACGGTGAATGGCATCGGGCCAAAGAGACAATGGATTCTCGATAACGTCGCAGACGACGTTGTCTTCATGCCCGATGATGACCTGGTTTGTGTATGGTCAAACGTCGGCTTCCGCCGGCGTCGAATCACCGACCCGGCGACCGTGCAGGCAATTGTCGAGCGGGCCGCGATTCTTGCCGCTGACATGCGAGTCGGGGTCTTCGGATTCTGGCAGGCAGCGTTCACGCGCTATTATGCGAATTTCGACCCCTTCTCCTTGAACACATGGGTCGGCACCGCGCTTGGGTTTGTCGGACGTCGATTCCGCTATGACGAGAAGCTGGTCCTGCGGGCGGATATCGACTACTGCCTGCAATGCCTCCTGCACGACCGGATCATGCTGATGGACTGTCGCTTCAAGTTCGACAACGTCGCCGCGTTCAAGGGCAAAGGTGGAAACGCGTCCAACCGGAGTCTTGAGCGGCATCAGCGAGAGTTAGACTACCTGAAACGCAAGTGGGGCGGTCACATTGAGATCGTGCACGACAAGCAGACGCTCCGCATCCTCGTGAAAGTCCCTCGATAGCCAGGCATTGAAACGGTGTACCTGAGTTCATCGTTTCACCCGCCCCGCGGCCAATTGAAACAGTGAACCCCGGTTCACCGTTTACCGCCCATCCACGCGTCCCAATTCCTCCCCCGTCAGCCGCCCTGTTCGTAACCAGGGCTCATTTCATGTTTTATGCTGTCTAAAATGGTGGCCAATATGGTGGCACTTTTGGATGGACCATAAGCCGTTGGCGTGATAAGGTTTACGTATCGAACGGGAAACGTTCCCGACAAAAAGTGTGGCCCGCGACGCTACTAACGCCCGGGCCAGTGGACACCAGAAAGGGCCTTCCGATGTCGAACGCAAGCGTAGCAACCCCTTCCTATCACGTCAACGGCGACGGCCAGGTGTTTCGCCTGCTGGCCGAGCAACTCACCGACTACATCAAGCCCGCACTCGATGCCGATGCCGTGCGTGAAATCGTCGATGAACGGTTCGGCGATGTTCACGCCGAAGTCTCGCGGGCGGCCGATACGCTCGCCGATCAGTTGACGGCGCAACTCGACGGTCGTATCGATGCTCGAATTGCCAAGTCGGTTCGCGTGATCGAAGTCCAGCGACCGGACGCCGATGCGGTCAAGATCGACGGCGCCCACGCCCAATTCGACGACTTGATGCAGATGATCCGCGAGGGTCATCAAAACGTGCTCATGGTCGGACCGGCCGGCTCGGGCAAGACCACGCTCGGCAAGCACGCGGCCGAAGCCCTGTCCTTGCCATTCGGCTTCATATCTCTCTCGGCCGGCGTGTCCGAGTCGCACCTGCTTGGCCGGGTCATGCCGCAAGCGGACGGGTCGTGGAAGTACGAGCCATCGCTGTTCGTCCGCCTCTACACGGGCGGCGGCGTGTTCCTGCTCGACGAAGTCGACGCCGCTGACGCCAACGTCATGGTGTCGGTCAATGCCGCACTTGCGAACGGCGTGCTTGCCCTTCCGAACGGCGAAGTAGTGCACCGTCACAAGGATTGCTTCATCCTCGCCGCTGCCAACACGTTCGGCCGCGGAGCCAATGCGATGTATGTCGGGCGCAATGCCCTCGACGCCGCCACGCTCGATCGGTTTGTCCTTGCCACGGTGCACGTCGAATACGACGTCACGATGGAGCGACGAATTGCAACGCAGATCGCCGGCGACAAGGCCGAGCTGGTCGTGGCCTGGGTGACCGCACTTCGGGAGTCGATCGACTCCGCCAATCTCCGGCGCGTCGCGAGTTCGCGGTTGGTCATATCGGCCGCCCGAGCCATGGCCGCCGGCGTCACGCTCGCCACCGTCGCCTCGCGCTACCTGCGTGATTGGTCGACGGACGAGCTGAACAAGTTGAGCCTGAATGTGAAGGAGGTTGCGTGATCATGGTCGCCAAGCAACTCAAGCCCTCTCGTTATCGCACTACCTGCCGCACGTGTGGCAGCGCCATTCGCCCGGGCGACATGATTACGGGTGGCAAAGGGCGCTCAGTCTGCGCGACTTGTTCACATGGGTCACTGGCCGAGCCCGCGGCTCCGGCCCCGGCCCCGCGGCCCATTGGCCCTGTCCGCGGGCTTGACTTGGAATCCAGCGGAGTTCATTCACTCTACCTGGAATCGCTCTCCGAGGCCGTCGACTACGTCACCGCCGGAGTTCCTGCTGCGGCCGAAAACATTCCGTTTATCGCATCCCGATACTCGGAAAATGCGGCTCGCAGCCGCACTGCCTTCTTTGAGCGGCACCTGCCATCGACACTTGCCAGCGACATCGCGAACCCGAAAAAGTCGATACTCGATGCGGTCGATTCGATGCGTCGATCGCTCACCGAGTCTGTTGTCCTTACGTCGCCCGCGCGCAATCGGCGCCGCGGCGTCGATACGGGAGACGAGATCAACGTCGACCGATTCTTGTCCCGGCAGCCCGAGTGTTGGGACAGGATCGAACGGGCTCCCAAGCCAAAGCGGGTTGTCAGCATCGCGATTAACGGTATCACGCCCGGCAATTTTGAAAGCCGGCATCTTTGTCCTCGCGGCGCGGCTGTTATCGCGCTCGCCGACTACCTGACGGAGCAAGGCTATTCGGTCGGGATCACTCTGTTTGCCTGCTCGCGTGGATTGTGCCTGCCCGCGCATAGCGACATTTCGATTGTCAATATCGCGGTGAAACACCCTGATCACCCGATGGATATTAACTCGATCGTTGCCCCCGTTTGCGATGCTGGCATCAATCGACTCGTCGCGCTGAAAGCTCTCGCGCTCGCCGCTCGCTCCACCCTCGATGATGGCCTTGGCACCTGCCAATCATTGCCTGCCGAGCTGAAGCAGCGGTTTGTTTTCTGCATCGACTGCGATGTTAGCAGTGAAGCATCAGCCCGATCATGGCTGCAAGACTGCATCAACAAAACGCAACCCGTCGCGGCGTAACCGCGACCAAACCCAAAGGAGATGTCCATGTCAGAGAAAGATCCGATCTTCACCGCGGACGATGTGATCAGCACCTACACGGCGGCGGACGCCGAAGCAGACGGCGCCCTGATTCACTACGCGCCGATCACTCCGGGCCGGTGGTACTTCACCATTGGCGTACACGAGGCCATTGAAGCGAAGAAGGACCACCGATCCTACTTCCAAAAGCTGACGCCCCTCATGTGTGACGCGCTAATGCTTGTGAATGCCACGCTGAAGAAGAACCGCGATGAGCACCTTATCACCGAAGGCCTTGAGGGCAACGTCACCGGCCGGCCCCTGTGGGTCGGACGGAACGAAACCGGCGGCTGGACCGTGATGTTTCCTGAGGAGAATTGACCCATGACTACGGCACTTACTATTGATATTGATGTTGCTCGAGGTCGGATTGCCTCTGGTGAAAAGCTGACGGATGTCGCCGCCGGCCTCGGGCTCCCGTGGCAGCGGCTTTCAAAGGCTCTTCGCGGCAAAGCCCGCGGCGGGCCCGCTCCGTCCGCGGCCCACCCGAACCCCGAGACCGAGATCGCGGATGGCGCCAACGAGCCTCCACGCCCCATACGGGAAGTTCCGCGGCAGGCTCTAACCGAGCGGCTGCGACCCCGGCGACTGGCGGACGTGGCCGGCCAGGAAACGGCGGTTGCATTGTTGCGGGCTTTCGCGGCGTCACCGTACCCGGCGGCCTTTGTTCTCGCCGGCGACACCGGCACCGGAAAAACCTCCGCCGCGGTCGCCCTGGCGGGCGAGCTTGGGTGTGACGTCGCCGCCGGCGAATACGGTGGAGTTCATGTAGTGGCCTCGGGCGAGCAGACGGCCGACAACGTCCGCGAGGCACTGGACCGACTGACTTACTCTTCGTGGTCTGGCTCGGGCTGGAAAGTCCTGATCGTGAACGAGGCCGATCGCATGTGCCGGCCGGCTGAGACGATCTGGCTTGACCGGCTCGAATCGATTCCCGCGAAGTCGGTGATCATCTTCACAACCAACGAGCCCGAGCGGTTGGCGCCGCGGTTCATGGACCGATGCACCGTGCTTCAATTTGAGTCTCGGGCCGACGTCGTCAAGCTGGAAGCGATGCGGTTCATCGCGTCGATCTGGAAGCGCGAGACCGGCCGCGATCTTCCCGAGTGCGAAGCGGCCGCCTTGTTCGACTCGTGTGTTAATGACGGACAGTTCTCGTTTCGCCGGGCAGTGGTCCGGCTTCAGAGAACCTTACTCCGCTCCAATGGAAAGGCTGGCAACTGATGAGGCTCTACACGACCCGAGGTTATGATTTCTTCGAAGTGGCGTCCGCGCTCCAGAAGTCGATTCGCCGCGGCGATGCCAAACTCGCCGGCTACTGGGCGATCGAGCTGTTCGAGTCGGGCTATTCTGGCTATCTGTGGAGGCGGCTCCTCACGATCTCGGCCGAGGATTGTTGGGGCATCCTCACACAGGAAGTCGAGTCGCTGTTTCGCGGTTGGGAGACGATTGACAAGCAGGGACGAGCCGGGGGCAAGAGAGGCAAGGGTCGAATCTTCGCCGCGAAAGCTGTCATCCTCCTGGCAATGGCCAAGAAGTCGCGCGACCCTGACCACCTGACCAACTTGGTGTATGATCCCAAGTCGATTCCCGATGAAGTCCTCGAATCTGAGCTTGACGCCGCCCGGTCGGAGGCTGGTACAATCCCGATTCCTGATGAGGCTCTCGATTACCACACGAAACGCGGCCGCAAGTCCGGCAAGACGAAGCAGCAGTTCTTTCACGATGAACACAATGCCCTGAAGCCTCGCGAACCCGGGCTGTTTGACGATCTCGTGCCACCGAGCAACCCATGAATCCAGAAGAACAGGTTGTGTTGCTGCTGATCAATGGTGTCTCGGCCGACGGTGCTGTTGCGTGGGCGGTCAACTCGGGCGGCCTCTTACCCGACAAGGCCCAGGAACTTGTCGCCAAGGCTCGACAGCGAATCACTGTCGCGGCCGACTACACTCGCGGTGAGCAGATCGGCCTGGCCGTCATGCGGCTCGACAACCTGTACCAGAAGGCCGCATCTGCGAAAGACACGCGGACTGCGCTCCAGATCCAGCGCGAATTGAATCGACTCCTATCGCTTTACGCCGACGGTCGGACCGCCGGCGATGACCCGAAAGAGTCAACGGATGGTGACGCCGGCAGTCTCTCCCTCATCAGGCAACACCTTTTGCCGTTGAACCTGATTGATCGGACCTACCCGATCGAGGAGCACGCTCGCGTTGCAGCCGAGATCATCCGCACAAACGGATTCGCTCGCGTACCAGCGGAAGAAACTCCGGGCGAGGCAGCGTAGCCGCGCTGTCGTCACCGCGGGCCAAGACATCGCGCCGCTTCCGGCGGTCGCTGACCCTGCACGCCGTGCCCGGGCTGACTCGGACTTCCGCTACTTCGCAGAGACGTATTTTCCGCACCTGTTCTTCCTTGAATGGAGCGCAGACCACCTGCGCGTGATCGAGAAGATCGAACAGGCAGTCATCCACACAGAGACATTTGCAGTTGCGATGCCCCGCGGCACAGGCAAGACAACGCTATGCATCGTCGCCGTGATTTGGGCCATCCTCACCGGCCGCCATGCCTTTGTTTTCCTGTTGGCGCCCAGCGGCGACTACGCCGAAGAGGCGATCGGCAACCTCAAGACCTTGCTCGTCACCAACGATTTGCTTCTCGCGGACTATCCCGAGGCGGTGTGGCCCATCCGCTGTATCGAAGGTGAAGCCCGACGGTGCGGCGGTCAGCGATACTACGGCCGTCTCACCGACATTGAATGGGGCACCGACCGAATCGCCCTCGCGACAATTCCCGGCGCCCGTTGCTCAAATGCGATTATCCGTGTGTCCGGCCTAACCGGCGGCATCCGCGGCGCCATGCACGTCCGACCCGACGGGACATCGATACGGCCATCCCTCGTTGTCGTTGACGACCCGCAAACCGATGGATCGGCGAGATCCCCGACTCAGTGCCGGGAGCGATTGTCGATCATTAACGGCGCGGTGCTCGGCCTCGCCGGCCCGGGCAAAACTGTTGCCGCACTCATGCCCTGCACGGTTATAAGAGCCGGCGACGTCGCCGATCATGTCCTCGACCGCGAGCTGAACCCGCAATGGCGTGGCGAGCGGACGAAGATGGTCTATGAATGGCCGACCAATGAAGCGCTTTGGGCGGAATACACCCGACTCAGAAAAGAGTCGCAGCGTGCGGGCGGCCACGATGAATCGGCGACGGAGTTCTACCGCAAGAACCAGGAGGCGATGGATGTCGGCGCCATCGTCGCCTGGCCGGCTCGCAAGCAACCCGAAGAGCTGTCTCCGATTCAGCACGCCATCAACATCCGCTGTGACCGCGGCGATGCTGCTTTCTTTGCCGAGTACCAGAACGACCCGATTCCGGATGAGCAGCCGGCGGAAGACTTGCTCACCGCGGAGCAGATCGCCTCGAAGACCTGCGGCATTGGCCACGGCATTGTGCCCGAGGGAACCGAGTATCTTACGATGTTTATCGACATTCAACAGACGGCATTGTTCTGGCTCGTTGCTGCCTGGGAAGGTGACTTCACGGGTTACGTTGTCGATTACGGCGCAGAGCCGGATCAAAAGGATGCCTACTTCACACTTCGCACGATTCGCCGCAAGTTGCAAATGGTCACGCCGTCGGCCGGCCTTGAAGGCGCCATCTATGCCGGCCTCGAGCGCCTCACCGCGCGCACACTCGGAAGGGAATGGCAGCGAGACGATGGCAGTGTCGCAAGAATCGACCGATGCCTGATCGACGCCAACTGGGGGCAATCCACGGATGTCATTTATCAGTTCTGCCGCCAGTCGGAGTACTCGGCACTCCTGACCCCCAGCCATGGGCGTTATGTCGGTGCATCTTCGTGTCCATTCTCCGATTATCCGAAACGCCCAGGGGAACGCCGTGGACTGAACTGGCTCATACGCCGCGGTGTCGCGCGCAACCGAACGGTGCGGCATATCACGTTTGATACGAACTACTGGAAGTCGTTCATCCAATCACGCTTCGCGGTCCCAATCGGAGATCCCGGGAGCCTTGTTCTATTCGGCCGAAAGCCAGAGCAGCACAGGCTCATTGCGGATCACCTGACCAGCGAGTACCGAGTTAGGACCGAGGGCCGCGGCCGCACCGTTGATGAATGGAAGCTCGGCGCTGACGGCCGCGACAATCACTGGCTCGACTGCATTGTCGGTGCTGCCGTCGCGGCCTCCATGCAGGGCGCGAATCTATTTGGAGCTGAGGCGCAACCGGTTGTGCGACCCAAGATCAAACTCTCTGACATTCAACGATCGAGGCCAATGCGATGAACATGCCAGAAGGAAGCAAGCGCGACCTCGATACGGCGTGTAAGACTGCCGGCGGTATCGAGTGTCGCAGTTGTGGATGTCGACACTTCTGGGTCATCTATGTTGATAAGTCCAAACCAAACGTGATTGTGCGCCGGCGCGAATGCCGCAATTGCAGCCGACGAGTGACGACGCGCGAAATTGCGATTTAACATCGATGCGAAAGAAAGGCTTCGCGCACGGGTCAGGCGCTTCTTACAAGAGGCGATGGTCGATCACCTTGGCTTCGCGGCGATTGCTATGGAGCCTTAGTGCGAATTAGTTATCGGAACTTGTCCTGATCGCCGGCATACTTGCCGGCGAAGATTGCCGCATTATGATCAACCATCAGTGGGTCGCCATACAGGTAGTTGCTGTATTGCTCCGTCGTTTAGTTCCTGTAGCCCGAGCTTGAACGGGCTATGAAAGGACTGGCATGGCTCTGCGTGCGATTTACGGTCAATTGAACAGCTCTGCGCCATTCATCCTTCCTCGACACGAACAACGCTTGGGGTTTCGCATCGGTGCGCGCGGAACGCATACCAGCCGCACCCTCATGTTTGCTGAATTGGCAGAACTACTGAATGCAATACCGTCTGGCAGTTCGCGTGAAGTATATGCCGGAGCTGTGATAGACGAGAATGTGACTGGAAAGCGCACCGCAGCCACACGACTACTAACCAATCAACGGTTGGGTGAGCTTTATGCACTCGACCCTAATGTTACGCTGTTTCGTGTAATGAGGCGCTATTGGGATGCGGACCAGCCTGGAAGGCGCCTACTTGCTTTACTTTGCTCATTGGCTCGTGACCCCCTGCTTCGAGCCACGGTTTCGCCAATTACCGCGCTGGATGCCGGCAAAGAACTTGGCCGGCAGGCACTGATAGATGCTGTACGCTTGGCAGTTGATGAGCGGCTAAACGATGCCATCATCGACAAGGTTGTCAGAAACGCGGCATCCTCATGGACGCAGGCCGGCCATCTCGCAGGGCGGGTGCGAAAACTCCGTAAGCATGTCATTCCGACTCCTCATTCCGTCGCCTATGCGCTGCTCATTGGCTACTTGTTGGGTATACGAGGAAATCGCCTCTTTACGACATTCTGGGCCTCAGTCTTGGACGCAAGCGAGGAAAAGCTTATCTTCCTGGCCATGGACGCCAAGCGGCTAGGGGCACTAAACCTCAAGCACGGCGGCGGTGTGATTGAAGTCGATTTTACGTCCATCCTGACGTCGGACGAGATTCGAGAGAGCCGTGGGACGGATTGAACAACTTGCTGACCGATACGAGCGACACATTGCCCCGTTGTGGCAGCGCAACCTGGCGGGCGCGGAGCGAGCCATCTTCGTCGTCTATCCCAAGGAAGATGAACGCAGAATGCGCGCCCACCGACACGAATTTGAAATCCGCACACGCAATGCCGGACATAAGTGGAAAGAGTTTGATCTCACCGGAGTGTTCTCCGCCTGGCTTGCAGCGGACGAATATCGCGATGCATTCTTTGAATGCCCCGAGGATCTTGAACTGAAGCTTGAACGCGAGTTCGCGGAGTTCGTGTCGGCCGAACTCCGAACCATGTTGACGGCCGACGATGTCGATGACCAAACGGTAGTCGGCATATTCGGTGCTGCAACACTTTACGGCTTCGCGCGGCTTTCCGATGTCCTCAGCAAGGTGGAGGCGGATATACGAGGCCGGCTGTTACTCTTTTTCCCGGGCGAATATGACAATAAGAATTACCGGCTCTTGGATGCGCGTGACGGCTGGAACTACATGGCAGTCCCAATCACGCTGCATAGCGGAGATATCGACCAATGAAGAACCGCGATCTCTTCGTCCGCGATCCTGCGACCAGTGAGTTGATAAACAATGGGCAGGCTCGCATTTCCGAGGGCCGAACCGATCAAGAGCGACGGGTCTTGCGCGACGAATTATCTCACTTCGTCTGCGAAGGTAAGTACGCCGACGGTGTCATTCGAATTCTTGAATCTTACCTCGGCAACCTCGACAGGAGTCAGCAACCCGCTGCCTGGGTGTCCGGGTTCTATGGATCAGGCAAGTCGCACATGCTGAAGATGATGCATCATCTTTGGTCAAACACAGAATTCCCGGAAGACGGTGTGACAGCTCGCACCCTGGTTCCCGACCTTCCAAGTGAACTTGAAGCGGCGTTCAAAGAGCTCGATACGCAAGGGCGACGATTCGGCGGATTGCATGCTGCATCAGGGAGCTTACCCACCGGTGGCTTTGAAAGCGTGCGGCTTGCCGTGCTCGGAATTATTTTGCGATCAAAAGGGCTTCCCGAGACATTTGCGCAAGCGAGATTTTGCCTTTATCTCCGCCAGAACGGCTTCCTTGACCAGGTACGGGCGCGGGTTGAATCACACGGAAAGATCTTCTCAAGCGAGTTAAACAATCTATTTGTCAGCCCGATCCTTCACGACGCACTAATCGAAGTCGATCACGGCTATGGCGACCGCAAGAATGCTCGCGAGTTGTTGAAGAAGCAGTTTGTCCAGCCGAATGACATCACAACATCAGAATTCCTTGCGACGGCGAAAGAAGTCTTGGGAGAAGGCGGACAATTGCCGTGCACGATTCTGCTATTGGATGAAGTGCAACAATACATCGCAACAGACGATGCACGGGCAACGGCAGTAGTTGAGATTGCCGAGGCGCTTTCCAAGGAACTGTCCTGTCGCCTCATGTTGGTGGGAGCCGGCCAGAGCGCGCTCGGCGCCGACACGCGCCAGCTTACCAAACTGCTGGCCCGCTTCACGATCAATATCGAGCTGCAAGATCAGGACGTTGAGGCCGTAACGCGCAAAGTGCTTCTGCGCAAAAAGCCCGAACGCGAGGCCGAGCTAAGGGCCACCCTTGATTCTCATTCCGGGGAAATCGAACGCCAACTCGCCGGCACACGAATAGGTCCTCGCACCGAAGACCGCAAGCTGCTCACCACGGACTACCCACTGTTACCGACACGTCGACGATTCTGGGAAGCCGTGCTTCGCGCTGTCGATCCAACGGGAACCGGCAGCATGCTTCGTTCACAACTGAGAACCATCCACGAAGCACTTCGTGAATTGGCGGACCAACCCGTTGGCGCCGTCATCGCTGCGGACTATTTCTTCGACCAGCAACAACCAGCGATGGTTCAAAGCGGCGTCCTGCTTCGCGAACTTGACGAGCGGATACGCCTGCTCGACGACGGCACGCCAAGTGGTAAACTCGCGCGTCGTGTTTGCGGATTGATCTTCCTGATCCGCAAGCTACCTCGCGAGGTTGGCGCCGACATCGGTGTCCGCGCCAAGGCTGACATGCTCGCGGACCTCATGGTTAGCGACCTCAGGAATGGCGGTGCCGCCATTCGCAGGGATCTGCCGCTGCTCCTCGAAAAGCTGGTCGATGATGGCATCCTGCTCAAGGATGGAGATGAATATAACCTTCAGACAAAGGAGTATTCGGAGTGGGATAAGGAGTTCCGCAACAAAAAATCACGAATCCAGAATGACACCGGTGAAGTCTATCGCGCGCGCGAAGTCCTGATTCGCAGCGCGGCAGTTGCAGCGGTGAAATCCGTCAAGCTTATCCAGGGCGATAGCAAAGTCGCACGTTCGATCGCGACATTCTTCGGTGATGATGCGCCGAAACCCGACGGCACAGAGATTCCGGTCTGGGTCCGTGACGGCTGGACTTGCAGCTTGAAGAATGTTGTCGAGGCGGCCCGTGCAGCAGGCACCAACAGTCCAATTGTTTTTGTCTTCGTTCCCAAGGCCAGCGACCCCGATTTAACCTCTCAACTGGTCCAATACCAGGCCGCGAAGGAAACGCTTGAACTCAAAGGCGTGCCGGGCACCGACGAGGGGCGAGAAGCTCGAAATGCCATGCAGAGTAGACTGGACGATTCTGTGCGGCGGCGCGACAGCCTGGTCACGTCGATCGTTGGCGCTGCACAGGTGTTCAAAGGCGGCGGAACCGAGCAGCATGAATTGACGGTCGATGAAAAGATCAAAAGCGCTGCATTCGACGCGCTCGATCGACTCTTTCCCCGCTTCCGCGACGCCGACCACAAAAACTGGCCTGTCGCAAAAAGCCGCGCACAGCAAGGATCGGACTCGCCCTTGGAGGCGGTCACCTGGAACGGTCCGACCGAGCAACACGCCGTCTGTCGTGAAGTACTTCGAATCGTCGGATCCGGTGCAGACGGCCGAGCCGTGCGAACCGAGTTGGAAAAAAGTCCTTACGGCTGGCCTCAAGATGCGGTTGATGGCGCTTTGATCGCCCTCGTCGCGACGGGACACTTGACTGCTCGTCTCAATGGCACCGCGATGTCGGCTGCACACCTCAGCCAGGGAAACCTGAGCAAGGCTGAATTCCGCGTCGAGTCAGCCACTCTCACCGCACAAGACAAGCTCAAGCTCCGCGGCCTGTTCCAAGAGGCAGGAATCTCTGCGAAGACCTCGGACGATCTGAACGCCAAGTCGAGCGAGCTGCTCGAACTGCTTGAACGTCTGGCCGATCTGGCCGGGGGGCAGCCCCCTTTGCCGGAGAGGCCAAAGACGCTGCACCTGGCCGATCTGCGCGGCCTCGCCGGCAACGAGCGTCTTACGAAAATACTCAGTGAACTGGATACACTCAAAGCGAACGCAAAGGACTGGAAAGCTCTCGCGGAGTTGGCCGAACGACGCCGACCGGAGTGGGAACGCCTTCAGCGCATGATGGCCCACGGAATTGGCCTACCGGGGTTCGACGAAGTGTGCACGGCCGCCAAGGGCATCGAAGACGGCCGCCTTTTGCTCGACGGCACCGACCATATCAAGCCGTTGGTCAAGAAAGCCGCCGGCGCCTTGCGAGCGGCGACGAGCGAGGCCCATTCGGGTCTGACCAAACGCCATGCGAGCGAGAAAGCCACGCTGGAAAAAGGCGAAGCCTGGCAGAAGATCAGCGCCGCACAGCGCACGTCGATTCTCGCGGAGGAAGGAATCGTCGACGTACCGTCCATTGACGTTGGCACCGACGAAACATTGCTCGCAACGCTCGACATCGCGCCCCTTTCGTCCTGGAAGGACAAGGCAGATGCGCTACCCAGTCGCTTCGCCAACGCCGCCGTGAAAGCGGCGAAACTTCTGGAACCCAAGATACAGCAGGTCAAGCTGACGAGCGGGACGCTCAAGACGCCGAATGAAGTAAAGGCATGGGTCGCCGAAAAACAATGCGAGTTGCTTGAAAGACTTAAGAGTGGACCGATCGTCATATCGTGAGGATGGCAATGATGAACGCTAGCAACTACGAATTCTCCGAGTGCTTTATAGAATCGCACTCTGGCGACTTCTTCCCCAAAGTATTCCGATGGGTGCTGGTATTGATCGTACTTGCCGCCGCCCCGATCTATCTCGCCAAACGACCTGACCATTATACGCCATTGGTAGAGACGTTGCTTAATGTTCTCTTGTTCTTGCTCGCTTATTGGATCGGGCACAGTCAGGAAGCCGCCAAGGCGGCCCAGCGAGCAAACGATCGTTGGCTGCCGCAGGCCGAGAGCGTGATTTTCCGCCTATTAACGTTGCACGCAAACGTTAGGCGGTTCAGTTTTGCGACAAAATCAGATTGTAAACAATCAGAGTGTGAACTGCCTGAGCTAAAGCAAGATGAAATGCGAGCAGTGCGTGTAAAAATAAAATCAGAGTGTGAAGCATCCACACGACGCCTAGACGACATTGCCCACCAGTTGGAAGACGCTATCGGCGACTGGAGACGGTTCATAGCAGCTAATTGTGTTGGCGGGGAATGCGCTCGCATTTTCGAGGCGATAAAGCAGCGGGAAGTGAGTCTACTAAACGGTGCCCTCATTACTGGACCGCATGATAACTCTGAAGCGCGTTGAGGTCGGATATGCCGCCGCTCGCTACCAGTCTTCGCAACGACCTTGAGACTGTCGTCAAGAAAGCTCGCGTCATCGCGGAGCGTGGGGCCAAGTCCGCGCTCGAGTCGCTGACGGTTCATGAAGCCAAGTCGGGCGGACATCTGGATGCCGCCGGACGGGAATTGCGAGCACGGCTGCGGGCACACGGTAAGCAGTTGGGCGATGCGCGAAAGCCCAATGGCGAACAAGCGATAGGTCGATTGATCCGCGAGTGTGCTTACGAGCATTGGCATCGGATGCTCTTCGCCCGCTTCCTGGCCGAGAACGATTTGTTGATCCACCCCGAGCACAACGTCTCAGTCAGCCTCGACGACGTGCTGGAACTCGCCCGCGAACAGGGAATTGATCAATGGGAGCTGGCCAGCCGGTTTGCGCAGCGGATGCTGCCCCAGATTTTCCGGCCGGATGACCCGGTGTTGGCGGTGGCGCTACCGCGCGAGCGGACGCTGGAATTGGAACAGCTTCTCGAATCGCTGCCGACCGAGACGTTCAAGGCCGACGACAGCCTTGGTTGGGTCTATCAGTTCTGGCAGGCAGAAGAGAAAGATCGCGTCAACGCCTCGGGCGAGAAGATCACCGGCGAGACGCTGCCGGCGGTCACACAGCTCTTCACCGAGCATTACATGGTGCTCTTTCTGCTGCACAACACGCTTGGCGCATGGTGGGCGGGGAAAAGAATTGCGAATGGCGAAGAGCGAATAGCGAATGCCGCGACCGAGGCGGACGCGCGCGCGGCCGTCGCATTGCCGGACTATCCGTTCGAATACCTGCGGTTTGTCCGCGAGCCGCGCGAGGGGGATGAAGACGGCAAACCGACGGGACCGTGGCGCCCGGCGGCGGGCGCGTTTGACGGCTGGCCGCGAGCAGCGAAAGACCTGAAAGTCCTCGATCCGTGTTGCGGTAGTGGGCACTTTCTTGTCGCTGCGTTTGACTTGCTCGTGCGCGTGCGCGTAACCGACGAGCGCGTGTCACTGGACGAAGCGATCCATGGCGTGCTCTCCGAGAACTTGTACGGGTTGGAACTCGACGCCCGATGCACCCAGATCGCCGCATTCAACCTAGCGTTCGCCGCGTGGCGGCTGATTGGCAAGCCACTTGCGCTTCCGGTACTGCACATTGCCTGCTCGGGCCTCGGCCCCAACGCAACAGAGGAGGACTGGTTGCGCCTAGCGGAGCAGTCAGGCAATCGGATGCCCACGCTCGGACGGGATGCAATTCGAAATGGCTTGCTCAATCTACACGCCCTGTTCTCAAAGGCCCCTACGATCGGGTCACTTATCGATCCGGAACAGCTTCCGTCGGATCTGATCGCGGCTGACTACGACACACTTCGACCATTCCTCGACGATGTGTTTAAGGCCGAATCCGCTGATGTTGATAACTATGAGCGCGCTGTGGCTGCGAAAGGCATGGCGAAAGCGGCGGAGATCTTGGTTGGCCCGCCAAGCGGATACACGCTGTCGATTACCAATGTTCCATTTCTAACTCGGAGCAAGCAATGTCCCGCGTTGGTACAGTGGGGCGAAGACAATGCCGCAGACGCCACTTCCGATCTTGCCACAGTATTTCTTAGCAGAATCATCGAAGTGCTCGGAGTCGGCGGCACCGCAGCAATAGTCACTCCACAGAATTGGTATTTTTTGTCCACGTACAAGCGACTGCGCGAGCGCCTCTTGCGGACATGTCGCCTCGATTTCCTTGTCCGGTTAGGTCCGAACGCATTTCGAGACATGAACTGGTGGGCTGCGACGACCGCTCTATCGGTGTTCAGCAGGGGTACTCCCGAAGCTGACAATTCGTTCGCGGGACTCGACACTTCCGACTGGAAGCAGATTGAGGACAAGCAACGCGTTTTGCTCGGTTCACTTGGCAGCGCGCCTGTTCTCGTTGACCAACGATCGCGGTTCGATGTGCCCGACGCGAGGTTCACGTTTGACGAGCCCCAGTCTGAGGAACTACTGGAAGTTTATGCGTCTAGTCTTCAGGGAGTGTCAACGGCTGATCTGCCTCGCTTCTGCTGCCAGTTTTGGGAGGCGACCACATTACCGAACGGATGGACGTACTTTCAAAGCTCGTCTCACGAAACGCTTCCCTATTCGGGTCGTGAACAGATTCTCAATCTCGGAGTCTTAGAACGAGAGAGCGACGACTTGGGGGCGGCCCTGCGCGGACGGCCCGCATGGGGACGACGCGGTGTCGCAATCCGTCAAATGCGACACCTTCCTGCCACTCTTTATGAAGGTGATCCGTTTGACACGAACGTCGCGGTGGTTGTACCTAAAAAGGCTGAACATTTGGACGCGGTGTGGGCCTATTGCACGTCGCCAGAGTATCTAAAGGAAGTGCGTTCGCTTGACCAAAAGACCAATGTAACCAACGCAACGCTCACCAAGGTTCCGTTTGACGAGGACCGATGGCGCAGGACGGCGCAGGAGCGATATCCGACCGGACTCCCGCAACCGGAAAGCGATGATTCCACGCAGTGGCTCTTTCACGGACGACCGGAGGAATCGACCGCACCCCTTCAGGTGGCGTTGGTGCGGCTACTCGGCTACCGCTGGCCGGCGGAACTGGACGAAAAGATGCACCTCAGCACGCGGGCGCGCGATCTGGTGCAGCGCTGCGCGGAACTCGCCTCATTCGCCGATGCCGACGGCATCGTCTGCATTCCCCCCGTGCGTGGCGAGCGCCCCGCCGCCGACCGGCTGGCCGCGTTGCTGGCCGCGTGCGGCATCCGCCCCGACCGCGAGCTCGACGCTTGGCTACGCGAGGAGTTTTTCGCCGAGCACTGCAAGCTGTTCTACGATCGGCCGTTCATCTGGCACATCTGGGACGGCCGCAAGGATGGCTTCCACGCGCTGGTGAACTATCACAAGCTCGTCGCGCCGGGCGACGCCGGCAGACGGCTGCTGACGGCGCTGACGCACTCGTACCTCGGCGACTGGATAAGGGACCAGAAGGACCAGGTCGGCGACGGCAAGCCCGGCGCCGAAGCGCGGTTGGCCGCGGCGCTGGAACTCAAGGCCGAACTCGAAAAAGTCCTATCCGGCGAGCCGCCGTTCGACATCTTCGTCCGCTGGAAGCCGCTGCGCGAGCAGCCGATCGGCTGGGAGCCGGACATCAACGACGGCGTGCGGCTGAACATCCGGCCGTTCCTGATGGCCAAGGATGTCGGTCGCAAGGGCGCGGGCGTGCTGCGCTGCAAGCCGAACATCAAGTGGGACAAGGACCGCGGCAAGGAGCCGCAGAGCCTCCGCCCCAAGGCCGACTTCCCGTGGTTCTGGGGCTGCGACCCGGAGAAACTCCCCGCGCACCAGAAGGACTTCTCCGGCGGCGATACGTTTGACGGCAACCGCTGGAACGAACTGCACTACACGAACGCGTTCAAGCAGGCGGCGCGAGATGCGGTTGAGGGGGCGAAGCGTGGCTGATGTCCTGAAATTGACACCCAGAGAGTTTGCGCGCGGGTACAAGGCGTATCAGGCTCGTGAGCCCAGAGACGCAATGTATCGAATTGCGACGTTCCTGGTCAAACATCACTGGGGCAGACCACGAGACATGGCGGATGGTCTGGGAGTACTCCTGTTGACGTGGAATAACGCCTTCTACCGCTACGGTTCGTTTGACTTCAATCGGCTAGAGGTCGCAATTCGCAGGAATATGGCTGCTATCAATGGTTTTCGCAAACGGAATATCACCTCACTTTCAAAGGTTGGTGAACCGGCAATTAAGCAGCTCTTCAACGAGTTCCTGGAAGCGTTGAGAGTTAAGAAAAAGGACGAGGAGGGCTTCAAGAGAAGCCCTGTTGCGGTCGCCAAGGCGCTGCACCTACTTGCTCCAAGCTTCTTCCCCATTTGGGATATCAGAATCGCAATAGCATATGGGTGCAGATACTACGATCAGCCTGCAATAAAGTACTTGAAATTCGCCTATTACATGCAGGCACTGGCTCAAAACTTAAGTCAACGCGCGCCGGCAAGCAGCGGCCGATCGTTTCTCAAGCTGATCGATGAATACAACTACTCGAAATACACACAAGGCTGGGTGTAGCCGATGGGAAAAAATCAACAATCATTGCTCTTCGATTTTACGCCGGAAACAGACGCGGTCATGGCGGCAGTGCGGGAACTCCTCGCGCGCTCGCAGCCCTCAGCCTGGGAGCTAGACATCAACGATGGCGTGCGACTGAGCATCCAGCCGTTCCTGATGGCCAACGACGTGGGCAGGAATGGCGCGGGTGTTTTGCGCTTCAAGCCGAACATCAAGTGGGATAAGGACCGCGGCAATGAGCCGCAGAGCCTCCGCCCCAAGGCCGACTTCCCGTGGTTCTGGGGCTGCGACCCGGAGAAACTCCCCGCGCACCAGAAGGACTTCCCCGGCGGCGACACGTTTGACGGCAACCGCTGGAACGGACTGCATTACACGACGGCATTAAAGCAAGCGGCGCGCGACCGGTCGCGCTGAGGAGAATCAGACATGGCCCAACAATTCGCCGGTTCCCGGTGGTGGAAGTTTGACTTCCATACGCATACGCCTGCTTCGCGGGACACGCCGTGGTTTCGCGCTGTCGGAGGGGCTGATGCCGTCACGCCGGAATCGTGGCTTCAGAAGTTCATGGACGCCGGCGTGGATTGCGTGGCCGTGACGGATCACAACAGCGGAGACTGGATCGATACGCTCAGGACGGCCTACGAGGGGATGAAAGCCGCGGGCGGAGTTGACTTTCGAGAGCTCTTCCTCTTCCCCGGTGTCGAGATCACCGTCAACAACGGCATTCACGTGCTGGCCATTTTCGATACCACTAAGACGAAGGCCGATATCGACGGCCTGCTCGGGCAGGTCGATTACACCGGGACGAAGGGTGACTCGGATGGATGCACGCGCAAATCCGTCATTGAGGTGATTGATGTCGTCGCCACGGCCGGCGGGCTCGTGCTACCTGCACACGCAGATAAGGATAAGGGCCTGTTACAGGTCCAAGCCGGCAACCCTAACCGGGCGGTCCTGGACGCACATACGCTTCGACAGGTACTGAAATCACAGCGCGTGTTCGCGATGGAACTCGTGGACCGCAACGCGGCCCGCCCCGCGATCTACGGGGAGGAAGGCTGCCAATGGACCGAAGTTCTGGGCTGCGACTGCCACAACTTCCGTAATGGAGCGCAACCTGGTGAGTGGTTCACGTGGGTCAAGATGGGAACGCCCTCGCTGGAGGGAGTTCGACTCGCGTTGCTCGATGGTGCTCCGCTTTCGATTATCCGAAGCGACGTTGCCGACGGCGATCCGAACAAGTACGCGGGGCTGGTCATCGACGAAGTTGTCGTTGAAAACGCTCGCTTTGCGGGGCGAGATGGCCCGCTTCGCGTGCGGTTCAGCCCCTGGCTGACCACGCTCATCGGTGGAAGAGGGTCGGGGAAATCGACGGTCATCGAGCTACTTCGGCTTGCATTGCGACGCGAAGGCGATTTGCCCGAGGAGCTGCGCGAGTGGTTCAGAACCTTCGCCCAAGTACCAGCGCAACGAACAGATCGCGGCGCCTTAACAAATGAGACCACGGTTTCCGTTGTGCTCCGGAAGGACACGGGGCGGTTTCGCGTTAACTGGCGGCAGAATGGCGCGGGACATGTTATTGAGGAAGAGCTGGCCGACGGGCGCTGGACAGAGGCCCCCGGCGACGTTCGGACAAGGTTTCCATCGCGGGTTTTCAGCCAGAAGCACATATTCGCACTTTCCAGCGACCCTGACTCGCTGCTGCGACTGATCGACGAAGCGCCCGAGATTGATCATGCGGAATGGACCCGCGAGTGGAAATCGGCTGAGGCAAGATTCCTTGCACTTCGTGGCCAACGTCGTGAATTGGAGGGAAAGATCGCCGACCGTCCGCGTCTGGAGGGCGAGCTTGCCGACATTCGGCGGCAACTCGAAGTCTTCGAGCGCGGAGGTCACCGGGAAGTTCTGCAACGATTTCAACGGGCGCGACGGCAGCGTCGAGCACTGGACGAGCGGGCCGAAGAGCTGGCGAAGAACGAAGGCATCCTGCGCGAAACGGCGGAGCAACTCACGCCTTCCGACATCCGGGAGGATGAATTCGATTCGGCTGATGCCGCTGAGGCATCAGCAATGTCGTTACTGCAAGAAGCGGCGGAACAGCAGCGGCTACTTGCCACTCGAGTCGCTGCCCTGGCGGACGAGATTCGCGCCTTCACGACTGACTGGAGCACGCGCCGAGATGCAACGGCCTGGGCAGCTCGGGAACGCGAAGTCGTCCGGGAGCACGAAGAGCTTGTGGCGCGACTTCAGGCCGAAGGCATCGCCGATCCAGCGGCGTTCGCGACGCTTGTGCAACGACGACAGGGGCTAGAACGTCAATTGCAAGAGCTGAACTCGATTCGTGATCGGGCGAATGAGTTGAGTAATCAGGCAAACGCGGCACTCACAAGGTTGGGCGAACTTCGGCGCGATCTGTCGGAGCGCCGCTCGCGATTCCTGAGCAACGTCCTGGCAAATAACTCATTTGTTCGCATGCATCTGATTCCCTTCGGCGAGACCTCCCGCGTGGCCGAGCCGAGCTTCCGCTCGCACCTTTGTCGTGAGGATGGTCGCCTGGCCGACGACGTACTGTCGGAGGATCGGTCACGAGGGATTCTGGTTGAGCTGTATCAGGGCCTTCCTGCGGATGCCATACAGCGAGCGACAAACTTGGCAGAGCGAATCGAAAACGCAAAGCGTGCCTTGTCCTCCGCTGCGGGCGGAGCGTCGTTGGAAGGTCGGACACAATGGCTAGTCAATCATCTTCGGGGTCTACGGCCCGAGCAGATTGACCGACTGCAACTCTGGTGGCCCGAAGACGAGCTTCGCGTCGAGTATCGGCGGGGCCGGGGCGCTGACGACTTCGTGCCGATTGAACAAGGCTCGCCGGGGCAGAAATCGGCGGCAATCCTCGCGTTCATCCTCTCATACGGTGCGGAGCCGATCGTCCTCGACCAGCCCGAAGACGACTTGGACAACCACCTGATCTACGACCTGATCGTTCAGCAAATCCGCGAGAACAAGCGCAAACGGCAGGTCATCGTGGCAACCCACAATCCAAATATCGTAGTCAATGGCGACGCAGAAATGGTGGTCGTTCTTGACCACCGGGGCGGGCAGTGCCGGCTGATCGAGGACGGTACGGGGTGTCTGCAGGAGCGCGAGGTTCGTGAAGAGATCTGCCGCGTAATGGAGGGCGGTCGCCAAGCGTTCGTGCAGCGCTATCGCCGAATTCTTGAGGAGGTAGACAGTGTTTGATACTCGCGAGCAACTTCAAGAGAAGATCCGCCTCGGTGAAGACAGCCTGCTTGAATGCAAGGCGATGACGTTCGCTGGAGACAAAATCAAAGGCCCGAAGCGAGACGATGTGGCCGACGAACTGGCCGCGTTCGCGAATGCCTCGGGCGGCGTAGTCGTGCTCGGCGTTGAAGACAAGACTCGCGAGATTCTCGGAATCCCCGCGGAACGGCTGGACCTTGCAGAGCGGTTCGTGAATGAACTCTGCAACGATTTGATTAAGCCGCCGCTGTTTCCGCGAATAGAAAGGCTCCAGTTGACGGCGACGGATGGGACGGAGCAGCCGGTGATTCGTGTTGACGTGGCGCGAAGCCTGTTCGTGCATAAGAGCCCGGGTGGGTATTTCTATCGCGTCGGAAGCGCCAAGCGTCAGATGACGACAGAGTACTTGGCCCGGCTTACGCAGCAGCGCAGTCAGGCGGGGCTCATTCGATTCGACGAACAGGTGATCCTCCAAGCATCACTAGATGATCTCGATGCGGCGCTAGTTGATCGCTTTCGAACTTCTCGCACAACCGATGACCGCGCAGCACTTCTAAGAAAACTCGCCATGGCGCGTGAAGGTGAGGACGGGGTGTTGCGACCGACTGTCGCCGGCATCCTGCTTGGCTCGACGAACCCGGAGCGGTGGCTGCCTCATGCCTTCGTTCAGGCCGTGGCATATCGCGGAGATGGCGCGCCGGGGGCCGGCGACCTGGCGGAGTACCAGTTGGATGCGAAGGACATCGTCGGACCGCTCGATGCTCAAGTGGTAGAAGCATGCCGATTCGTGACCCGGAACATGCGCGTGGGGGCGTCCAAATCCGCGGGGCGAACGGATGTGCCGCAGTACGACATCACCGCGATCTTCGAAGCGATCGTAAATGCCGTCGCTCATCGGGATTATTCGATGTACGGTTCCAAGATTCGTCTTCGGCTATTCGCCAACCACTTGGAGGTCTTCTCGCCCGGTTCACTCTCCAACACGATGACGGTCGATAGCCTGGCCGTGCGGCAGTCGTCGCGAAACGAGGCGATTACGAGCCTCCTCGCCAAGTGCGCAGTGCCAACTGAACTCAGTGGGATGGAGAGTGCCCGATCGACCATGATGGATCGTCGGGGAGAGGGTGTATCCATCATCCTCGAAAGGAGTCAACAACTAGCGAAACGCCGACCAGTGTTTGAACTTCCCGACGAGTCCGAATTGAAGTTGACGATTTTCGCGGCACCAATTGAATCGTCAACGAACGAGGGCGCACGCACGTGAAAGCGCAAGCACCGACGGTTTCGCAATCTGCATCGCCGATGACGCTCCTGGAAACAGTGATTGCGCATCTTGGAGTTGCGGCACGGCATCAGCCTAGTGTGGAAGAGCCCGCGGCGGCGATTCTTTGGGCCGATCCGAGGGCCGAGTGGCAGCCGGTTGTACACCTATTGCGGGAACGGCTTCCGCATGTGTTCGTGCTCGGTGACTACGCGCTCGACACGAAACAGGGGCCGGCGATATGGTTGAAATGCGCGATCGAGCGGGTGTTAATGAATGTCGAGATCCCAAGAGACACGATTCCCATCATCTACATGCCCGGTGTGAGCCGGCAATCGCTGCGGGCCGGCGAGGAATGCCCGCGCGAGTTGCAGCCGCTCGTAGAGCTCCAATATCGGGGAACGGTGTGGACGCAGAAGAGCGGCCGCGATTGGACGGTCGAGGCCATGCTTACGTCCGACGAGGGGTTAGGGCTGGACATGGCACGCGATGCAAGAACGAAGCAATCGCTTTACGCATCGCTTCATGTGCTCGCGACGACGCCGGTCGCGCACCTGACCGGCAAACGCCTGGAAGCAGAAGATTTCGACAAGCTGATGATCGGCGATCACCCGCGTGACCTGCTGATGTGGATGAACGGCCCGTCTGATGTTCACACGAGGATGTCCGGCGAGGGAAAGTGGCACGCGTTCAAGAATCGCTGCCGTGATGATTTCGGGTTTGATCCCGACACGGATGGTGAACTCGTCGCCGGCGAGAGGCTTGGATTGCATGACAATGCGGCGTGGGAAGGATTGTGGAGCCGATTCTGCGAATCGCCGGCGCTGTATCCGGGAATCCCAGACCTGCTCAATCGCTCGAAACCCGCCGCGCTTGCCTTCGACCCCGAGCCTTGGCCGGCGGAGAACACTCAAGCTGAAGACCGCCTGCGCGCCGCGCTCGCAGAACTTAGCGGGCTAGATGATGCCTCAGCCCGGACGAAGATCCGTGAATTGGAAACGCAGCACGGCGCTCGCAGGACTTGGGTGTGGGCTAAGCTGGGAAAGTGCCCCCTCGCATTCGCGCTGGGGCAACTCGTTCGATTGGGAGACACTACGTCGCGCCAGCTCGGCGGTGATACACCGGACGAAATGGCGCAACTCTACATCAACTGCGGTCACCTGGCTGACGATGCGGCGATGCGGGCGCTCGCGTGCGTCAAGAGCACAGGCGACGAGCAGGCGGTGACGGCCGCGATAAGGTCGATGTACCTGGCTTGGTGTGAGCACGCCGCGACGCGGTTGCAGCAACTTGTCGAGACGAACCGGCTTCCTGGTCCAACTTCTCAGTCGCCTGTCGAGGCTGAAGCGGGTTGCTGTCTGCTGTTTGCCGACGGCCTTCGTTTCGACTTGGGCCAGCGCCTGGCGATCGCACTCGAAGAACGCGGGCTGCGTGTGACGCGATCGCAACGTTGGGCAGCGTTACCGACGGTCACCGCGACCGCGAAGCCTGCCGTTTCACCTGCGGCAGGTCGGGTTCGCGGAGAGGGCTTGCCGGAGACCTTCGCGCCGAGCAACCACGAGGGGCAGCCGCTGACAACTCATCGATTTCGGAAGCTCGTAGAAGATGCTGAATATCAGCTCCTTGAGAGCAACCAGACCGGAACGCCGGGAGAGCCGGACGCGCGCGCGTGGACGGAGTGCGGCCAAATCGACCGGCGCGGGCATGACCTGAATGCACGACTCGCAGGTCAGTTGACGGAGGAGCTGGATAGGCTTGTGGAGCGCGTCGTCGAGCTAGTAGAAGCTGGATGGCCGTCGGTTCGCATCATCACGGACCACGGCTGGTTGCTGATGCCGGGCGGTCTGCCCCGACACGACCTTCCCACCTATTTGACTGAGTCGAAATGGGCTCGCTGCGCGACCATCAAGGGCCATTCGAAGGTGACTGTCCCCACCGCGCCGTGGCATTGGAATGCGACTCAGGAGTTTGCGATTGCCCCCGGCATAAGCTGCTTTTCGGCCGGCCTTGAATACGCACACGGCGGTGTCAGCTTGCAAGAGTGCTTGATTCCCGATCTTGAGGTCATGCCATTGCGAGACGACCGTGGGCCAGCAGCATCGATTGCTGTTGTGCAATGGCTCGGACTTCGATGTCGTATTGAGATTTCTTCCGCTGGTGAAGGCCTGCAAGTCGATGTGCGGACCAAGCCAAACGCTCCGCAGTCCAGCATCGTCATCGAGACGAAGCCAGTTGGTGCCGATGGCAAAGCTGGAGTTGTTGTAGAAGACGAAGATCTAGTCGGAACAGCAGCCGTAGTCGTGTTACTGGATTCATCCGGCAGGCCAATTGCGAAGCATCAGACAACCGTTGGCGGTGAGGATTAAGGAATAAACCAATGGCGATTGAACTTGACCACCTTGATCGATTGGCAGCGTCTGTTTTCGATGGCTACATCGTGCGCAAAGACCTCGTTCGAAAGTATGCACGAAGGTATCCGGTTCCGACATACGTCGTGGAGTTCCTATTGGGGCGGTACTGCGCGACCGTCGACGAGACCGAAATCCAAGAGGGACTTCGAATCGTAGAGAAGCAACTCCAGGACCGAACGGTCCGCACCGGCGAGGAAGAGGTCTTCAAACATCAGGCCCGGGACAAGGGATCAGTCAAACTGATCGACATCGTCAAAGCGAGACTTGATGCAAAGAACGATTGCTACGTCGCAGAGCTGCCCAGCTTGGCATTGAAAGACGTTCGCTTAGCCGATCAGCTCGTCAACGAGCATGAGCGCATGCTCACCGACGGGTTCTACGCAGAGATCACGCTCGGATACGATTCCGTGATTGCTCAACAACAAAATGGACGCCCGTTTTCCGTCGAGGCGTTGCGTCCTATCCAAATGTCGAAATCCGATGTGCTGGACGTGCTTGCGAAGGGTCGGCAGGCATTCTCTACCTCTGAGTGGCGCGACTTTCTCATTCGGTCAATTGGCTTGCAGCCGGAGGCACTGTCCCACCGTGCCAAGTTGGTCGTGCTATTGCGAATGGTTCCCTTTGTCGAGCGCAATTACAACCTAGTAGAGCTGGGCCCACGGGGCACAGGCAAGAGCCATCTGTTCCAACAAATCTCCCCGTATTCACACCTAATTTCTGGCGGAAAAGCAACTGTTGCAAAAATGTTTGTCAACAATGCTTCGGGGCAACGCGGGCTTGTCTGTCACTATGACGTAGTGTGTTTCGACGAGGTTTCCGGCATTTCATTCGATCAAAAAGATGGCGTGAACATTATGAAGGGCTACATGGCAAACGGGGAATTCAGCCGAGGCAAGGAGAGTATTCGCGCCGAAGGCAGTGTTGCCATGGTTGGTAACCTAGATGTGGACGTTCAACATCAGCAACGAATCGGCCATTTGTTGACACCCCTTCCCCCAGAAATGCGCGACGACACAGCATTTCACGATCGCATTCACGCCTATATTCCGGGCTGGGAGTTCCCGTCACTCAGCGCCCGCGAGCACTTCACAGACCACTTTGGACTCGTTAGTGATTTTCTCAGCGAATGCTGGACGCGGCTTCGCACGCGAAGTCGATCTTCAGTCCTCGAAAACCGCCTCTACTTCGGGGGGGCATTCCGCGGTCGCGACATCGAGGCAGTGCAAAAAACGGTTAGCGGTTTGACGAAGTTGCTATTTCCAAGTATCGAAATGCCTGTACCGGATGAGGACCTTGAGCAAATTGTTCGCGTGGCCCTTGAGGCAAGGCGCAGGGTTAAGGAACAGCAGAAGCGATGCTTTCCATCCGAGTTTCGAAACACACACTTCAGCTACACACAGGGAGTCGAAGGTGTCGAGAAGTTCGTTTCGCCTCCCGAATTGCGAAGCGAAGAGGCTATTGAGGCCGACCCTTTGCCACCAGGCCAGGTTTGGGCAATAGGAACTGGATCGCCAGACACAAGCCCGGGCCTGTATCGGATCGAAGTCACCGCTGGGCGCGGAAGTGGAGTGAAGGTTCTTAACACGCCCGCACCACCGGGATTTCGCGAAAGCGTCCGGATCGCTGAGCAGAACCTATACGGACAGGCCAAGAGCCTCGTCGGCGATCGGGATCCACGCGGGCATGAGTTTTCAATTCAGATGCGACCGCTGGACAATGACCGAACAGGAACAGGGTTGAGCCTCGCGGCCGTCCTTGCAATGGCCGGAGCATTGCTTGAACGCAGCACAAAAGGGGCGCTCATTGTAGTTGGCTCGATGAATTTGGGGGGGTCGTTCGACTTGTTGCCGAACGCCGTTGCAATAGCGGAACTGGCAATAGACAAGCAAGCAAGCACGCTCTTGATGCCAGTAGCAGCCCGGCGCCAATTGAATGATTTGCCTGATCAATTATGGACGAAGATCAACATTGAATTCTACGCTGAAGCGAAGGATGCATTTCTTAAAGCACTTGTCGACTAACCAATGCCGATGAGGATTTGAACCGAGAGTATTCCAATTCAACTGGCGATTCGTGCGAAGCTATACCGTGTAGGCACACGGCGACACGCGCACAAGACGTGCTGCTCACGGGCATGAATGGGTCGCGCCGCGAGCTGGAGTGCCGCAAATTGGCTAAGTAACATGAGTCGGTACAATCCTCGTCGAGGCCCCTGACTGGTGGGACTCCGAGTATGCGAAGGCCCGCACAATTGAGACCAAGCGGTTCTTTGTCCTGAGCGGCACTTTCTTCTCGATCCACTATCACGTAATGGGTTCGTCGGGCATTCAGAGAGTGTAGATCGCCCAAGAGGTCCTCGCCGACGGCACCGCCTTGGTGGGCCGGGACCTCAGCCCGTCCGATGTGCAGGGCGTCAAGTAATGCATGGGTATCGCCTGTTGGCCGAATCGCCCCCTCGGCGAAGCCCTTGACGTGCTGCTAGACGTCAGTATAATCGAGTTCAATTGCGACTGGCGGCTGACAACGGCCCGAATCGCCGGCGACGGAGTGCTGACACTGTGATGAACGCCATTCCGGCAAACGGCGATGAGCTCTGCCACTACAACCTATCAAGAGAGCTTACAGGATACCAACGGCGCTGATTCGCACAACATGGAAGGCGCGAATGAAACGCTGTTCCATTTACATAGGTAACGTGCGGCGATTCGGAAAGCGAGGGCCTAGACGTCGAATTCGCCCGAGTGGCACGATCGCGAGGCTTCGTTACGATAATTTGGAATGTGAATCAGAGACCTGTGTGAAGCGAGGCGTTTGCACGCCGTATTCTCCAATGAGTGTCCATAGGGCACTCGGACTAAATCGTTCCACGATTGTCCGGCTGCGTTCGATTCGGTTCTGAGAAAGCGGGGTTATGGCAACGGCCAATTCCGACAATCCGGTGGCACAAATCCTCGAATCCGTTCCCGAGTTAACACTCTTGGAAAGTTCGCGCAAGAGTGTTGCAAACGAATTCCTCGAACGGAGGCTTGGATTTCTAGCTCAAGGCATCCGGTCCTCCCCTTATGAACCATATAGGCGAGGCGATAAACTTCGCATCAACAGTGATTTTCCCGCAGGCCTTGGCCGCTGGCTTCGCCAGTTCCCCGACGGCCAAAGGCTTGGCCTCCTTGCTATCGCGCTCAGCACGATCTATGTCGCGGAGCGAGAGATGGATCTTATGTTGGACATTGGTTACGAGCGGCTACATGAAAGTCTTAATGAGTTGGAGGGCTTTGAGTTTGGGCATTTAGATGCACCTGTAGGAGCAGCGAACCTTGTGCCATATCCAGTCTCCGAATTCCCTGAATTCAGTCATCTAGTCCATCGGATGGGAGTATCTGGAACGCGCGATCGAAACTTCAGACCGTATCGCACGGTCGACGAGTTGCTACGCGGTACTTCGAACTGCCTTCGCATGTTGGCTGACGACGCCTATTTCGAAGAGAAGAAGATCGAGTTGGAGCAGTTTATTCACTCGATTCTGAACCATGCTGTTTTGCTCGTTGAAGACTGCTCATTCTCGGGAAAGCGCCTCGGGAAGACGCTGGACCGATTCACTAAACTGCTGGATTTGTTGTTCTCGCCGCACCTCTCGGCCCTTCGCGACAAAGGACACCGGCCTCCGACTCTCCTGCTTCTAGTGATCTGTGGAACCAGTGCGGCCAAGAAGGCACTCCGGCATTTGGGCAACGGGTGGATTCGATACGCGTCAATTTTTGGGGGCCTGTTCGACGATGATAATCGCAGTGCTGAGCGTGTTCCTCATAATGTGCGGGAATTGTGCGGAATTACCGGCTTTGATGAGGTCTCGCTGCATTCAAAGCTGGCAATTGCGGTGGATTGGTTTTGGGACACTCATGGGAAGAATTATAACATCAAAACTCAGGTAGGAAGTACGGCTGACTTCGACGTGGAGGAACTGCGTTGGGGTTATGGAGGCAAAAGGGCTGGAGGTTGGACCATAGTGAGGCATCATAATTGCCCAAATAACTCGCTGATGCCCCTTTGGTATCCCACAGTAGGGATGGAGTACGAGGGAATTGTGCCGTTGTTTTCTCGTAATGAATCGCATTTGGATCATTCGGAGTCAGCAACACTTAGCTTTGAGGAGGCGATGGGAACCGCTAAGGCAGATTCATATGGGCACTTGTCACGTGCTCTAAAATCAATATTTGCCGATTTGTCATGAGAACTGTGCCATCACAATTCAGCGAGCAATTGCCCACAAAACCCGCGACTCATGTTTTCTGCATTAGCTTTGAGGATCGGTGTTTGGCGTATCCGCGCATACTTGCCCAACTGAAACTGCCTGGGAACTCCCACACGTTGCTATGTCTAGTGCCGCCGGATGATGGCGTCGGTGGCGAACTACAAAAACGCAGGGCGGAAAACAAA
Source organism: Phycisphaerae bacterium RAS2 (assembly GCA_007753915.1). Lineage (NCBI taxonomy): Bacteria > Pseudomonadati > Planctomycetota > Phycisphaerae > Phycisphaerae bacterium RAS2. The sequence goes on from CP036352.1 coordinate 3,446,245, forward strand.
TCGCACATTTATGAGTTATTGCCCGCAATCCGGACTGGGTCGATTTCAGAATTGGTGAGGCAACTAATGGACGCTCCACCACCTGATTCGATATATCTCGACATATCTGCAATGCCCAGGAGAGCGATATTTGACATACTGATCGCTATCGCGGATCAGAGATTTGAATCCACGCGAGTGTTCATACTTCACGCTGATCCAGAAGCATATCATCATGGAGCATTGCAGACGCCAGATCCGGGAATGTCGCCATATTTCGACGCTCAATTGCCGCGTGCCATGAAAACGAGTGTTTTGATGTTCCCTGGTTTCGATTTGGCATATTCACTGGTCGCCTTGACATATATCGAAGCGGCGACCGGGCCGCATCCGCATACCAAGTGGCTATTCTCGTTTCCGGGGAGGACATACGCTTTCTACCAGCGGGCAAGAGAGACGCATTTGCATCTGGTAGGAAACAGCGAGGTTAGCCTCTATCCCCAGTATCACATCCAATTGGCATTCGAGCGTCTCAGAACTGAACTGTTCGGATCCGAACTCATTGTGCTCGTACCGTTGGGCCCACGGATTACCTGTGTTTCTATTTTCCTCGCTTGTCTCTGGGCTCGTCAGTGCGACCGACATGTAGAAGTCCTAGTTCCTAGAACGGGCAAGTACACGTCTCTAAGGTCAAGCGGCTCCTGCGAACCAATGATCGAGGAGATTACTCCAATACTGCGGACATCGAGGCAGACGCAATGAAAGTGCAAAACCTTGGTGATGCTCCAATTTACGCGCGAACCTATGGAGAACTACAGCTTCTGTGCGGGTCGAGACAGGGTGTCATGAACAGCCGGAAAGCTGACCTCAAGATTCTCCGAATACGACCTGGTTCCGAAACGAGCCATCATTATCACATACTACGCGAGTCGATTTTCCACGTGATAAGCGGCAATTTAGTCATGCGTTCAGCATTAGCCATGGAGGAAAGGCAACTTGGACCCGGCGACACCATTATAGTCGAGCCTGGGGAAGATCACGTGCTTGTTAACAGGGGAATCAGCGAGGCAGTATTGTACGAGATCGAGAGCCCACCGCACGCGAGTTCCGACAAGATACCTTTCGGAAGCATTCGGAAAGACCTGGAGGTTGGTGAGCGAGACTTCGGGCGGTTTTGGCGAGACGATGGCAAGGTCAAGGTCAAAATATGTGGAGTGAAGAGTCTCGATGCTGCCGTGAATTGCGCGCGTCTAGGCGTACATGCGATCGGGGTTCACGCTGTCGGTCAGGTTGCGATCGAGAAGGTACTGAGTGATAGCCCCTGGTTGGCGGTCGTGCCGCAGGAAATGAGCGTATTTCTGCTAACGGATGGAGGTGAACCCGGCATCTTGGCCGAATTGATCTTTGCGAGTCGATGCGACACTGTCCAGATTCAAGGCGGGAAATCGGTTAGCGAACTCGCGGCGATAGCGGAGACGGTCCGTACTTATGGGCGACGCCTGGTCTGCACGGTCTCGGCGAAAGTCGGGATGAATAAGCGCGACTTGATCACGAGCACCCGAGAGGCGGCCGCAATAAGCGATGCTGTGCTTTTCGATGCAGGTCACTATGGGGGCACCGGACAAAAGCACGATTGGGAGCTAACCGCGTCGCTGCGAGATGAGATACAGGTTCCTGTCATTGCCGCTGGCGGGCTGAATCGGGAGAATTGTGCCGATTGCATTAGGCGGCTGAAGCCGTTCGGGGTGGACGTCGAGTCCGGGGTGGAGGTGAAGTTTGGCTTGCCAGATGGTGGTCGGCTGACAGCGAAAGACTTTAGCGCGATCAAGGAGTTGCTCCTTGCAGCCAACGAAGACCTCGGGTAGACAGCCGGCTGATTGGTGCAAGCTAGTGTGCCCTGCCTTTACACAAACCACCCGCTGTCCTTCCACAGTATGGTGATCAACGGATCAAAAGGACCGGGAAGAGAAGAGAATCGCTTACGTCGCGCTTACGCGAACGCAAGGTGATATTATTCTGTGCGTTTAGGACGCTTGCCATCCGGTCCGGCCTTCGTCCTGCTCCACTTCACGGGTCTCTCCAGCGGCCAACCGGCCTTGGCGCCGCCCGCTCCTTAGCCATCCCGCCGGGGTCTCTCGTGTCTTGCAAATTGGCCGCGCGTCGCGGGTCCCGGCAACTAGTTAGATCATTAGAGCCGAACAAGCTGAGAAAGAACACCGACCAGGCCCTCGAACAACTCGCCGAAGCGCTCGCTGAAGCCGAGTGAGATTTACCAGGAATACATCCGGCTCTGACAGTGCGCGCGATTGCATGAGCACTAACCTAAGCACGAAGCAAACAACGTAAAGTCTCGCATAAACTGCCGGGGGATCTGATGAACTGCTCGCTAGCATGTGTGCAGCGATGGAAACAAATCTACCCTGACGACAAAAGGAGACATGGCAATGAATCAAGTCTTGACCGAAGTGGAATACGTCAATGCGCCAGTATTAGCTCTACGTCCACGCGAAGCTGCTAAAGCACTTGGCTTGGGTGAACGAAAACTGTGGGAGCTGACAAATCGTGGGATTATCCCACACATTAAACTCGATAAGTGCGTTCTGTACCCAGTCGATGCACTGCGCGCCTGGCTAGTGCATCATGCATCAGGAGGAGAGCGGCAATGATCCGAGCTGATACAACAAGACATTCCGACTGAGCAATAACGGCTCGGTTTTCGAGCAGCGATGTCACGAAGGGGATTTGGATGCGCATGCAAGCCGAAACGTCGTCATTAAGATCTCAGCAGCGGCTTTTGGGCGAGTATTCACTCTTCCCGCTCCTGGCTGAACTGGCAGCTTTGCCGAAGTATCCTACTTGACGATTTTGCCTGCACAAGACAGCATTCTGGACCTAGACTGAATAGCTAGACTTAGTGGGACGTGCCCCGTGGGTCGCTGTTGACACCACGAGCTGGTTGGAGTTTCGACAATGAACGCAACTGCTGGATTCAACATCAGGCTTGACGAAGTTGAGCTGCTCAATCTGTACCGCCGGCTCGATCCTACTTATCAGCGTGCGGTAATCTCATCGCTGCGACTCCGAGCCAATCCCGAACCACCTCGGCGCTCGCCCGTGCGGCCTACTAAGCAAAGCAACAATAAGACAAAGAGACCAGGTTGACACTTGAGAGTAGTAACGACGACCTCTTGGGCAAATACTTTGGGATAGATCAGCGCATCAAGGATGCGGCGCCCTGACCGCCTGCCCGTGCTTGTCTTTTCAGGGGCGTCAGGAGAATGAACGTGGCGAAATCCCGTCACAAACGCAAGAACACGTCATCGCTTAAGCCTCCTGGACTCCACACACCGGAGAGCGAGCCAAACAACACCCACCGTGAAATAGATGAAGCACGTGAGACTCGCGAAGCAATCACGGCGATTGAAACTGGTTGGCAGAAATTCTCGCCTTACGTCTCTGAAGACGACTTATTTGACCTTGCAAACCGATTGTACACACTCTCCAAGTGTGTAGCGAAGAATCAGGCAATAATTGGGCACTCAGCCAACTTACTAACAATTGACTCCAGCCCATTCTTCAAATGGGTTGCTCTTGTGCATGATGCGGCCGAGCCAATGCCGGGCGACGCACGGTACAGCGACTTGTCGCGGTTGCATTCCCTCAGATCAGCATGGCCTGAAGCTTCAGCAGTACTGGCGACATTGAGGTTCGCGGCAGTCAGGCTTGAACCGAAGGCTGATGGCCCGGTAGTTCAAGGGACCAACCACGAATCAATACGACATGAAGAGTTAGAAATTAAAGGGCCCAATGCCAGCAAGGTTTCGCGCCGCGGTCGGAAGCCCGATACCAACCCTTATGCGGATAGAAGGCTTTACGACGATTGGATTGCAGCCAAGGCAAGCGGCACTCGAACAATTGCACAGTTTGCAGATGGCATCGGGCGCAAATCAGACGAAGTAAAAGCTGCGATACATCGGGTAGAAGTGCGGGACTCAAAAATCACCAGTCAAGTGAAATCTAATTATTGAGTCGTTCCAGCCAAGCTTCGGCAAACATCGGTAGTCACTGGCGTTAGAGTCAACTCCTGGCCCACCTTTGGACTCAATAATTCCCGGCTGAATTATTGAGTGAGTCCTGGCACCGATACTCTCGTTCGTCGCAGAAACATTTGCTGCTCAAATGGGAGACTCGGCCATGAATACAACGGACATATCCAATCCTCGGTCGTCTGATTCGGTGCTGCTCGCAGTTGAAGATGTCGCAGAGATGTTGCGATGTTCCACGCGAAGTGTTTACAGGCTCGCTGACGCCGGAAAAATGCCAAGGCCAGTACGCCTGGGAGCGTTGGTTCGGTGGAACCGAGCGAGTGTCATGGATTGGATTTCGAAGGGGTGCCCATCTGTAGTCAAGGGAACGGGCCGGTGATTCCACTGGCTACGACTTGCGCCTGATTATTTGGCAGCATGAGCACGGGTTCATGACATGGTTCGTTACTCGCTGGGAAAGGCATCGTTGTGAGTGTCGCGTGGGTCGCCAGGGTCCTGGATCAATCCGTTGCCAGGGGCGGGACTAGGCTCGTCCTAATCTCTTTGGCGGAGCGGGCGAATGCAGAGGGGAAGTGCTGGCCCTCGATTGCCGACACAGCCAAACGCGCCAACCTATCCACACGGGCAGCGAAGAAATCGATACAAAAGCTGATCAGCATGGGGGAGTTGAGCATAACGCGAAAAGGCGGGGGACGCCGGTTGTCAAACCACTACCGCCTCACCTTAGAAAATGGTGAACGTCAGTTCACTGTTTTGAGCGAGGAAAAGGCGAACTCGGGCTCAGGAAACAGTGAAATTCCTTGCTCAGAAACAGTGAACCATGGTTCACCCGAACCAAAGATTGAACCATCAATAGACCAGCAGCATTTGGCGCCTGAAAAAAACGGAGTCGTGCAGTTCACCGTTTCCAAGGGTCAGAACAGCAGACATGCTGCTGATGTTTGTAGGGCGCTAGAGCTGGCCGGCATCCGCGAACCAGCCCGTTCTGATCTCGCGACGCTGCCCAACATGTCGCCTGAATTGGTTGAGCGCATTGCACGTGAAGTCAGAGCATCAAACGGCCGCGGCGGCGTTCTGATTGCCGCTCTCCGCGACGCCGCGATGCGTGCTGGAGAGTGTGCTGCGGCCTTTGACGGCGACGTTCAAATTGAAGCCAATCGTATCTCTGCCGAAGACGCAGCATTGGCCGGCCTTGCCGAAATGAGGGATAACGAGCTTGAAGAAGTGCGTTGCCGGTTTCTCGAAACACTTCATCCCCGTGAACGGAAAAAGATGGAATTCGTTGAACTCAAAGAACTCCGAGACCCACCGCCGAATTCGCCTTCAGCCCGGATGGCGGTAGAATTATGGCGACACTACCGTACTCAAAGGCGAACTGGTGTAGCTTGACAATGAGGATGAAGTGCGGTAGGAATTAGTACCATGCGTAAGCGCAATCGCAAGCAACCAATGACGATGACACAGTTGCTGAGAGACTCGCTCTTGGAATCCGACGAATCGCTGAATGCGATTGCCTTGGCGACTGGACTTCCCAAGCCTTCGATCGTTCGGTTCCGAAATCGCAAGCAAAGTTTGCGGCTTGACCTGGCGGACAGGCTTGCCGCTTATTTGGGCATTGAGTGCTGTCGCACAAAGCGGCCAAAGTGAGGCATGGCGATGGGCCACATCTACCGGCCAATCACATACAAACCCCTTCCCAAAGGGGCTGAATTGTTTGAGCGTCGGGGTAAATCCTTCGCCCGTTGGAAAGACACCCGCGGACGCACACAATCGGCGCCCATTGTCATCCCTGGGCGGGGCAAGCATGCCGGCACACGGCGAATCGCGGTTGAAAGCGGTCGGTATATGGCTGTTTGGCGCGATGCTGACGGCAAGCATTCGGTGGCGACCGGTTGCCGAGATGAGATTGCCGCGCGCGGTGTATTGGCGAAACTGGAGCGCCGATCAGAACTGGTGAAGGGAAACGTCCTTTCACACAGCGAAGCGCTCACAGCGGATCACCAAACAACATCGCTCTCAGATCACTTCGCAGCATATGACGAGCACCTGCGCGTGCACATCAACCGCAAGACAGGATTCACCGCATCGATCGAGCATCGACGCAATAGACTTGACCAACTCCGCCGCATTGCGCGTGATCTGGAGTGGAAGAGCCTGCGCGAGATCAGCCGAACGAGTCTTGAGCGATGGCTCGTCGCTCGCGAGGCTGAGGAGATGGGGCCTCGGACGCGGAACACTTATGCAATTAGTTGGACCGCATTTGGCAACTGGTGTGTCGACACGCACCGGCTGATGGTGAATCCGTTTCATCGACTCGGAAAGGCCAATGAACGGGCCGACTGTCGCCGCCAACGCCGTGCACTGTCCGCGGTCGAATTGCAACAGCTCATTGACGCAGCACGGCTACGACCGCTGGCCGAGCTGGGAAGACCGACATCCAAGCTCGATCGAACAGAGGCGACGGCGAATAAGCGCTCGCATTGGGAGCTTACCCCTCTGTCACCTGGGAATCTAAAGGAATGCGAAGCTGCAGCCCGGGAACGCTTGTCCGACGATGGCGCTCGGATTGCTGAGCTGGAGAATTCGGGCCTCGTGCGAGCGCTGACCTACAAGATGCTCGTCCTAACTGGCTTACGTCTGAACGAGTTGCGAACACTCACGATTGGGCAAGCTGATCTGAATGGAGCCGAGCCACGAGTCGTGATTCGGGCCGCTTATGAGAAGGCGCGCCGCGGGGCCGAGATTCCCTTACGCCGCGATTTGGCTGCCGATTTGGCTTTGTACTTGAACGATAGGCTTAGACGCGAACAACGGGCGGCAATGAAGGAATGCCGGCCAGTTCCGATGGCCATGGCGGCTGATTCAAGACTCATAGAAATGCCGACTGACCTCATTCGCGTTCTGGATCGCGACTTGATCGCGGCGGGTTTAGCGTCGCGAGTCAGTCGTGAGGATGGCAGTGGCTGGGTAATCGACAAGGCTGACGACAGAGGCCGCACACTCGATTTGCATGCTTTTCGCACGACTTTCAATTCGCTTCTAGCGGCTGCTGGGGTTTCCGAAACCACGCGCCGGCTTTTGATGCGACATGCTGCCAAGGGAGTTACGGACAACCATTACGCCGACCCAAAGTTGATTGACCTGAGGGGCGCGCTGGATCAATTGCCCATGCTTCCGCTAGAAGATCGATTGCACCGCAACACCCTGCGAGCGGTCGCTGGCTCGAATTGTGGAGTTGCACCTTCATCGAAAGTACCACGAATCAAGTCGGCGCCAGTCTATGGTGGGGTCTATACTACGGACGGCAAAACGTGTCATTCCGAGCGCATTGGTGGCAAAACGGAGGGAGCCGGCATTTCCCGAAGAAGCGACGTAAGTGACGCTCTGGACAAGCGTAGTGTACGAATGGCGACGGTTGTCAAGAAGCGGGCGACGCGACTCGAACGCGCAACGTCCAGCTTGGAAGGCTGGTGCTCTACCATTGAGCTACACCCGCGAAAGAACGTGGCCATCGTAGCTGTTTTTTTTGACCGGCTCAACGCGACGCCGACGCCACGGCGCCTCGCGCGGACCCAAACTCCTTGCCACAGCCGAACTTAGAACCCGCGGAGCAGCGGCCGACGGGGGCGGAATTCCCCGCCCAATTCGCTCAAAATGCTTGAATTCCGGCCTTTGTTCACGGTAACATAGGGGCTGGTGATTCGGCGGACGGAGCGGTCGCTCCGTCGTGCGGTTCCCACCGCAGCCGAGCCGGTAGTCGGAAAGACGAGCAAGGAAAACGTCGGTCGCTCCGTGCGACCGAGCCGAAAGCATTCGGAGGGTCATGATGAGAAAGCAACTGTTCAGCGCGGGGATTATTTTCTCGCTGGTGGCTGCCAGCGCGATGGCATTTCCGCCGACGGGCATTTACTCGAACGTGCCCACGCACCCGACAAACCTCGTCCCCGGTCTGGGAATCTCTTTCGGGACGGCGTTGAGTACGACGTTTGATCGGCCCTATCGAAGCGCCGACGGCAATCGCTGGATCATGACGGCCATCGCCGGTACCGGCAACACGGCCACCGATGAGATCATCATCACCGGCTCTGGGACGACCGGCACGACGGTTTTCCAGGAAGGCACGACCATCGTGGATTCCGGTCGAGTCTGCGATGCCGCCTCCATCGACCAGCGCGTCGCGATCAACAACGCTGGCAACTTCGCGTTCACTTGCAACTTGAGCGGCGCGACGACCGACGACGAAGTCATCGTCAAGAGCATCGGCGGCACGCTGTCGATTGCCGCGCAAGAGGGCGCGGTGGTCGGCCCGTTGATCGCCGGAGCCAGCTTCGGCACCACGCTCGACTCGCCCGGCATCGACAACAACAACAAAGTCTCATTCCGCACGACGCTGACGGGCGTACCGACCGGTCAGACCACGGCCGTGTTCCTCCAGGATATGGACAGCGTAGCCATGCAGTTCGGCGTCACCGCCGTGAACCCGCCGACGCCCGGAGGCAACCTCTGGCAGACGCTCGCCGCCGGCGATCCGTTCTATCACGCGACCACCTCCGACTGGTTGGCCCAGGGCGACACGAACGGCACCACCACGACGGACGCCATCGTCGCCAAGAACAACCAGGTGCTGCTGAGCGAGGGTTCCACCCCCGGCGGCGGCCTCGGCAACGTCCTGTCGTTCGTCGAGTCGTTCATGTTCCCCGGCGGTGATTGGATGTCTCGCGGGACAATCAGCGGCGCCGCCGATGACGACTGGGTCGTGTACAACGGCAACCTCGTCTCCAAGGGTTTCGACCCCGTTCCCGGCGGTCTGCCCGGCGAAGTCTTTGACGACGCCTCTTTTGCGGCGCTCTACTTCGGCATGACCGCCAACGATGTCGGCGACTATGTCTATGGCGGTGTGACCAGCAACCCCGACCTGGATCGAAACGCCGTCCTCGTCTGGAGCGATGGCGTCACGTCCAACGTCGTCCTTCGAGAGGGCGACCCGGTCGATCTCGACGGCAACGGCCTGCTGGACGACAACGTCTTCCTGTCGGTCTTTAACAACGACGACATGTTCCTGACCAACGACGGTTGGCTGTACTTCTTCGCTGACTTGCGAAACACGCCTTCATCGCCGTTCACCAACGTCGGCCAGGCATTCATGCGGATTCAGGTTCCCGAGCCGAGCACGCTCGCCCTGCTGGGCCTGGGCATGCTCACGCTGGTCCGCCGACGCCGGACGAACTGATTCGAACGTCGCCCGACGCAAGCTCACCATCCAAAGGCCGCGCGGATCAACCCCGTGCGGCCTTTTTCTTGCGCCCGTCTGGCCGGGGCGACGACCGCTACATGACGCCGTGAACCGCGATAGAATGCCCCGGCGACGAATGAGCCGATCGAGCGCTCAATCGTGCGGGAGCATGGAATGAAAGTCCTCGTCGTCGGAAGCGGCGGGCGCGAACACGCCCTCGTTTGGAAACTGTCGCAATCGGCCCATCGGCCGAAACTGTTCTGCGCTCCGGGCAACGCCGGCACCGCCTCGCTCGCGACGAACGTCCCCATCCCAGCTGAAGACCTGGGCGCCCTGCTCAAATTCGCGCGCGACGAGAAGATCGACCTCACCGTCGTCGGCCCGGAAGACCCACTCTGCGCCGGCATCGCCGATCGCTTCGCCGCCGCGGGGCTGCGGCTCTTCGGCCCGTGCGCATCAGCCGCCCGCCTCGAAGGCGACAAGACCTACGCCAAGCAGCTCATGCGTGAAGCCGGCGTGCCGACGGCCGAAGCGCGCATCTTCGGCCCGACCGATCAGGAGTTGGCGCAGGCGCGCCAGACCGGCCGCGCCGACCGACCAAGCAAGGACGAACAAATCCCCGCGTGGTTCCAGCGCGGCTACGACATGGCCCGGCAGTATGTTTCCACGCGCGATGAGGGCGTCGTGGTGAAGGCGGCGGGGCTCGCGAAGGGCAAGGGCGTGTTCGTGCATCACGACCCGGCCGAAGCGCTCCTAACGCTTGAACGCCTCATGCTTCATCGCGAGCTGGGGCCGGCCGGCGAGCGCGTCGTGATCGAAGACCTGCTGCTGGGCCGCGAGGTCAGCGTCATGGCACTGATCGACGGCCGCACGATCTACCTGCTCGAAATGGCACAGGACTACAAGCGCGCGGGCGACGGCGACACCGGCCCGAACACCGGCGGCATGGGCGCTTACTCCCCCGCACCGCCGATTTCCGAAGCCGATCTGCGCGTCATCGAGCGCGATGTGTTCGTGCCCGTTCTGGACACGCTCGCCGGGCAGGAAATTCCCTATCGCGGCGTGTTGTACGCCGGGGTCATGCTGACCGCCGGCGGGCCGAAGGTGCTGGAGTTCAACTGTCGGTTTGGCGACCCGGAGACGCAGCCGCTGATGATGCGATTGAAAAGCGACCTGCTCGAAGCGATGCTGGCGACGGTGGAAGGCCGACTGGATCAGATCTCGCTCGAGTGGGACGCGCGGCCGGCGGTGTGCGTGGTGATGGCGGCGGGCGGGTATCCGGGCGAGTATCGGCGCGGACAAGTAATCGAGGGGCTGGATGCTGCGGCGCGCGAAACCGACGTGCAGGTCTTTCACGCGGGGACGTCGGCGCGAGTCGGCCAACCCGTCACAAATGGCGGCCGTGTGCTGGGCGTGACGGCATTGGGGGATGATCTCGCGTCGGCGCGCGATCGCGCGTATGCGGCCGCGCGGCGGATTTCTTTCGAGGGCGCGATGATGCGGAGCGACATCGCCGCGCGCGGCAAGCATCCGGGATGATCGAAAGCTTTCGGGGATTGCGAGTCGTCGTTATGGGGCTGGGCCGCTTCGGCGGCGGCATCGGCGTGACGCGCTGGTTGGCAAGGCAGGGCGCGCGTGTCGTTGTCACGGACATGGCATCGGAGGCCGATCTGCAGGCCGGCATCGCATCGCTGGCCGATGTCGATGTTCAGTTCCGCCTCGGCGGGCACGATGAGCGCGATCTGGACGGCTGCGATCTACTGGTCGTCAGCCCTGCCGTTGACAAGCGCAAGGCGGCGTTTTTCCAAGCAGCGGTCCGACGGGGAATCCCATGGACCAGCGAGATGAATCTCTTTCTGGAGCGCTGCCCCGCGCGGCTCGTGGGCATCACCGGTTCGGTCGGCAAGAGCACGACGACGGCTATGCTCGGCGAGATTCTGCAGCGGGCCGAGCGCGAGCCGGGCTGGCGGCACGGGCGCGTCCGGGTCGGCGGCAACATTGGCAAGTCGCTGCTGGATGATCTACCCGCGATGACGCCGGCCGACATCGTCGTGCTGGAGCTGTCCAGCTTTCAACTGGAAGACGCGCAGTCGATCCACTGCAGCCCGCACATTGCGGTCATCACCAACCTGCGCGAGAATCACCTCGATCGTCATGGCACGATGGCCGACTACGCCGCCGCGAAGGCCGCCATCTCCGCGCACCAGCGCGAAGGCGACTGGCTCGTCCTCCCGGCCGACGACGCCGAGATCCGTCACTTGCCCGACAATTGGCGAAATCACGGCGGACTGATTCGCGCCGGCGCGTCGCCGCCGGATCGCGTGCGGATTCAAATGAGTCGCAGCGCAATCGCGCCGCCCGTCGAGTTCCCCGTGCGCTTGCAGGTGCCGGGGATGCACAATCTCCAGAACGCGGCGATGGCATCGGCGGTTGCGCAATTGTTGCAGGTATCGCCGGAGGTGATATCGCGCGGGCTTGCGGAATTTCGCGGACTCGTGCATCGCCTCGAATTCGTGCGCGAGTTTCGCAGCGTGCGATATTACAACGACTCGAAGGCCACCACGCCGCAGGCCGCCGCGACGTCGCTTCGAGCTTTCGACGGTCCAGTTGTCCTCCTGGCCGGCGGCTCGGAGAAGGGCATTCCATTCACGGATATGTGCACCGAGGCGGTCCGCCGCGCGCGAGCGGTCATCTGCATGGGGCAGACGCAGGAAGCGATTCGCTCGCAAATGCTTGCGGCCAAACAAGTTGCCGACTCCCCCGCCCTGCACATCGCGACGGACTTTTCCGGCGGCATTCATCTTGCAAGAGATCTGGCGCGGCCCGGCGACGTCGTGCTTCTCTCGCCCGGCTGCGCCAGTTACGACTGGTTCAAGAACTACGAGGAGCGCGGCGAGACGTTCAAACGAATCGTCCAAACCTGGACCTGACGCCATGACCGCACTTTGTGACACGAGGCCGCCCACCGTGACCGAACAACCCGACTGGCAAACCCGATACGCCGAGAAAGTCGCCACCGCATCGCAGGCCGTTCGCGCGGTGAAGGACGGCCACCGCGTTTTCATCGGCTCAGGCTGCGCCGTGCCGCTGGACCTCGTGGCAGCGCTGTGCCAGCGCGACGACATCGCCGACATCGAGCTGGTCCACCTGATGACTTTGGGCGGCGCGCCGTATGCCGAAGCGCCGCTGGCCGGGCGATTTCGGCACAACGCTCTCTTCATGGGGCCGAACATCCGCGACGCGGTCAACGAGGGCCTCGCCGATTACACGCCGATCTTTCTCTCCGAGGTGCCGTCGCTTTTTCGCACGGGCCGGATGATGATCCACGTGGCGATGATCAACGTGAGCCCGCCGGACGAACACGGCTATTGCAGCTACGGCGTCGCCACCGATGTGATCAAGGCCGCCGCCGAGACCGCGCAGGTCGTCGTGGCGCAGGTCAACTCCAACATGCCGCGGGCCCTGGGCGACTGTTTCATTCATGTGCGTGACATCGACGTGCTCGTCCCGACGGCGCACCCGCTGCCGGAGATTCGCTTCGGGCAGCCCGACGAACTCTCCCGCCGAATCGCCCGGCACATCGCCAACCTCGTCGAGGACGGCGCGACGCTGCAACTGGGCATCGGCGCGATTCCCGATGCCGTGCTGCACTTTCTCACCGAGTTTCGCGATCTGGGCATCCACACCGAGATGTTCAGCGATGGCATCATCCCGCTCGTGGAGAAGGGCGTCATCACCAACGCGGAGAAGACGCTGCACCGCGGCAAGATCATCGCCAGCTTCGTCCTCGGCACCCGAAGGCTGTTCGATTTCATCGACAACAATCCGCTGGTCGAGTTTCACCCGACCGAGTACGTCAACGACCCATACATCGTCGCCAAGAATGACAAGATGATCACCATCAACGGCGCGATCGAAGTCGATCTCACCGGCCAGGTCGTCGCCGACTCCATCGGCACGACGTTCTACAGCGGCATCGGCGGGCAAGTCGACTTCACGCGCGGCGCGGCCCGCTCCAAGGGCGGCAAGCCGATCATCGCTTTGCCCTCGACGGCGGCGGGCGGCGGCGTCTCACGCATCGTGCCGTTCCTCAAGCCGGGCGCGGGCGTCGTCACGAGCCGGGGCGATGTGCATTACGTTGTCACCGAGCACGGCATCGCATTCCTGCACGGCAAGAGCGTCCGCGAGCGAGCGCTGGCCCTGATCAACATCGCTGATCCCCGATTTCGACCGTGGCTGCTGGCCGAGGCGAAGGCGCGGCACCTGATCTACGCCGACCAGATCGAAATGCCGTTCAAGATGCCGATCTATCCCGAAGAGCTGGAGCGGTGGATCGATCTGCGCGGCGGCAAGCGGGCATTCCTGCGGCCGTTGAAGCTGACCGACGAGCCGAAGCTGCGGGAGATGTTCTACAAGCTCTCGCCCGAGTCGATTCACTATCGCTTTTTCCGCATGATCAAGGCAATGCCGCACGAGAAGCTGCAGGAGTTCCTGCGTGTGGACTACGACGCCGACATGGCGCTCGTCGTGCTCGATTCCCAGAAGGAAGACGCCGAGATGATCGCCATCGCGCACTACGCGAAAGACCCTCGCACCAACTTCGCCGACGCTGCGTTTCTCATTCGTGACGACTTCCAGGGCCGCGGCATCGGGACGGCGCTGCTCAACACGCTGGTCGAGGCGGCGCGGTCCCGGCGCATCGCCGGCCTGACGGCCGATGTGCTGATCGGCAATCAGGGCATGCTGCGAGTCTTTCATAAGTGCGGCTTCAAGGTCGAAAGCGAGCTACTGAATGGAGCGTATCACCTGACGATTCCGTTCGACACAAAGAAGCCGAAGATCGACCGTAAGGAAGGCGAAGCGTCGCTGCCGGCACAGGCGTAGGAAGAACCCGCTCCCTGATCCTTAACAATATTTCGCATCTTCAAGGGCAGACGGTCGCGGCTCGGACAGACATTCGTAGGATGCGTCCTCGACGCACCAGAATGGGCCCGTGTCGCTTCCTCGACGCACCAACCTTGGGTTACTGCCTGCATCTTCTCACACCGTTGCGTTTCGCGGCGCTCCCTGACGGTCGCGGCTCGGAAAGGCATTTGTAGGGTGCGTCCTCGACGCACCACTACAACATCACGCTATGGCCCTACCGCGCCGACCGATCCGCGTGCGCCGCGGTCATCCGGCCGACCAGCGCCGACCAGCGGGCTTCCGGCGGCCGGAGCGTACAACGCACGCAATTGCCGCAGCGCCGCGGGCACATCCGTGCGTCCCGCCAGCAGCTCGACTTCCATTTTTTGAAGCACGTCGTCCAGTTCGCGGCGTGTGAGCGACGCGGTCTGCGACTGCACGACATCGTGGCGGCCGTGAGGGCCGCCCTCGGGTTGACGAACCTTTCGGTATGCGCGATCCGCCGGCTCGCCGCGCGCGTTGTAGTCCAACGTGCCGATCCGCGCCGCGCCAAGCGTTTCGTCCACGACGGCCGGCCACGTTGCCCGAAACTCGTTATCGAAGATCTCACACGGACCTTCCGCCGCCAGCGCGATGCCGCGCGATCCGACCCGCCCGCCATCGAACGTGTTTCGCCGGATCAACGTCGCGGCCTCGGACGGCTTCAGTCGTCCCGGCGGCATGCCGGTCGCGCTCGCTGCGCCCGCGACACCCAGCAGCGTGTGGGCAGGCCCGATCACAATGTTCCCCTCGAATCGCGCGCCCGCCGGCAAGCGGTCCACCACGGCTCGCACGAGTGTTGCCCGGCCCTTCTCATCCTCCACCTCGCCGGGTGATATCAAGACGTTTTGCGACATATCCAGGCTGCCGCGCGAGACGACCACGCTTCCCCCGAACAGGATGTTGCCGACGATGCGTGCATCGGGGTCCTCGCAATCCAGGCACGCAGCCCCGCGCGACGAACGAAGCGACGCCTGATGCACAAAATTCTCGCGTACGACGCACGTTCCCACCGCCCGGCCTTCGATCACGACGGCGGCGTCCTCGCCGATCAGAAGATTGCTCTGCACTTCAGCCGCTGCGCCGATCAATCGAAGCCGGCCCGCAATCTGATTTTCGCGCACGCGCAGCTCCGCTACCGGTGGCGCCGCCGCCCGGCTTTCGGCCGCGCCTTTCGCGTCCTGAAACGCACCGCCCACCAGCTCCAGCGCCGTGGTACCCGCCGGCGCCGTGATTCGATTTCGGGACAGATCCACGGACGCTTCCGAGCATTGCACCACGCGAAGCCGCCCACATCGGTTCAACAGGCACCGATCAACCACGACCAATCCACTCGGATCGCGCAGGAACATATCCACCGCAGGACGGTCGGCGTTGCCCAGCCCTTCATATGAAACATTCGAGAGATTCAGTTCAGCCGCCCCCGCCTCTTCCCCCGCTGCGCGCCGTCGCCGATCGACCGATCGCGCGTGAATCACCATCGCCCCATTCGGCCGGCCCTCGCGCGTTCGCATGACAATCGGCCGATCGTGGGTCGAGGCGACGGTGAGCCAGCCGGGCAGGCCCTTTTCGGATCCAATGGTGAGCGTCGGGCCGATCGCTTTGTTTGGCGCGGCGGCGAACTCGATCAACGTTCCGGCGGTGATGGTCAGCGTCGCGCCGAGTACGGTCGTGTCATCGGTGATGAGGACATGCCCGCTCCAGAACGTGTCGCGATCGAGAATACCGCGCACACGAAGCGCATTGGGCGGCGGCGCGTCATCCGCGCCGAGAACGGTCTTGCTCAAGCAAATCAGAATCAACGCGCACGCGAACTTGGCCCGCCACGGCGCGCCCCGATGCGCCGTTCGGCATGCGGATCGTCCCTGATCCATCGGACGCTCTCCAATCCGTCTTGCCGCGAGCCGTCGTCAGGCGCGAAGCGTCAGCCCGCTTGCCGACAGATGCGCCTTGAAATCGCTCACGAACGATTGAATCTCGTCATCCGTCAGCGTGCGCTCGCCATGACCGATCTGGGCGCGAAGCGTCAGGCTGCGCTGGCCCGCGGGGATGGCGCCGCCCTCGTACGACTCGACAAAGGACACGCGACGCAGCAGGCCGTGACGATACGCCCCCAGCTTCGCCCGCAATGCTTCCCAGCGCGACTTCGAATCAGCCAGCACGCTGAAATCCAGCTCCACCTGCGGGAAACGCGGCACCTGCGGCAGCTTCGCAGGCCGCCCCAGCTTCGCCGCCGCGGCCGACAGGTTCAGCTCCGCCGTCGCAAAAGCCCACGCCTTCAACCGCTCGTCCATCTTCAATCGACAGGCGAGCGGCACGACCGACACACGACCAATGACTTCGCCGCCGATGCAGATCGCTGCCGTGCGGTCGGCGTCTTCCCAGGGAGCCGCTCCCGACGCGGCCCGAAACTCGATTGTTGTATCAATCACCTGCCTCGCCCAACCGTCCAGCGCCGCGCGAAGGCGGTCCCACACGATGCCGTCCGCCTTGCGGCCCGCCTCGGCCGCCAGCAATCCGAGATTGCGCTGCTGGCTGGTCTCGACTTCCTTCTGTCCGGTGAAGAAGACGCTGCCGACTTCGCACAGGCTGAACCGCGCGAAATGGTGGCGATTTCGATCCGCCATCGCCAACAGGCCGGGCACGAGCGTCCTCCGCAGTCGCGCACACCCCTCGGCCGCCGGATTCATGAGCGTGATGCAGTCTCCGGTATCGAAACCCAGCCGCCGACACCAGTCGTCTTCGTACCAGATGTAATTGAATACTTCGCTGTAGTCGCCGCCGACGCAAAGATAGTCGAGCGTGCGATGCTCCAGTGCCAGGTCGGGTGACGGCTCGAAGTGCCGCGCCGTCATCGTGGGCAGCTTCGGCTCGATGTTGTTGTAGCCGATGAACCGCGCAACCTCCTCGATCACATCGGCCTCGATGGAGATATCCTTCGTCGCGCGCCAACTCGGCGGCGTGACGTGAACCTTCGAACCGTCCTGGCCGCAGTTGAACGCCAATTTCGTGAGGATCTCCGTCACGCGCTGCGGCGTCACTGTCTGGCCGATCAGCCTCGTCGCGTAGTCGCAGTCCAGCGTGATCACGGGTGGCGTGCGCGGGCGCGGGTAACAGTCGCTTAGTGAACTCGCCAGCGTCAGGCCCGGCAGTTGCGACTCCGCCAGCTTGTGAAACCGCGCAATGCCCAGCACCGTGTTCGCGGGGTCGAGCGACTTCTCAAACCGCGCGCTCGCCTCGGTGCGGTGGCCCATCGCCGTCGCCGCGCGGCGGATCGTCGGAGCATCGAAGTTCGCGCTCTCCAGCAGCACCGTCTGCGTCGACGCGCTCACCTCCGACTCGGCCCCGCCCATCACCCCGGCGATCGCCACGTTCCTGCGGCCGCACTGAATCATCAACGTGTCGTCGGGCAGCTTGCGCGTCACGCCGTCGAGTGTCTTAAATGTGTCACCTTTGCCGGCGGCGGCAACCTGAATGTTCGAAACCTTCTCCCCGTCGAAGGCGTGCATCGGCTGGCCTAGCTCCAGCATCACGTAGTTCGTCAGGTCCACGATCAGATCGATCGGTCGCATGCCGCAGTGCGCCAGCCGCACCTGCATCCACAGCGGCGACGGCTGCGCCCGAAGCCCCTTCATCAACAGGCCTGAATACCGCGGGCACTTTTCGGGGTCGTCAATCTCAATCGCGATCGCCGGCAGCCCGCACGCCAGTTGCACCTCTGGCGTCACGTCATACGGTCGTAATGGCAGCGACAGCATCGCCGCCACCTCGCGCGCGATGCCGTAATGACCCCAGCAATCAGGCCGGTGCGTGATGGACTTGTTATCAACTTCGATGATCCAGTCATCAAACGGCGCGGGATCGATCGGTGAACCCGGCGCGGTCCCCGGCGGGCAAAACAACGCATTCGCGCCGATCTGCATCAGTCCGACCGCCTGCCCGGCGACGATCATCCCTTCGGCCGCGCGGCCCTGCGGATCCTTCGTGCCGATCATGTGCCCGCCGACTGTTGCTCCCGGCGGCGCGAACACCACCACGTCGCCGACCTTCAACCCCGGCGCGGTGGTCAGCGTTTCGTGAGCGCGATCGGTCAGGACCGTCGCCTTTTGCAGTTTTGCTTCGCTCGGTATCGGCGCGAGGGACTCAATCCGCCCCGCCACCAACCCCTGCCAGTTCGGCGTGAGATGTTCGACGCCTTCCACCTCGGCCGTCGTGATCGTGAACTGAAGGGCCAGCTCCTTCGGATCGACCGAATGCGGCACCTCCACGAAATCGCGTAACCAGTTGAGCGAAATCAACATAGGCCGCGGAGTCTATCGCAAACTAGATGGAAATTCACGCGACGTGGCAACGGTCCGACGGAAACAAAGATTCGGTACCCGCCGGGCGCGATTCGCTTTTCGCGGTTTGCCACGCTATCTTCTTTGACCGTGAAACGCCACGGAGGGCGGCCCCGCACTGCGTACGCCCCCTTCTTATCAAAGGAGCTTTCGAATGCCCGTACGGTCGCGCTGTCTCTGCACCCTCGCTGCCCTGTTCCTTACCGCCGTCGTCGGCTGCCATCCGCCCGCGTCGAAATTGAGCGATGCCGGACTCGACGAACCGGCCAAGGTGAAATCGGCGGCCGCGTCCTATTGGGAGCCGCAGCCGAATCAGCCGCCGGTGCGCGGGTTCCGCAAGGTGGCGCTGGTGGAGTTCGCTGTTGAGTATGTGACGGAGAAGCTGGAGTCGCTGGCCGACAATCAGCCGGGCGTGGTCATTCACGAGTTCATCCCGATCGGCCTGGTGACTTCGCTGGCCGGCGCGGGGCGGATTCGCGTTCAGCTTGATGAAGCCATGCGCAAAGAGTTCCCCGACGAACTGCACAAGCACTTTCTCGAACAGATGCAAGCCGAAGGATTCCAGATGGTGCCGATGGAGTCCATTCGCGCCGCGGAGGCCTTCAAGAAACTCCAACTGGGAAAACCCGGTCACGTCGATCTGGGCCATGCCTTCAATGTCGCGGGGACGGACGTGGGCGTGCCGCGGCTGCTAGTGATCGAGCCGGCGAAGGGCTACGACGTGATCCTTGGAACGACGGACTTGCGCACCGTTGAACAGGTGGAACAGGACCTCGTGAAAGAGCTGGGCGTCGATGCAGCCGTGCGCGTCCGCGTGCGCGTGAGCGTGTTTCGGCAGTTCGCGTCGCTGGAGAAGTGGTCGATCCTGCGCGTGACGAAGGCCGATGCCTTCGGGTATTACTTCGCGGAGCGGTCGCTGCTGTCGGATGAGAAGGTCGTGAGCAAGGAAGACTTTCTCCCGGTCGCCGGCATCATCAAGAAAATCGACAGCGATCAATATCGCGCCGCGGTGAAGACGCTCTACAAGCCCTTCCTAAGCATGGCCGTTCATACGCTGTCCGAGTATTCCGCGCCGCCGACCGAGGCCGCCGCCAAGACCGAAACCGTCGATTGACACGGCCGGTCCTCCCGGTAAATGAGCACGGGCCGGGCAAAGTGCCCGACCCGCGCAGCAAGGGAGTGATGGATTGTTCTCCCCGGCGCACCCGTCGGCGAGCCGATCCCCTCCGATCGACCCGCCGCGGGCGCGATAGGGTGGTGGTTATGGACAGGGCGTGCCCGTGAGCGGTGCACACGGACTCGTGAAACCCTGATTCAGAATGCAGATCGACTCGTCGGCGGCGTTGACCAACCCGTCGCCGTTGAAGTCGCCCGCCGCCCAGCCGCCGGCATTGCCGAGGTTGCCCTGTACCGTCGCCAGGTCGTTTCCATCCACGTCGCCGTCGAGATCGACATCGCCGGCCTTCGTGCAGAGAATCGTTTCAACCAGTTCGGTCACGTCCGCGGCATCGACATCCAGGTCGCCGTCCATGTCGCAGCTCAAGTCCTTGCGGCGATTGAGCGTCGCGTTGATCGACTGCGACAAGTCCGCCCAGTTGGTGGTGAAGTTCGACCAGATGTAGTCGATGTCGTCCGCGTCGATGCATCCATCGGCGCCGACCGGGTTCGCTCCGGCCACGGGCGCGTTGCCGGCCACGTCGCCGCGGCTGTCGCCCGGTGCGTAGGGCTTGGCGGTCTTCAGCGTCGTGCCGAAGTAGTTGAGGTTGCCCGCACCACAAGCCGTCGCGGCCCAGCCCTGATCGACGAGCGTGAAGCCGAGCTTGCGGTCGAGCGTACCCGTCATCGGGTCGATCGCCAGACCGTCTGCGAAGTATCGCGCGTCGGCGGCGGTGAAGTTTCCGTCGCCGGTGAAGTCGCCGATGATCTCGGGAATCACGTGATCGATCGCCAGCGCGCCGGTCGGCCCGCCGTGGTTGATTCCGAGTTCAAACGCCCGCGGATCGCACAGCGCGACCATCATCTCGTCGATGTCGTTCGCGTTGCGAACCTTCTTCTGGCCGACGGACACGTCGAAGTCACCCATGACCTCGTTGCGATCGTTGAGGTTCACGTTGCCGCCGATCTTCAACGCTGCGGCGAACGTCGCGCCGTTGTAGGCGAATTGACCGTTCATGCTGCCGTCGCTGTAGGCCGGACCGCCCGCGTAACCGGGGAACGCACCGCCGGGGTTCTGGTTGACTCGCTGCGGCGTCTTGTTGGCGACGCTGACACCGAAGTCGGGCGTGATCTGCGTCGTCGTGCAGCGAATCACGTCCTGCACGTCCTGATCGACGGCCTGGGCGGTAAACTTCGTCGGAATGGCAAGGTCCTGCGACGCATCCAGCCCCTGGAAGAGCGTGAAGTTCGACGCGAGAAACTGGCCAGGCATCTGCTGGCCCGCGGGAAGCGTCGGATCAAGGACGAACGCCGCAATGCTGTCCTTGATGTTTCGCAGGTAATCGCGCGCCCGCAGATTGGCGAGCGGCGGATTGGTGTTGCCGTTGCGACCGCTTTCCGGATCGCCGCGGCTCACGAAGCTCGCAAAGCCGCCGATCGTGAAGGCGCAGGTCGCGTCGGTGTTGTCGATGATCGAACCAACCGTCGGACGGACGAAGCCGTTGTGCGCCGGCCGAAAGTTCGCCGGCGGTCCGAACGGCGGAATGCCGCCGTTGCAGCCCGGCGCAGCGCCCAACGCGCCATCGCAGGCCTGCGGCGTGCAGTTGCTGTCCGGAAACCCGTCTCCATCGCCGTCGATGTCCTTGCAGACGTTGAGGATTTCATAATTGCCGGCGACGGCGTCCGCAATCGCGCGGCCGCTGCCAAACAGACCCGTGTACCCCAGGGCGAGCCGGCGATTCTGCACGGCGCGCTCCATGATGCCCGAGCCGCCGCAGTTATTGGAGTAGTGGAAGACATTGTTCGTGCCGCCGACAACGTACCCAAGGTGGGCACCCGGTCCGCGAGCATCCGGATTCTCGTTGAAGATTTCGCCGCCCTCGTTTTCACCCATGCCCCACGACGGATCGATGCCGACGGAGTTGTTGTGGGCATTGCGCGTGCCGGAGCCGACATCGCGGGTCGCGCCGACGAGGTTCTCGCCGTTCGGCATGCGGCCGGTCACCAGCAAGTGCTGAAGCTCGGTGTAGCGAACGTCCTGTCGACCGATGCCTTGCGTCGCAATGGGCACGACCGCCACAAACGCGACGGGCGTGTCAAACAGCGTGTTGCCGTTGGGTGAAGCCGTGTTCAGGTTCAGCGACACCGGCGCACTGTTCGGATCGACCTGCCGCGTCAGCGATGCCAGATTGCTGATAAAACCGGTCGAAGACTGCACTGGATTGCGGCCGTAGCCGGCCTGGTTGGGCCGCTTGTTGTAGGCCGCCGAGCCGGACGGGCCTTGTGTGCCCCACACCGCGGGCACGTCGAGACAGGCGAGGTCGATGCTGTTCGGGCAGACCGGCGTGCCCGTCTGGCCGCTGGCCGAGCTGTTCTGGTAGCAGCCACCGAGGGTCAACATGCACGAGACGAAACCCGGAATATCCTCGAATGTCACCGCAAGGTCACCGTCGAAGTCGGCCCGCTCCGGCGGCGCGCACGGCGGTTGAATCCCGTTGAGCAGTCTCTCGAGGAAGCCGTCCACGTCCTGGGCATTGAACTTGCCGTCGCAGTTCATGTCGCCCGAGCCGGTCGGCACGAGGCAGTGCGATTCACACCCGGCGCACGGACCGGTCTTCGCGCCGCCGCTGGCCCACTGGCAGCGATTGATGATGCCGATTTCCGTCGGCACCGTCGTTGGCAAGCGATTCAGCAATTGGTAGTCAATGAACTCCGTGTAACCGTTCACCGAGCCGACGCTGCGATACTGCACCAGCCAGTAGCCCCACCACGTCTGGCCGCATTGAAATGCTCGCGAGAGCTGATCCGAGCGGTCGCCGCCGATGAAATCGACAACGCTGTTGCAGTTCGTGTCCTTGAACTGGCTCCAGCCGTCGCCGCTGCACGGAATCTTGTCGTTGTCGGGGTTGATCCAGTCGTTGGTCGTCGCGGCATTCTGGAAGAACGGCGCGAAGAGCGTCGCGCCGCTGATATTGAGCTGCCCGCCGCCCTGTTCGAAATTCACGTCCGGCAGCGTACCGCAGTCGGTCCCTGCGCCGGCCCAGAAGCTCTGATTCGCGTTGTCCAGGTTCGCGCCATTCAGGCACAAACAGTCCAGCTCCGTCATCAGGCTGCATCCGCCGAACGGATTGATGCACGCTCCGACGTTGACGTCATCCGCGACCGGGCAGAACCGCCCGACGCAGCTCGACCCCGAACCCTGCCAGCAGCCGCCGGCCGTGTTGCACGCCGCCTGATCGACAACCGTCTGACACGATCCATTCGGCATGCAACAAGCGTCCGCCAGCGCCCGCGCCGCGCTCACCGCGGTCGTCAGCGCTGCGGCCAGCAGCGTCGCCGCCGCCTGCCGATTCCAGTTCCATCCGCTTCGCTTCATGATCGTCCTCCCGTGTTCAGGTTCCCTGGTTTCGTCCATCCCATTTTGTTGAGCGCGGGGACCGTGCGCGTGCGCGGTCCATGGCGCTTCCACTCGCACGTTGCCTGTGCGTTTAGCTTTCTCGTCCGCGCCCACCCCGCGCGATTGGCCCCCCACCGATTGCTTCGTTCACGCGCGTCAGTTCGCGACGCGATTGTCTCCCGTGATGGCGTGGTACCGATTGCCCCACTCCGCGCCCTTCAGCGTGGAGAGCACCGTGCGCCGCTCGGCATGGCCGTCGGCGTACAGAAAGTTCGCGGTCCCGCCCCACTTGTCGCCGCCGGGGTGGTGTCGACCGACCGCGTTGATCTCGCTCACGCCCGGCTGGTCGATCCAGCCCACGGCCGCGTCGGTCTGTTTGCGCAGGCCGTAGTTCGCGTCGGGTCGGTAGGTGAACGCCGAGAACTGCGGATCGGTCGCGTATTCATCCGATCCGCTCGTCGCGCTCCAGAACGGGTTGATCGAACGATGGCTCTTCGAGAGCACACCGCCGCCCTCATCCACGCCGAGCACCTTCCAGTTGTCGTTGAACTCGGCGACGAGAATCGTCCGCCCCGTGTTGATCTCCTTCTCATTCACGAAGCGATTGATGCGCGGCCCGTTCGACATCGTGGTCGTGAACTTGTTGCGCGGGAAAATGCCCGCGTTGCCGCCGTAGGCGAGGCGCGGCGACTGCTTGTCTTCCAGCGGGTTCGGCCCGCCGGAACCGTTCTGATCCACCTGGCCGATCTCCCAATCGGTCGAACCGGGATTGGTTCTTGGCGAGCCGCCGTTCTTCATCGACGGGCACATGAACGCTTCTTTGGGCGCCTGCCCGTTGCTGTAGAGGAAGTGCGACCAGTGAACGTACCCGTTCGGGTGGTCGTTGACGGTTTCCTGCGTCATCAGGTCGTAGTTGCCCGCCGAATCGTACGGATACGCATACGCGACGGGGTACACACCGCCGCTGTCCATCAGATACCCGCCCATCGCCTGACCGACGTGATGAAGGTTCGCCATGCACTTCACAGCCTGGCCGCTCTTGCGCGCCGAACCCAGTGCGGGAGCGAGGATGGAGATGAGCAGCGCGATGATCGCGATCGAGACAAGCAGCTCAATCAGGGTGAACGCGCGAGATCGCATCGCCCCCTTCGTTGCTACAAGTCGTATGTCTCTTTCTTTCGTCCTTGCCATGTTTCTCTTGGCGTTCATGTTGTGAATCACTCCCTGTCTTGCGCAAACTTGCCCTTGCGCCCCCATCACTCGTAGCGCAGGCTATCCCCCGGCCGTTAATGGCGCATTTCGCAAGTGTTAAGTTCTGGTGACGTGTTGTTGAAGGAATCAGAAAGGACGCGGCGGATTGGGCCGTCCGGGGTGGTCGCCCACTGCGCCGGGTACTGGGAGCGTTTGCGTTTCAATCCGAGCCGCGACCGTTAGGGAGCGATTTGTTGGTGTCGGGTTTCGTAGGGTGGGTCGGTCGCATCGACCCACCAATCCGCGAGCGGGCGACGATCGTTCGAATGGGCTGAACGGTTACCATGGGCTTGCGGGCGACGGAATGTGAACCACGATAGAGCAACCCGTCGCAATGAATTTGTGCTGGCCGCCAGAGTACAATTCAAGGCGATGAGTTTGCAACGGTGATTGGACAATGAAGACTGCGCGGTTGAAGAAGTATCGGACTCGAGAAAAATCTGCGTCCCCTTTTCTTGTCCTTTACTCCGGGCTTGGCTTGTTGTCTTATCTGGTTACGATTTATGTCATTATGTGGATGAATAGAAAGCCGCTTGGTTGGTCTGACATTGACGAGTTGGGATTCGTCGCATTGGTATGGCTTGTTTCAGTCTTTTTTCCACCGTTCTTTCTCGCGATGTGGTCGGTGGAGCGGCTAACGTTCACCGACTGTGCTAACGCCCTAGCAATCGCTTCCACAAGTCACATTTTATTTCTGCTGAGTTATTTTTGGCCCCCTTTAGCTTTATGCCATGTGATCTTCTTTCTTGTTCTTGCTTGTACTATGATTTGGCGACTATCGCGCCGCCCAATCGCATCCATTTTTTTTGGCGAGCTTCTTGGTACGATGAGTTTCGCGATCTCAATTGTGCCGCTCCTTGACGCGATGCCTGCTAATCATTCCATGGCACAACCGACTAAGGTCACTTTTTTAATTGTGCTTATTATCGTGGTGTTAACCTCAAGTCTGTTATCTCGACTACTTCAGCGTATGTTTACCCAATCGGTCGCAGAGCCAGGACACCCCATGTGCACTGATTGCGGTTATGTTCTATTCGGGACGACCGGTGAGCGATGCCCAGAATGCGGCGCGGCTATCGCGAGTATATTGTCGAGTGACGACGCGAAAGCTGAAGTCCAAAGGTAGGCAACGATGCGTTGAAGCAGGACTGCCTATATGCAAATCCAGCTACGACTGCCTGTGCGACACCGCCTCTTGCTTCGCCAAGGATGGGCTACCCAGATTGGCTTCGGTGGATAAAGGAGTGGTTCAAATGACGATGCAGCGACGCCCAGTTGCGATGCTTCTAGCAGTATTCTCGGCCCTAGCTATAGCGGCGACCGCGATCAGACTGACTAACGCTCGAACTCGTCAGAATGACTCGGCCATTGCCAGGAATGCCATTGACGATCTGGATCGAATTCGAATTGGACTTCAGTCCGGCCGTGTTGAGTCACTACTTGAATTGGCCTCCGAACTTCGCGCGAACTTTAGATTTCCGGGTAATCTTAGGCGCCTAGCACGGGAGTTTGTGCCGGAGTTGGAGAATGTACCGGATTCAAAGCTAAGTGAGTGGATAGAGAATCATTCGAGCAAACTGGATTTTCAGCATGAGTCCCAAGAGTTTAGACTTAAGGAAAAATAAGGGCGCGCGGGCCCGCCAGAGCGGGTCCAGAATGTCGGAAAGCTTCCCTTGCAGCTCCGGAAGAAGATTTTGATCGGTGAGAATGCGAGCGATTCGGACGGACGGGTCATCATCGCGACCGCACCCTTAGCTTCGCAAAGAATAGGCTACCCGGCCAACCCTACAATTCGCGCCAAATCAATCCCATGGGGTGAGCATAGATCACGACAGAATGACAAATCCGCGGCACAGCGAAGGTGGGCGGTGCCCATCTTATGTCATCGCCCGCGGCGACCGCCGCCAAGCGTGTCCCGGATGTTCTGCTTCTCTTCGTCGGTCAGATCGCTGTCGGACAGTTTGTCGTCAAGCTGCTGCTGCGTGTCGCCCGTGTTGCCTGTGTTCTTCGAGGGATTGCCGCCGCGACGCTGCTGCCGAGACGGCCGCAGATCGCCCACCTGGCCATCGGAACCCGGCCGACTCGCCCGCTCCGGTTGACCCGGACTGCGCCCGCCGGCGGCCTCATCCTTGGTCTTGCTTTCGCCGCCCGATGAACTGAAACCGCTCGCGGAACCGGACCCGCTCGCAAACCCGCTGCCCGAGCCGAACAGGTCCGTGCCATCCGTCGCGCCGGCCTCATCGGTCGGCATCCCCATCCCCGGCCCGGCGAAGCTCAACGGGTTGTCCGTCAATTCCGCCAGATCCGGCAACGCCAGCTTCTCGCGCTGAACGTACAACGTCGGATCAGTCAGCTCCTCGGCCGACAGCGCCGTGCGAATCGTCATCATGCCCGTGCGCCCGTCGACGATGATCCAGCGCTGATCCGCGTCGTCGGGCAGCTCCTCGCCGGGCATGACCTGCGACACCGTGATCATGGCCCAGTCGGTCGAACCGTCCGGTTCGAAGATGATCGACGGGCGATTGATGTCGACCTCTTCCTCTTCAACCGCCGTGCGAAGTGAAAGCGTCTCGCCCGTTTCCTGAACGTCCGCCACATCGGCCTGCGTCGCGCCGTCGGTGGCCGCATCGCTCGAATCGCTCCGCGGGTCCACGTCGTCCGAGACGGGCTTGAGAAACTCCGGCCGGCCCAGCGCCACGGAATACACCTGTACGTTGCCCAGGAGGATCGGTTCCTGGGTCCATGCGGCCGTGATCTGCTCGTAGAGACCGGGCTGAAAGACCGGGTCGCGTTCGATCTCGACGATCGGCTGCTGCTCGTTCGGAAGAAACCGCACGCGCACCCGCCGCGCCTCGCTCACGGCGCCGCTGCGCGCCATCGCCAGCAGCGATCGCACGCGGCCGGCCGACTCGGGCAGGTTCGACCCGATCATGATGTTCTCAATCGCCGGCATCGCCAGCAGCGAGAGCGCGACGATCAGCGACAACACGACAACCAGCTCAATCAGCGTGAACGCGCGGCGAATCCGCCCGCGCCGATTGCTGCTCGCCGCGCCGGAAACCTGTCCCGCGTGTTCGCAATTCACTCTTCGCAATTCGCTGTTCCAGCTTACTTATCGGTTTCCCAGTTCACGATGTCGTCGTCGCTGCCGTCGTTGCCGTCGGGTCCGACGCTCCACAGGTCGACGCCGTTCTCGTTGTGCTGGCCTTCTCGGCTGTACTTGAACTCGCGATCCCACGGGTCCTTCAAGCCGCTCTTGTCGACCAGGTATGGTCCGGTCCACTTCTTGGCGATGTCGTCGTCACTGGGCTTTTCAATCAGGTCCTTCAGGCCTTCGGGGTACTGACCCGTGTCAAACTTGTACTGCGTGATGGCTCGCATGATCGCGCCGTTGGGCAGAATCGAGCTAAGGGCAAGTTTCTTCTTGGCCTCTTCACCCGCACCCATCAAGTTGGGAATCGCAATCGCCGCCAGCAGGGCCAGCAGACCGACCACGAGCATGATCTCCAGCAGCGTAAAGCCGCGCCGACGGTTCCTTTTGATTGCCCGGTTCTTCATGATACTGTCTCCTTGAAAGTCTCTTGGCCCGTTGCACGGACCGGTCCATTGTAGTCTAACGTTGCCGGATCAAACCGCACCTGCACTCATGTTCAGAATCGGCAACAACAACGCGGCCGCGATCATCCCGACCACCACCGCCATGATAATCAGCATCACCGGCTCCAGCAGCCGGACGGCGAGATCAATCTCCCGCCCGGTGCGCGCTTCGTACGAATCCGCCACCGTAATCAGCACGTTGTCGAGGTTGTTGCTCTCCTCGCCGACGGCAATGATGTCCACGATGTCCAGCGGGAAAAAGCCGCTCCGGCCCAGCGGAGCCGCCAGCGACGCTCCCTTTCGCACCGCTTCGATCGCGTCATCAATCGTCGCCATCAGCAGCCGATTGCCGGCTGAATCCCTCGCGATTTTCAACGACTGCAGGATCGGCACGCCGTTGGTCAGCAGCGTGCCCAGGATGCGGCAGAATCGGCACACAGCCACCAGAACGAGCAATTGCCCGAGCTTGGGTATTTTCATCTGGGCGCGATCCAGGAACATGCGCCCGCGCTCGCTGCGAAAGAGCCCAACGACTGCCACTATCAGACAAGCCGCACCGAGCCCGATGTAAACACCGTATAAGCTCAAAACGTCCGACACGGAGAAGACAAATCGCGTCAACGCCGGCAATTCACCCCGCAGGAAATTGCGAATCTTCGGCACGACTGCGATCATCAGGAACACGACCACGCCCGTGCCGACCGTCATCAGGATCACCGGGTACGCCATCGACCCGATCACCTTGTTCCGCAATTCATTCTGCCGCTCGACAAAAATAGCGATGCGGCCGAGCACCTCTTCAAGAAAGCCGCCCTTCTCACCCGCGCGAATCATCGACACGTGCAACGGGTTGAACGCATTGGGATGCTTCTCCATCGCGTCGGCCAGCGTCTGGCCGCTCGACAGGTCCTCGCGCACCTCTTTCAGAACTTCCTTCAACACCGGGTTCGATTGCAGGCGATACAGCACGTCCAGCGACCGCAGCGCCGGCACGCCCGCGCGGAGCAGGTCGGCAAACTGCGAATACACCACCGCCGTCTTGCTCGGCGAGACTTTCTTCTTACCCCCGCCCGCCGTCGTGGCCTTGCCGCCTTCGCGCACCTCGACCGGAAACAACGCCTGCTCATCCAGCGTGCGCAGGACATGCTGCTGGTTGTCGGCCGTGACGATGCCGGTCACGGTCTTGCCTTCCACGGTCCGGGCGGTGTAGGTGAAGCTTGGCATAGGCGAAAAAACGGGGCCGTCAGTTGGCCCTATCGGCATCTAAGCCTAGTCGTCAACAAGAATTACGGCAAAACATCGCGAAAACCAACGGTTCCCGGGGCAACCGGCGCTTCGTCAACACCCGGGAGACCCGATCCTGAACGTATACCCATGCTAGCAAAGTCGGATTGCAGGCGAAACGGTGTCCGGGAAAAGACCCGCTGGCAAGGGCAGGCGTCCGCTTAGGCTTCGGCCCGACGCTGGAGGAAATTGGCCAGGAGTTGCGTGCCGCAAGGCGTCAGGAAGCTCTCGGGATGGAACTGCACGCCCTCCAGCGGGTGGACCCTGTGCCGCACCCCCATGCATTCGTTCTGCTCGGTCCAGGCCGAAACCTCGAAGTCTTCCGGAAGCGTGTCGCGCACAATTGCCAGCGAGTGATAGCGCGTTGCGGTAAAGGGGTTTGGCAGCCCCGCATAAAGGGAACGACCATCGTGGAAGACCTCGCTCGTCTTGCCGTGCATGATGCGTTCAGCGCGCGTGACCGTCGCGCCGAAGACATGCCCGATGCACTGATGGCCGAGGCAGACGCCGAGAATCGGCACTCGCGTGTGAAAGTGCCGGATTACATCGTTGCTAATGCCGCTCTCATTCGGCGTGCATGGTCCGGGTGAGATAACGATGTGCGTCGGTCGCATTGCTTCGATTTGTTCGAGCGTGATCGCGTCGTTTCGATGGACGGCGATCTCGTGGCGCAGCGCGGGCTGTTCCAGCCCGATCTCGCCGAAGCGATGCACAAGGTTGTACGTAAACGAATCGTAGTTATCGATGATGACGATCACGCCTGGCCGCCTGTTTCGCCAATGCAATCCGAACCCTTCAAATCCCTCTCCAGTCGTCGCGCCGCGCATTATCAGCGAAGGCGCCCGCGGTTAGAATAGCCGCCGAACAGGAGCAGCCCAACGTGACGACCAGCCGCGAGCCCGGATTTGAGACCATTTGCGTGCATTTCGCCGAGGAGCGGCAGATCAACCACGGTGCGGCCGCGCCGCCGCTCTACCAGTGTTCGACATTCACGTACCCCGACGCCGAGAGCTTTGTGGCTCGCCGCGAGGAGTCGGCGCGATACGACTATTCACGCGTCTCGAACCCGACGACCACGCTGCTGGAGAAAAAAATCGCCCAGCTCGAGCGCGGCGAGGCCTGCCGTGCTTTCGGATCAGGCATGGCGGCGGTGTCGGCGGCGATCCTGTCCTGCGTTAAATCCGGCGATCACGTCGTCACGATTGAATCCGTTTACGGCCCGACGCGGCAATTCCTGTCGCAGTACCTTCCCCGGCTGGGCATCGAGACGACGTTTGTGCGCGGCACGGAGGTGGAGCAATTCGAGTCCGCGTTGCGCCCGAACACGCGACTGATCTATCTTGAGTCGCCGTCGAGTCTCATCTTCGCGTTGCAGGACCTTTCGGCCGTGGCGAAGCTGGCGCGATCACGCAATATTTCGACGATCTGCGACAATTCGAATGCATCGCCGTATTTCCAGAACCCGCTCACGCTGGGCGTGGACATTGTGCTGCACTCGGCGACGAAGTACATCGGCGGGCACAGCGACGTGGTCGCGGGGCTGGTCGTCGGCTCGCGGCCGTATATCGACAAGCTATCGCAACAGGAAGGCGAGTTGTTTGGCGGCATGTGCGACCCGTTTGCAAGCTGGTTGCTCCTGCGCGGGCTGCGCACGCTGGCGATTCGCATGGAGCGACACCAGCGCAGCGCCCGCGAGATCGCCCGATTGCTCGAAACCGATGGGCGGGTCGCAGCCGTGAATTACAGCGGAACGGAATCGCACGCGCAGACCGCGCTGGCGAAGAAACAGATGCGCGGCCACAGCGGCATGTTCAGCTTCGGCCTGCGTGAATCGACACGCGAACGGACGTTTGAAGTGGTTAATCGCCTGCGTCTGTTCTGCATCGGCGTCAGTTGGGGCGGCTTTGAGAGCCTCGCGATTCCGATTGAAGTGCCCGACCCGCAAAGCGGCCGTCCGACGTGGCTGATCCGCTTGAGCATCGGACTCGAATCGGTGGACGATTTGAAGGCAGACCTTTATCAGGCGCTGGGCTAAGATTCCCTTTCGTGAGCGAGATTCGATTACTGGTACTCGACGTGGACGGCGTCCTGACGCCCGGTGACCTGATGTATGGCCCGGGCGGCGAGGAGATCAAGCGCTTTTATGTGCTGGACGGCGGCGCGATTCGCCGCTGGCGCGACGCCGGCTACCACGCCGCCATCATCAGCGGCCGCAGCTCGTCCGCGGTTTCGCGTCGCGCGGCCGATCTGGGTGTGTCGTTCGTGCGTCAGGGCATGGCCGACAAGGTCGAGCCGTTCCTCGAAGCGTGCAAGGTGCTGGGCGTCGAACCGGGCGCGACGGCCGTCGTTGGAGACGATTTGCTGGATATTCCGATGATGCGGCTGTGCGCCGTGCCGATCGCCGTGGCGAACGCGGTGCCGGCGGTGAAGCGGTTCGCGCGATTCGTCACGCGGCGCGCCGGCGGAGACGGCGCCGTACTCGAGGCGGTGGAACGCCTGATGCGACACAATCGGAAGGGACTCCAGGCGAGCGGCCGCCGGTAGAGAGGCTTGCGACCGCCGACCGAAACAGACAAATGGATTGAAGATGCCACTGGATTCAACGAAACGGAAAAAGATCATCCTCGCGGCGGCGACGTTCCTGCTGGGGCTGGCGTCGTACTTTGTCTTTTCGATGGGCGATCGGCGCGTGACGCAGACCCGCTCGCAGAACACCGATGAAGTCGTCCGCAAGTTCGTCTCCCAGCCGGTCACGACCCAGGCGACGCAGCAGTTCAGCGAGAGCCAGCTCGCCTTCAGCCCCGGCGACCAGACGGTCGTGCGCGTGTACGACGACATCACCGGCCGCCTGAAGTACCAGTTCGAAGCGGTGAAATGGGAACCGACGGCCGATCAGGTCTTCCACGTTGAGAAGCTGCTCGTGCAGATCTTCACGAGCAAGGGCGAGATCACCTACATCAGCAGCGACGAGGCGGAAGTCACGCTCGCGCGCAAGAGCAAGGACCGCATCGAACCGAAGCGCGGCTGGTTGCGCGGAAATGTGAAGGTAGTCGTCGATCGCACGACGGCCGCCTGGCGCGAGGCCAACCCGGACAAGGCCGAGCGCGACGCGCATCCGGACGAGTTGATTCACGTCAGCCTGGGCGAGGCGCGCTTCGACCTGGACGATGCCGAGCTGGTGTCCGACGGCGACATCGTGGTCGACAGCGTCGATGCACGAATCGAAAAAGTGCGCGGGTTGAAAGTGCAGTGGGATCAGCTGGACAACCGGATCGACGTGCTGCGGTTCACGCACGGCGGCTCGATGACGCTGCGCAAGGGCGGCCGCATCGTGGACTTCGGCCTGCCGGGCACCGAGCGCGACGCCGGCAAGGAGAAGAAGGATCGCAGCGCGGAAGGTCGCCGCCGGGAAGAGGCTGCCCTGCGCGACGCCAACGGCGGAATTCCTCGCGCGTATGCCATGAAGCCCATGTCGGTCGACGTTGTCAGCGCCGAGGAAGCGGCCACGGCGATCCGCACCGAGGGGCTTGTCGCGAAGGCCAATCGGCCCATGTCGATCGAGGAAGCACCGGCGACGCCCTCCGGCGAGTCGCCCACGAATTCAACGACGAACAAGGCCACGCCGACGCGCTCATCGGGCGAGTTCACCGACGCGGTGGCGTCGCTCCAGGCGGAAGCACGCGGCGGCACGTCGGGCGAACTTCGCGCACCGGACGCCGCCCAGACCTTGCTCGCCGACGGAAAGCGACCGCGGATTCACACCTATCGCGCGGTGTTCAGCAACCAGGTCGTCGTTGAACAGCAGGACGGATTGAAGACAGTCGGCAAAATCGAGGCCGACCGGCTGGAGATCAACTTTGACTTCGGCAAGGCCGCGCGGGAGAGCATGACATTTCGCGGCAATCCTGTCGGCGCCACGTCGCAACCCGCCGATGCACCGCCGGTCGCGGAAGCGCCTCGCGCCGAAATGGCGTCCGCGCTGCCCGGCGAGGCAACGGGCGGCAAGACCGGCGAAGAGGACCTTGCACGCCTGCTGCTGACCTGGGATGGCCCGCTGGAACTTCGCCCGCTCACGATGAACCCGGCGGAGCAAACGGGCCGGCGATTCGATTGCGTGGCCATCGGTAATCCGGTGCGGCTCCAGAGCGACCAAGGCAAGGGGCATTGCAAGCAACTGGTCTATCGTCACGAACGGCGGCAGGTCTGGCTGTCGGGCGATGAGGCGATGCCGGTGGAGCTGGCCTTGTCGGCGGCGCGGCGGCTGTCGGGCCGTGAAGTGTTCTTCGATCAGAAGCGCGGCGTGGCGCACGTGGACGGCGCGGGCGCCATGCTCGACGACGGCAGCGAGGACGCGAGCCTTCCCAAGTCAGAAGTCGCGTTGGACGCGGGCGACGGCGCGAAGCACAAGCCGCGCGATCCGGTCGAAATCCGCTGGACCCGCGGCGTCGATATCGAACTGGGCCAGCGAAAGGTGGAACGCATCAACCCCGCCTCGGGCCGGCCGGAATCCAAGAACAAGGAGTTCCTCCGCCGCGCCTGGTTTCACGGAAGCGTGCAATTGAATCAGGGCGAGGACTCCCTCGCCGCTGACGAAGTCGCCGTGACCTTCGGCGTGCCGCGCTCCGGCGATCAGATCGCCGACAACATTCAACATGTTGACATGTCCGGCGCGGTCCGGCTGCACCAGAAGGGCGACATGATCTTCGCCGAGAAGCTCTCCGCCACGATGATGCTCTGCGCCGACGGGCAAAGCCGGCCGCACATCGTCGATGCCGAGGGCAACGTCTCGGCGCGGCAGAATCGCGCGGAGTTTCGCGCGCAGAAGATGCACGCGGTCATGGCCATGTCACCGGCCCCGCCGCCGCGAACCCTGCCCGACGGCCGCACCGTGCAGGACAAACCGCGCCTGGGCATCGAGGAGCTGGACGCGCAGGGCGATGTGTACGTTTCCGACCCGCAGCAGGGTCTTCAGATCACCAACGCGAAGGTTCTCAAGGCAACGATCCGCAACGGCGAGCAACTGGTCAAGGCGCTCATCGAGAGCGCCTCGCCGAAGAAATGGGCCGGCGCCGCCTACACCGACATCGCCGTGTACGGCCACAAGATTGACATCGACATGGACAACGAGTCGATCGACGTGCCGGGGCCGGGCCGCGCGTGGCTGATGAGCCGGCAGGATTTCGGCGGCCGCAAGATGAGCAAGCCGACAAAAGTCCATATCGGGTGGAAGGAGCAGGTTCAGTTTCGCCTGGCGAAGAATTACGGCGTCTTTCTCGGCAAGGTCCGCACAAAGTCCGACGGGTTCACCGTTGATTGCGACAAGCTCACCGTGCGGTTCGGCAAGGCGCCGCCCGAGCCGGAGGCGACGGCAAAGGCCCCTGGCTGGCTGGATCAACTCTGGCTTGCGCGTGCCGCAACCGGTCGCGCCCGCGACGATACACCCAAGTCCCGCCGCGGCGTCACCGGATTTCAAAGCAAGCGGCCCAGGCCCGTCTTCATCGTCGCCGAGGGCCATGCCGAAGCCGTCGGCAGCAGCTACCTCTTGCAGCCGACCGATTACGGGCTGAAGCAGGTTTCGGTGTTCGCCGCGATTGTTGGTACGCCTTCGATCCTGCATGCCGTGCCGCGTGACGCATGCGTCGCCTTCACCGCGGCGCTGGCGCGCTACGCCGGCTCCATCGACATGCCCTTCACGCCCGATCCCGCGCGCGGCCGACTGCTTAGCCGCATCAGCATCTTCGGCGACCAGATCACGACCGATCTTCTCCGCGAGCAGATGTCCGTCCCCGGGGCGGGCATGCTTGGCGTAGAGGACTACCAATTCGCCGCCGCAACCGCGCGCCGGCGCGAGGCGGCATCCGGCGCGAGCAGCGGACCGCTCATGAGCTCGATGCGCAGCGACGGCCCGAGCCAGACCATCGTCAAGTGGCGCAACGGAATGGATTACATCGTCGATCGCGGCCTCGTCGCCTTTGACCGCGATGTCGAGATGCAACACCGCAGCGGCCGGCAGATGGTGAACAAGGACCAGCTCGCCACCGCGTTTAACATCACCGAGCGCGCGATGCGCAGCCTCGGCGAGGGGCGGCGCGGCAGCCTCACCTGCGGAAACCTGTTGCTGGAGTTCAGCACGCGCCGCGGCGTGGCGGCCGGCGGCGAAACCATGGCACGAGCGACGGACCTTGAGCGGCTCATCGCGCGACACGCCGTGCTCCTTCGAGAAAACACGCGCACGGTCATGGGCGAGCATGTTCAGTTCCTGAAAAGCACGAATGAAGTGCGCGTCGAGGGCAGCGCATCGGCCGACGCCAGCATCACCGATCAGGACGAACGCACGCAGAAGTTGAGCATGTGGCGGGGGCCGCTGCTGATCTGGAATCGCAATACCAATCGCATCGAAGCGCCGCAGGCCACGATCCGCGCCAGCCGACGGTGAGCTTTCGTTTCTCCTTGCCGGAAATTCGGAAGCACGAGCCGCTCTGGCCCTTCTTCACCTGGATCAAGTTCAAAGGACCTTCTCGCGTGCCACGGCTTGAAGCAGTGGCACATCCGATGTTTCACGCCCACGGACAGCCGCCACACTGCGAATCCATGCCCAGTTTCACACACACCGGCGCGTGTCTATGCACGCATGCCGCGCCCCACGATGAACGATTCGGAAATCGTGCCGAAAAAATCGCCTCTGCGGACTTGTCTTTACAGGACGAAAGGGAAGAATAGCACAGAAGGCGTGAGACGCCGGTCAATTCTCGCGGCGGGAACCAGTCAGCAACCGCGAGCGGCCGATTCGAGACGCCGACGCCTTCGGTGAAAATCCGAACCCGGCCTTCGATTCCGGGTGACGAGCAAGAAGACAAACGTTGATTCGCCGGTGAGCCACCTCGCACTTCCGCTTGCCGGCTGCCCGAGTCGATGACCGGCGAGTGATAGTCGCCTCCGGTTCGGGCGCGCAGCATGCACCGACAGGCTGCACAGGGGCTTGATCCTGGGCAGGGGAACTCGTCCTCCCGGTTGGCTCGCTCCGCGCTCGTCGCGTGTTGAGCGAGCCGACACTGCCCAAGTCGTACCGGCCATGGAGCGGAACGAATGGAATGGGAAGACAGCAGGACGAATCACCTCGCACACTCAACCATGGCGCCCAGTGCGCCGCGCTGGATCGGTTGTTGCTGGATGGATTGCCTGTGGGTATCCGGAAACGGGGAAGAGGAGCCGATGCGACACGAGCGACCGGGACCCGCCACGCCAGGAATGCTGCTGCCTGCGGCTGTTGCGGGGTGGAGTGGATTCAACGTGCGCGAGCCGGCAAGGCGTCGCGGTCCCGGTGTGCTCGTGCATCGCGTCGAAGCATGGCCGTTGCTGTTGAATGCCGAGCGCCCCGGCCGATGCGTCGTCCACTAAGAGCGATCTGAAACGCGAGGTGCTTTTCGGTTTCGGGGATGGAACACATTGCGTGCATGGGGCCTTCGATCATGAGGGGAGAAGGTCGAGGCTCCAGATAACAGGCCGTGGCGGCAAGCGGGAGTCCGTCACGGCCGTTTTTTTTTGCGCCGCAATGCACGATTTGACGCCGCCGCCGGGCCATCGGACAATCCGCGCGGCGAACGGACAGCCGTTTCAAATCAAACTACTTTCGGAGGGACTTGTTTCATGATCCGCATTCGCGCTCGCGCGTTGATCGTCACGTTTCTGGGCCTCGGCGCTTTCCTGGCGGCCACCCAACTCGGCTACTCGGAAGACCCGAAACCGGCCGCCGCCCGTGCCTACAAGCCCGTTCAGCCGATCCACGAAATGATGGATGGCCAAAAGAAACTGTTCGGCGAAATCAAGGACGGCCTGCTCGACAAGCAATGGAACAAAGCATCGCAATCGGCGTGGATTCTCGCCGAAGTCGCCAACGCCAACAGCTTCCAGCACGAAGCCGCCGATTACCGGGACTGGGCCGCGAAGATGGCACAGGACTGCGTCACCCTCGCGCAGAACCTGAAGAAGAAGGACGAGGCCGGCGCGAAGGAACTGATCACCAAAGTCGGCCAGACCTGCCAAGCCTGCCACGATAAGTATCAGAAATAGTCAAATATCCGAATTAAGCCGGCCGCCTGTCATTATGTCGGCCCCCAATCTCGCTAGAACCGAGCCGCGATCGTCAGAAAGCGGGAGCCCCGTCCTTTGTGCAGCAAAGGGCGGGGTCGCGATGATGGGGGCATCGCGCGCCGGTCCGAGCCGCCGCAGTTATGCGGCGGAATGCGCCGGGCGTGCCCACCGTGTTTCGATTGGTGCGTCGAGTCGCGATGACAGGTTAGGCGGTTCCCTTAGGGCGGGCACGGCTTGCAACAAATTGACAAACGGCTGCCAGTCATGATGGTGTGCGATTCTCACCCTACGCACTTTCGTAGGTCGGGTCCGCAGACCCGACACGTCTCATTCGGTGCGTCGAGTTGCAGATCTGCCATGTCGGAGTCGCACCCCGCGGAACCGTCCACTGACGACTGACCACTGGCCCCTGACAACTGCCTTCCGGCTAAAGGCTAAGAGCCCCCTAGGCTTCCCTTGACACACCTGTAGCATTTGTGTTATTCTGACGTCATCTCGTGGGGCCGGGTACGCCGCCTATCCGGGCAATCGGGCAGCGAGAAGAGTGCCGTTGGCGCGTCGTTTGATGCAGGAGGCCAGAACCAATGGACCGTCGTAGCTCGTTTCGATCCGTAGCCGTTCTCTCTCTCTCTCTCTCTCTCTCTCTCATGTTCTGCGCGCTGAATTCTGAACGATGCCTCGCATTTCAGATCGGCGAGACGTGTCCACCGCTTCCCACAGAAGTAGAACCCGCTTTTCCAGGCGCGTTGGGCTGCGGCCGATTCGCCAAACCCTGCTGCATCGGTGTGCCCAATCCCCCTGACACGCCTGTCATGGTGAGCACGCTCGCTGATTACAAGCCATTCCCGTACGCCAATCCCGGCGAAGAGGTCATTGAAGGCTCCTTGCGATGGGCGCTGGAAGTCGTGCCCGGTCCGAAGCGGATCACGTTCTCGGTCGAGGGTGCCATCAACCTCAAGGCGCCGCTGTATGTCACCATGCCGTATTGCACGATTGACGGCCAATCCGCGCCCGGCGAGGGGATCACCATTCAGCGACGCGAGTTCGGCATTCGCAATACCAACAACGTTATCATCCGCTACATGCGCTTTCGCTCCGGCCTGATGGATAGCCAACAGCCGGTCTATCACTGCGAGAGGTCGTTTCTCATTTTTGCCGATGTCGCCATTGCGCACGACATCCTGATCGACCACTGCTCGATCGGCGCGAGTCGCGACGACAACCTCGCCGTCGCCGGGCGCGTCTGTCGCGTGACCGTGCAGCACTCCCTGATCGGCGGCGGCACGGTGGAGTACTCCAAGGCGGGCCTCATCACCGGCGGCGAGGCGGACATGGCGGACGGCAACATCACGCTGTGCCACAACCTGTTCACGAATACCGAGACGCGGCAGTGCCTCTTCGGCGGCCCGGGGCGGATCGACTTTTTCAACAACGTCTGCGCCATCGCGACCTATCAGACGCAATTGCTGTCGTGGAATGGCGTCAACGGCCCGCAGATCAACATCATCAACAATGTGTACCGCGCCGCGGTCACCCCACCGCTTTACACAACATTGTTCGATCCGTTATTGGCTGAAGAGAAGGATGAAGTCCAACCACCCGGGCGCCCTTACCTTGTAGTCCCGACGAACGGCCAGAAGATTTATGTTGAGGGTATTCGCCACGACCGTTACGTCGGCACGTACCCCAACGGCAGCTATCAACCACACTATTCCGGTTCGTCGCAACAGTGGGATACGACGGTCAGCGTCTGGCGCAACCAGACGCTGTATCCCAACTTGCAGACCTCGCTTCGACGGACCACCACTCCGTGGCCGATGCCCAACGACGGGGCTGACCTGACATTGACGCCGCAACAGGTGTTCGATCAAGTCATGGCCAACG
Organism: Phycisphaerae bacterium RAS2; assembly: GCA_007753915.1. NCBI lineage: Bacteria > Pseudomonadati > Planctomycetota > Phycisphaerae > Phycisphaerae bacterium RAS2. The sequence continues at coordinate 3,485,446 of CP036352.1, forward strand.
CGGGCTGCCGCCTTCCGCTCCCAACGCCGCCGGACACGACGCCCGGCCAGTTGGACAACTACGACAAAGCGCTATACGACGCCGTTTTCACCGGTGAGCGGCTTTATCCAAACTCCCCGGACGCAGCCATCGACACCCGACCGGGCCTGGCACACAGTCCCTCGCCCCCCAATTCCGCCAGCAACCCCATCGAACCGCCGGTCATTCTCTCCTGGACGCGCGGCGACGAGACCGAAGCGTTTGACGTGTACCTGTGGAAGTGCACCAACAGCGATTGCAACAACACGCCGCCGTCCACGCCGCTGGGCACCACGACCGCGAACAGCTTCATCATCCCCGGCACCTTCGAGTGGGAACCGGGAGCCAAATACAAATGGAGAGTTATTCCGAGAAACACCTGTCCGTGGCCAGTCGTACCTGAAACGATTCCGGCGTGGGTATTCCAGATTGACTCTGAATCCTGATCCAGCCTAACTGAAGTAGGAGCTTAGGATGATTCACAAGCACCGGCCACATCCGATAAGGCATTTGGTTGCTGTTCTTGGTATGTTTCTATTTGTCCAAACCTATGGCGCTCCTGCCTTCGCGCAAGTTTGGGCATGGCACACCGCCACGCCGTTGACACCCAACGCAAGCGTTGACCAACAGGGCAGCTTCCTGACTTCGCTGGACCTGCGCTGCGTGAAGTCCCTCGGCGACTGTTCGTGGTCCATTACGACAAACGTCCGTATTTTTAACGGCACGTCAACGCTGTATGGAATCTGGCTGCGCGATCCGGCCGGGAACGCCACGACGGTGTCCGTTTCGCAGACCAGCATCGCCGGCTCGCCCTACAGCCAGATCCAAATCCTACAGGAAAACGCGAATAATGGATTTGTCTCGGTCATCGAGGCCGGGCCGCCCGCGGCGCTGGGCGCATCGCCCGACCCCATTTTCCTGCATAGCTTCGTGCTCACCAAGACCGGAAGCGATTTCTCCGGCGTGACCAGTCTTAGAGCAGGCACACCCAATGGATTCACCGGCTTTGAGCCGGCGGATCCATTTGATTTCCTTCGTGCTGCATCAGTGGACTTTAATCCTGCCGTTCAGATCCCCGGGGGGTTTGAATGGGCCAATCCCGTCATCAACATCACCAACGTCCCCGAGCCAACCACCGCCGCGATGCTCCTCGCCCCGGCGCTGCTGCTGTTGCGCCGACGGCACACTCGCCATCGGTACGATCAACGTCGCCGCAGTTGAACCGCGCGATCGAACCGAGCCGCGGCCGTGAGGGAGCGGGTTCTTACAAGTCCGAGCCGCCGCAGTTATGCGGTGGAATGTGCGCGAGTTGCCGAATCTCGCGGCGCAATCCGCCCAAGCCTGGTGCCCCTTTCTTTGTACCGCAAGGGATGGGACACCCTTAACGTTCGTCGTCCACTGGCCACGCGCCCCTGAACACCAACCACCTGCTTCCGGCACACGGCTGACGGCTTTTCGACGCGGAGCGGTCCGAGATTGCTCCTAACCGCCGCGTTATCGGTCACTTACGCAAAGTCCCACAATTTCTCCACAGGTCCGATTTTCCACACATCGCCGGTGCAACGGTTTTGGTGGACAGTGCCTTCGGGGATAGAATAAAGCGGTAGCGGGCAAGCCGAACGTGGTCGTGGTTTGCGCAAGATAGCCCGGAAGCACCGACCTACCCGAGCGGCCATCGCGCCCCCGCCACCGCAAGCGATGGCAAGGCGAGCCAACCAGCCGTGAGAGCCAAGTGGGGATTGCTCGTCCGTCGACGATGAGTGTGGGAGACCGAATGATGCGGCGCAAGCTTCGCATAACGAAGACGTTTGTTTATTTGTCAATCGTGGGCATGCTGGCGGCCTTCCCTGCGTCGATGCGGCAGGCATCGGCCGAGGAGCGTCGCTTCGTGGTCATGCTGGCGGTGCCGCGCAAGAGCGCCGGCACCAACCCGATCGTCCTGGCAAATACCAATCAGATTTGGGACCAGTACTTCGACAAGGTCAAGCCAAACGTCGCATCGTTCGCCGAGTACTGGCACGAGATTTCCTATCGCACGGTCACCGTCAGCGGCGATGTGTACGGCTGGGTGGAAGTGCCCTGGCCGGCGCTGCCGATCGGCGACGTGGTGAGCGGACCGGGCGGCGCGACCAACATCGCCGGCGCGGCCTCGCTGAACGGGTTCCAGATTCAGATCAACAACATCGACGGGGACGGCACGTTCACGCTCGGCGCGAGCGAGCGTTTGCTCGAAGCCGAGCAGATGATCCTGATTGACTACAACGGCGATCGCCCGGGCACGGGCACGCCGGTTGACATCATGTCTCCGCTTACCGTTCGCTCTCCGGGACTCGTCGACAACTGGTGGACGCCGGGCGAGCGGTTCCGGGATCTCAACAACAACGGGCGCTACGACAGACTGCTGGAGCCGACGCGGAGCGGCTGGGGTACGCCGGGATGCAATGCAAACGGCGTGAGCATGACGATCGAGCAGACAGAAATCTGCACGGACATCGACCGCGACGGCCAATGGGATTTCCCCGAGCCGTTCGAGGACTTTCTCGTCAAGTACGATCCGACCGTCAGCAATCCGCCCGATCGCTGGGTGAGGCTCGACCCCAGCCTTAAGAACCAGGATCCGGTCAGCCGTCAATTCGCGATTGACTACATCACGCACAATTACCCGGGCAATGTGCAGGCCTTGATCGCGCGATGCGGAAACAACGTTTATGACGGTGCCGATCGCTGGATTGAATCCACCGGCACCGGCACGAAGATGATTCAGCAGGCCGACTTGAACATCTATCTGACGGATGTCGCGACCGTGCCGCCAGACTCCTTTCTAAATCCATATCCGTGGGACTACGAGGGCTGGTGGGCCGATTACTGGCAGGAAGTGCATGTCAATGCCGGTGTGGCCGTTCCGCCGACGCCCAGTGCCCCGGAGTTCCCACTTTTTATTCCCAACTATGTCACCTTCGATCCGACGCAGCCGACGGGTAATGCCGTCGATGGCACCATTGCATTCAATCCGAATACCGGCGGCTCGCGCGCCCGCGTGGCGCAACCGATGATACCCTGTGTGCCGGTCGATCTTAACGGTGTTCAGATTGAACCCGGCCCGGATTGTTTACAAGAGGATACCGATCCTGGCGACAATATTCCTCCGCCGTTGCTCGATCCGTTTCCGGTGGATCCGGTCGATCCGCAAGGCGACGGCGAATACGGCGACGGTTCAGTCGATCCGGGTCAGCCATCCGGCGGCGGCGAGCGAATCTACCCCGACAGCCTCGATACGAACGGCGACAGCTTCATCGATTTCTACGATGGACCACCCGAATACACCGATCTGCCCTCATCGCGCTATCACCTGCAGGCGCATTCCTCACTTGGCACGTTTGGCGGATCTCAATACGGCGGCGACGGTCGCCTCGGTGAAGTCACATCGCCCTATGGCACTGATTACTACGGTCAGGACATCGGCACCGGTACGCCGTCGGGCGCCGGTGGGCCAGACGGAACCATCCCGCCCGCCGGTCCGTGGGCTTACAACGTGCACGGCGCCAATGGTTTTGACGCCGGCAACCAGATGTCAATTGAACTGCTGACAAACGTGCCCAACAGTTTTGAGGGCGGGCGCGGTCTGGCCTACGTCAACAGCGAGATGAAGACCTATTGCGTGAATCCCTCGGCGCGGCAACTGGTTCGCTTTGATTTCCCGACCATGACGACGACGATGCCGATCCCCGTGGAGATCATGGGAACGATCACGGGCATCCCGAACAACGAGGACATCGTCGGGTTGACGTACAACTCAAACTCCAACGTGATGTACTGCCTGACCACGCAGTTGTTCGGACTGTTCGGAACGGTCTACACCGTGGACCGCACCAATGGGCAGTGCACGCTCGCCTTCAACGTGGACTTCTTCGCACCGACGTGCGTTGAAGTCGATCCGAACTCCGGCATGATGTTCGCCGTCAGCGCACTGGACGACAACCTTTACATCATCGACCCCGGAACCGGTGTCAGCAACATTGTCGGGATGATGGATGAGCCGGTCTATCAGCTTGCATTCCGCGCCGAGTTCGGCGGGATTCTCTACGGCATTACCCGCTCCATGAACCAATTGGCCACCGTCGACATCTTCACCGCCGACGTGACGCCGGGGAACATGGCAGCCGCGCTACCCCCTGTTCAGGACCTCGCGCCCAACGTCGATCAGCCGGCCGAACAGATTTACGCCATCGACAGTTTCAACAACGTGTTCGTCATCAACACGCAACCGCCCAGCGCGCCGCCCACCATCTATGGAAAAGTCAACATCAACATCGTATCGGGTGTTAGCCCAATCAAGCGTGACTTCAATCTCGACGGCCTGCTCGACCTCGGCGAGTGCCGCGCGCTGAACACCGAAAACTACGCGCTGGATGCGTTCGCCACCACGCCCAACGACGGCGGACCTGGAAGTCGGTATCCGTTCAATCGCCGCCGCATGACCGAAGACACCATCGCAGCGCTCGACGAAGCCTTCGACTTCGATGACGTGACCATGGATGTCGGCGGAACGATGTTTTGTTCGGGCACGATCCTGCTGCCGCCCAATCTCTACGCCGACGGGCTGGCGGCAGGCGGGCGCGGACTCTTCCAGTTGCCCGCGCCGGCGATGGACCTGCCGATGCTCGTCAATGACAACCTGCCGCCGGGATCGCCGCTGGGCAGGCCGGCGACTGTTCCGACGCAATTCTCCGACTTCGTCACGGCCATCGACAGCGTCGGTGAGTCGGGCCAGCAGGTCAGCGACTTCGGCATCGGCCTCATGGCCCACGAGTTCCTGCACGTCTGGGAGGGCTACCCCGACCTGTACGACTACGACGTTTACATCAACGGCATCGAGAACTTCCCGGTCGGCATCTGGGACATCATGTCGGGCGCGATGGTTCATCCCGCGCCGTTCCTGAAGGAATTCGGCACCGGGGCGACGGCGGTTCCGCCGCATGAGCCCTGGATTCAGGCCAACGACATCCGCACCGAGATCTCGCCCGGCGTACCGACGACGATCGTCCTGACCGACTACGCCTTCGACCCGCTCCACGCAGCATATTACTACACGAACCTCAATCGCCCCGGCGAACGGTTCTACTTCTGGCGGCTGACGCGGCAGATTCCGATCAGCCCGGATCAAATTAACTTTTCGCAAATTCTCCCCGGCGACGGCATGATGATCATGCACACCGATTTCGGGGCCAACTTCGAAGGTCTGCCGCTCCAGCAGCGCATCGGCGGTCACTTTGCCTACTCGATTCTTCAGTCCGATGGATTGCACCAGTTGGAGAACGGCGAGAATGCCGGCGACGCCGGCGATCCGTTCACGACGGGCAACGTTTGGAACACCGTCACCGACCCGAATTCCAACTGGTACGGCGTCAACCCGCAAAGCGGTATTCAGATCACCAACATCATCACGCAGCCGACGCACTCGCTCGTGACGTTCCTGTGGTTCTCGCGCGAAGTGCCCGAGCTGCGCTTCATTCGTCCGCCCGGAGGCACCGCGCCGAACCAGCTCTATCCGCTTCAATTCGAGGCGTTTGACTTCGCCGGCGGGACCAACATTGAGATCTACGCCGACAACGACTCGTCGGGGTACAACGGTGTCCTGCTAAGCCAGGGCATCAAAGGCAATCCCGGTGTCGTCAATGGCACGCGGCAGATTCCGCTCGCCGGGTTAAGCGACGGAACGTATCGCTTCTATGCCCGGCTTGTCCCCGGACCCGGTCAGGACGGCGTCGTCGATCCTTCCAACTCCACACCTCGGCCGGACGTCACCAACAAGGGCCGCGGCACGCTCGGCGCGATCGCCGTGAACATCGCGGCTTCCAAGCTCGAAGGCTGGTCGGTCACCTGCATCGACGACTCGACCGCCGGCGCCGAAGTCTGGCGCGTCGAAGGCACGCTCTCGGGGCAATTGGCCAACGCCACCACCGGCGTGCCGTACAACTCGGCGGCGGCCGGGCTTTCATTCACCGTCGTTTCGAATGCCCTGATCGGCGGCGGCGGTTCCACCACCGTCAACACGATCGGCGGGCAATTCATACTTGAAGACCCCACAGCCAACTTTGTCGCCACGCAGTTCCGCGCCGGCGACCAGGTCCGCATCACCGGCGGCAGCGGCGTGACACCGGGCTTCTACACGATTCTCTCCGTGCCGACTAACAAGCGCCTGCGCCTGGCCACCAATCCAGGCACGGGTACGGCTGTCACCTATCGCGTCTGGAGCTTTACAGACGGCAACCCGAATGGCGTCCCCGATCGCATTACGATGGTCACCACGGGCAAGACGGCCTACAGCGCCCCGATCCAGGTCATCAACGCGACGGTTGTGCCGCAACTGTTCCCGGCGATCGCCGTGAGTTTCCCGGATGATTTGATCAATCCGAATCGCACGGCGCCGCTGCGCGTAACGTTTGACGGCAGCGAGTCGCGCGACGAGCAGGGTTTGCTCAATCCGAACCTGACGTTCCTTTGGAACTTCGGCGACGGGACAACGTCGACCCTGCCGGTCGTCACGAAGACCTACAACAACCCATCGCCTCCGGGCGGCTACACGGTCACGCTTACCGTCACGAACCCGCTCTCGGGTCCGCCGCCGGTCACCGGCATGACCACCGCCCAGGTCGTCGTGAACGAGGCCTTCATCGACACCGACGGCGACGGCATCCAGGACTTCAACGACAACTGTCCGGACAATGCCAACCCGACCCAGGCCGATACCGATGGCGACAGCTTCGGTGACGCCTGCGACAACTGCCCATTCATCTCCAACCCGTCCCAGGCTGACGGCGACAACGACGGCATGGGCGATCCGTGTGACAACGACCTCGACGGTGACGGCGTGCCGAACAACATCGACAATTGCCCGCTGATCTTCAACCCGAGCCAGACCGACAGCGACGGCGATGGGTTCGCGGATGCGTGCGACAATTGTCCGAACAACGCCAATGCCGACCAGACCAACGGCGATTCCGACTCGGCCGGCGACGTCTGTGACGGTTGCCCGGTTGATCCGGTCAAGACGACTCCGGGCGTCTGCGGATGCGGGGTGCCCGACATCGATCTCGACGGCGACGGATTTGTTGACTGCATCAGCGGCGACGGCGGCGGCCCGGTCGCGCCCACCGACACGGACAACGACGGCGTGCCGGACACGCTCGACAATTGTCCGTTGATCGCCAACCCGCTCCAGCGCGACAGCGACAACGACGGCATCGGCGACCTGTGCGACACGGCCCCCGGCGGCCCGGGCACAACGCCGACCCCGATCCCGACACCTGCCGCCTGCGGTGTCGGATCTGGAAGCTGCGGTGCCGGTGGTCTGTTGCCGCTCATGGCCCTGGGAGTCGGGATCCGACGGCGGATTCGCACGAACCGCCGACCGCACCGGACGCTTTAAGTCGGCGCGGCCCTGGTCCGCCATGAATTGTTCGATCAACAAGAAGCCCCAGGCAACTTGCCTGGGGCTTTTGTCTTGGTACCAAGTAAACGAGTTGTCTAAACGTCGTTCTATTAATCTCTATTTCGCGTCGGATCTATTTCTTTCGCCTTCATGTCGATTCAATTCCTTCCGCTTTCGCGTCAATTCACGGCGATTTCTTGAACACGAATTCCAGCTTCGCGCTGGCCGCGGTCGACAAGTCCACATCCTGCGACATCGTGCCGAATAGCTCGTGCCACGCTTCGACGGTGTACTTGCCCGCGGGGAGGCGAGGAATGCGAAACGCACCGTCGTCGGCCGTGACCGCGAAGAACGGGTGCGTCAACACACCGGCGTACGCTTCCATCCAACCGTGCACGTCGCACTTGATCTTGAGCATCACTTCGGGGCGATTGAAGACCTTGGTCGCCTTGGCGCCCTGATTGGCCTGCGCGATGTTGAAGGCCTCGTTCTTCTTGGCCAGCGCGTGAACGTTGTGCGCCGTCGGATCGCCGTTGCGGATCTCCAGCGTCTGACCGCACAGGATGCCGAAGACATGCGGGACGTAAATGCACGAGCGCTGATCGAGCACGACCGGGTTGGCCGGCGGCGTGTACTTGCCGTCGACCCCGCGCTTGATGTAGACAAACACATGAGGAAGCAGCCCATCGGCCCCCACGTCGCGCCCCTGCGGGAACACCGGCTTGCCGCCGTGCAGCCGGGCGCAGACCTGGTCGGCGGTGACTTGAATCGGCCGTGGAGGCGGAAGCGCCGAGCCGAGTTTGACGACGCCCTCGACAACCCGGTCGCCGTAGTGATCCGGCGGCGTCGGCTGGGCCGGCTGACCGGCAGTGCCCGATGGAGCAGGCGAGGAAGCCGGCTTGTCACTTGGCGTCGCGGGGCTGGATTGACCAGACGAAGCGGGCTTGCCCGAATCGCAGGCAAGGCTCCACGTCATCCCGATTGCACAGCACGCAACGAGAGCAAACCGTCTGACTGGCACGCAACGTCGAACCATGGGAACTCCTTTTCACCGAGTGCCGAAGGCGGGGTCGTCCCGCAAACGCTGGAGGAATCCATTGAGTCGGCGAAGGTGCTCGCGCGGCAGCGCGCGCTCGCCGAACTGAACTTCGTAGAACCAGTTTACGTAAGTCGGCATCTCGCTCAAGTCGCGATGCGAACGCGCCAGAGTGCTTGCGAACTCCAGGGGCGTCTGAAACGGCGGCTTGGCATGACCCTTGTTTTCCAGCAGCGCCAGCAAACGATCATAGAACCGGGCATCGGACCGCCGCGCGCGGCGACTCGCCGGACCGCTCGGTCCTGGAAGGTAAGCGCGGACAATCAATGCCGTCAGCCAAAGCACGCGCACAATGATCGCCAGCAGCGCTACGATCAACAGCAGCAGTAGCCAGTACATGACGCGCTCGATCGGCCGACTCATCTCCGGCCCAATGAGGAATGCCTTGATCGTGCCGGTGAAGGAGCTGTCCTGACCGCCGGCCCCCAAGGCCCGGAACCAATCACCGATTCGCGACAGCAGACCGCCGCGCCGGTTCGCGTCAAACAGGACCACCGACGACGACCACTGCGCACGCATCATGTCCACCCACCGCACGGCCCGCGCCCACAACCCGCTCTCATGACTGGTTTCGCGTGTGCTGGTGGCGGGCGTGGGGTCAAACGGTACCCAGCCCTTCTCCGGGATGAAGACCTCCGTCCACGCATGGGCGTCCTTCTGCCGAAACTGAAACGTGCCCGACGCCGGGTCGAACTCGCCGCCGGCGAAACCGGTCACGAGGCGGGTGGGAATGTTCACCGCCTGGCAAACCACGGCCATCGCGGAAGCAAAGTACTCGCAGTGCCCCTTTCGTGACGTGTAGAGGAAGTCTTCCACGGGATCCACGCCGTGCGGCGGTCGGCCTCGTGAGAACGCATAGGTGTACGGCCCCTGGGCAAAATGACGTTCGATCTGCGTCGCGATGAACTCGCGCTGTGCCGGATCGAGCGGATTGCCAAAATCACGGCACAACTCCATGGCAAAGTCCGTGACGCTTGATGGGATCAAGGACATCTCATCGCGTCGAAAGGAATCACGCGGGGCGTACTCGATCCGGCGATTGAACACCTGCTCACGGGGACGAAGCGAGTAGACGTAATAGTGCACGTCGCGCCGAGGCACCTGGGGCGTGTGAAGGCAAAGGTCGATCGGGTCCTGCTGGAGAAACGAGAAATCTTCGGATCCGAAATAAACCGGGGGATACGCCGCGAACAGATTCCCCCGCGCCGGCTTGAACAGCGTGATGTCCTGCTCCAGGAGGTCCGTCGGCACGTAGCGCGTGGAGACATTGAAGAGCGGTTCAATGCTGATGCCGCGCTGGGAATGCCGGCGCGCCGGTGCGTAGCTGTGAGTCCGCTCCCACCGACCGCGCACGTATCGATCCATCGTGCTGCCGCGCATCATGGGGCGGAAATCGTCATCGGTCAGGATGCGCCCGGCCTGCGTGAATCGAACGCGCATTACCGGTGTCGGGTCTTCGAAGATCGCGGCGTCGCGCAGCGTGATCTCATCCGTAAAGCCGCTCACGGCCGTCGGAACCATCCGATGCATCCGCCCGAACAGCCCCGTGCTCCAGCCGCGCGGGATGGCAATGAAGATCACCAGCCCGACGACCGTGAGACCGACCGAATTGCCGAGCGCGCCGGTCAGGCGGTTTCGCAATGCCGGCGAGGCGCCCGACGAAGCGTCTGACGCCGCATTCGATGCGAGGGCGGTCACGCGGATTCGCGCGGCCGATGCGGCGATGCGCTGGGCCTCGCACCGTGCGTGAAACTCCAGCAGCCACGCGACGCCAATCGTCAGATCGATCAGGATCACCGCGGCAAACAGCAAGCTGGCGCTGACAAAAGCGCCGATGATCAGCAGGAGAAACGCCATCAACACAACAATGCCAGTATCCCGTGCCGTGCGCAGTTCGAAGAACTTGCAGCAGCAAAGCAAGATGATGAAGTGCGCCAGATTCAGGATGTACACCGGCGCCTCGTCCTTGCGCAGGAACATCTCATAGACGGTGAAGATGACGGAGCAGAGTACGCCGGTGGTGATCATCGACGGGCGCACGGCATCGGACCATTTCGAGCCGGACAGGAAGTAGCTGAACACGGCCGCGCCAAACGCCAGGGCGACATACCGCCACGCTTCTTCGGCTTCCAGCGCCGGCAACATGTTGACCATTGCCAGCGCGAGCAGTCCGACGTGCATTCGTGACCGTGGGGCGATCATCGCACCACCCCCGGCACACGCACCGATCCCTGCAACCCGCTTCGCAGCCCACGACGCCGCGGAACGGATGAATCGGGGCCGTCGTCGAATCGAAAGTGCGTCTCAAATGCCGGCGTCCCCGGGGCCAGCAGCATTGTCGGTCCGGAGCGCTTCCCCAGCCAGTCCGCCGCCGCCCGAAGATCATCGTCCACGCGCGCCGCAAACAACAGGCACGGTCCGCGCCATCGAGCCGGCCAGGCCAACCGGCGAAGCGGCTCGCTCAACTCGGCACTCGCATTAACCGCCCGCAGCGCCAGCTCCCGCAGGAGTCGCGGCCGATAGGCACGGCTCGCCCCCGGCGGCATCACGCTGAACGGCTGACCGTCGCAGATCAACCCGACTCGCGCGCCCTGTTCCAGCGCATCGCACAAGACCGTTGCGGCGGCGCTGATGGCGCGCTCCAGTTGCTCGGCCTGTGCGGCATCTCCTCGATCGACGCGCGTATGAACAATGCACCAGATGCGATGATCCTGGTAACGCGACATTTCACGGATCATGAGCTGGCCCGTTCGCGCGCTCTGCCGCCAGTGAATGCGGCGCGGGTTGTCGCCCGACCGGTACTCGCGGATGCCGTAGTATTCCTCGTCGCCTCGCGCGCGGGCCATCATCGCGCCGCTCGACGCGGAGTCGGCCGATCGGTGAATCTGCCGGATCGGCGACGCAATCCGGCACAACCTCGGAACCGCGATGATCTCCTGCGGCCGCGGAAGAATCAGGCTCTTTGTGAAGATCGAAAATGGAAACCGGGTGCTGATTCGCAGGTGCGAAAGGTTCACACGGCCTCGCGTCGTCGCCATCGCGGGGACAGTGAGCGTGATCTGTTCCGCCGGGCGAAGCACCGGGATGTATGCCTGCGCGACGACCAGCCTGCGCCGCGACGCGCTGATGTCCTGCAGTTGAACCCCCCGCGCACAGCCCCAGACCCGCCGATTCGTCAACGTATAGCGAATTTCAAACGGCTGCCCCTGCACGACGGTCTCGGGCGACACGCGCTCGACGCGCAGGCCGCGCAACCCGCGCCACCCGGCGAAGAAGCCAAGCACGATCCCGCCGCAGCAAAGCCCGAACAGGATCATCAGCAGGTTGGCGTCGGCATCGAGGCCCGCGGCGCCGATCATCGCCGTGCCGAGCATGAAGAAGAAGCCGCCCCGCCCCAACCCAAGTCGATGAACAGGTAGAAGTCGAACGCCGGCAAGCCATCGTGATACACGATGAAACATGGGAGTCATCCGGCGGCGTCGCCGCGGCGGCGAGCCACAGAACTACGGCGCGTCACACCGGCACACGCACCTGTTCGATCAGCTCTCGCAGGACCTGATCGCTGGACGCGGCGTGCCCGTCGCGGAGGTACGACTTGTTCACGACGCGGTGTGCGAACACCGGCGCCGCCAGCGTCTTGAAATCATCCGGCACCGTGTAGTCCCGACCGGCCAACAACGCCGACGCACGCGCCGCCCGAAGCAGCGCCAACGCCCCGCGCGGCGAAACGCCGATCTCAAACGCATCGTGCCGGCGCGTCGCATCCACGAGGTCCTGGAGGTAATCCATCAGCGCGTCGTCCACGCGAACCTGGTCCGCCAGCTCCTGCAACCGCAGCACATCCGCGGCCTGCATCACCGGCGTGAGACTCTCCAGCGGCGCGCGCTCCGGCTGCTGACGAAGAATCAACCGCTCATCCTCCCGCGCGGGGTAACCAATCCGAATCCGCAGGATGAACCGATCAAGCTGGTTCTCCGGAAGGAAATACGTCCCCTCGAACTCGAATGGATTCTGCGTCGCGATGACCATGAACGGCTGATCCAGGCGCATCGTCTGGCCGTCGATGCTGACCTGCGTTTCGTTCATGACTTCGAGCAGGGCCGACTGGGTGCGGGGCGTCGTTCGGTTGATTTCGTCGGCAAGCAGGATGTTGGCGAAGACCGGGCCGCGCTTGAATTCGAACATGCCCGTCTTGTCGCTGTAAATGCTCACGCCGAGAATGTCGGAAGGCAGCAGATCAGGCGTCAACTGGATGCGAGAGAATCGGCAGTCGATGCTTCGCGCGACCGCCCGCGCGAGGACCGTCTTCCCCACGCCCGGCACGTCGTCAATCAACACGTGGCCCCGTGCGATCAATCCGATCAGCAACTGCGTGACGGCCTCGCTCTTGCCGATGAACACCGACTCGATGTTCGCGCGGAGCAACTGGAGCTTTTCCAGCAGGTCTTCAGAATGAACGTGCGACGCGGCCGCCATCGAGGTCTCCCGCACTGCCGCGGATCGGTCCGGCGGCGTATTCCCCATTATAAGCGCAATCCGGCTCGCGGAACGACCCGACCAGAAGGAGGGTTCCGGCTCGATCAAACGCCCGGCTCGCTTCTATGCGGCCGTGTCAGGTCAATGAGGACTGCAAGGATTTGCACGCCGAAGGCCAGCCCGAAGACGCCTCCCATCACAGCGATCAGCAACGCCCCGCCGCTCCAGACCCGCGCCAGGTACCAGCCGGAAAAATCCAGCAGCGTTGCCAGCATCGGGAGCGGAACGAGGATCGCCCGAAACCGTGCCGGCCACCGTGTCGCGGCAAACAATCCGCCGATCAAGAGAGTGAAAATCGGAATCGCCAGCATGTGTTGATGGCTTACCAACAGCAGGCGCGGCACATCGTATTGCGGCGGCGCGAAGGCGCCTGCCCCGTCCGACGACCCACCGGTTTCGTTTTGCGAACCCCCGTCGCTGGCGCCGCCGAATCCTGTGAACCGCGCGAGCATCGCGGCGTCGGCATCGAACTCGTCCTTCCCGAACGGCGCTTTGCGTGCGATCTCTGACCCCGTGCTGATGGCGTGACACCGCAGACAGTTGCGAATCAACACGCGGCGCGGCGTCTGCCGGCCATCACCGGCGTCCAGCCCGGCCGGATTGGCCCCGGCGACCAGCCATTTTTCGAGGATCGCATAGTCCTCGTCGGAGTCGAAGTATTGCCGCATCGCGCCGCGAACCATCGTCAGCATGCGCGACGTCGCCGCGCCGCTCGCCTTCGCATCCGCGGCCCGCATTCCGCCGTATACCGCGCGGATGTCGCCAATGCCCAATCCCTCGGCCCCATCCGCCAGCCGATGGCTGTAGAAGACGTTTGCAATCGCCGCCAGGTACCCCAGCCCGATGATTACGACAAACGTCCCAATCATCAGGCGCAGGCCCGCCGGGAGCCGCCCCAGCCCGCCGCCCAACTGCGACCAGCTCACCGGACCGCTCATGCGCCCCCTCCCGCCGTCGCCGCCTCATCCAGCGCTCGAATCACCGCATCGGTCACGCGCGCAACAACCTCCTCAAACGCCCCGGTGATTCGCACACCCGATGCCCGTTCGTGCCCCCCGCCGCCGAACTGCGACGCCACGTGTGCCACATTTACATCACGTTTGCTCCGCAGGCTCACCCGAACCGGCTCGCCCGGCTCCGGCTCCACCGCCATCACACACGCCACCACGCTCCCGACGCGCTGCGGCTCGTTGATCAGGTCCTCCGTCATCGCGCGCGTCGCGCCGCTTCGCTGCAACATCGCCTGCGTCACGCGAATCACCGCAAGCCGACCCCCGGCCAGCAACTCAAAACTCGAGAACACTTCGCCTAGCAGCCGCGCCCGCGCCGGCGGCTCGTTCAAATACAAACGCTCATACAGCTCATTCGGCCGCGCCCCGCGCGCCACCAGCCGCGCCGCCGTCTCATGCACCCGCGCATCGGTATTCGAGAATCGATACCAACCGGTGTCCGTCGCCAGCCCGCTGAACAACAACGTCGCCACGTCCGGCGGCATCGCCCACCCGGCTGCGTCGCACAGATCCGCAATCATCTGCGCGCACGCCGCCGCGCGCTCATCGACCCATGCCGCGTCCACGATCGGGTCGCGCGTCACGTGATGATCAATCGCAACCGTCGCCACGCGCGCCTCGGCCAGCGCCGCCGGCAGCTTGCCCAGTTGCATCGTCGCGCAGGTGTCCACGATCACAAGCAGGTCGCACGCACTCAATCTCTCCGCGATGCCCGCATCCTCCCACACGTCGCACGGCTGCGTCGCCGTCAGAAACGCATACCGCTCCGGAACCGGCTCATGCAGCATCACCGCTACGGACGCCCCGCGCCCCGCCAGCAGCCGCGCCAAACCCGCGGCACTTCCGATCGCGTCGCCATCGGCGCGCGTGTGCGTCGTGATCAGCACGCGCTGCGCGGCCTCCAGCCTTGATACAACTTGCGAAACGTTGATCAGCGCAGGTCGGTTCATTCAGGCGATCGGCTCCCGCGCGGTCAGCGCCCGCACCTTTGCGATGTCCTGTGTGATCTGCGCCGTCAGGTCCTCGCGCGATGCGAACTTCCGCTGATCGCGAAGCCGAGCGACAAACTCCAGCCGTGCCGTCGAAGCATACCAGTCGCCGGTTTCCTCCAGCACAAACGCCTCCACCACGAGCGCGCCTCCGCCCAGCGTCGGCCGCGTACCGACGCTGATGGCCGCGGGGCGATGCATCCCCGCAACGTCGGCCCAGCCCGCATAGACCCCTTCCGCCGGAATCAACTGCTCCGCCACTTCCAGATTGATCGTCGGATAACCCATCTTGCGCCCCTCACCCGCGCCATGTACGACCTGCCCCACCAGCGCGTACGGCCGGCCCAGACACTTGGACGCATCCTCCACCCGCCCGGCGGCGACCACCCGGCGAAGCAACGTGCTGGAGACAGCGACCATTCCATCGCCGGTCAATTCGAGGCGATACGGCTCAACCTCGCGCACCTGAAAGCCGCCGCGCGAAGCGAGTGCCCGAAGCGTCTCCACGTTTCCCGCTCGCCCGCGGCCGAATCCGAAGTTCGGCCCTTCCACGATGTACGACGGGTGAATCCGCTTCACGAGAATCTCACGGACGAAGTCCTCCGCCGAGAGCGACAGCAGCGGCCAGTCGGCATCGAGCCGGACGACGGCGTCGGCGCCGGCCCGCTGAAGTTGTGTCAGTTTTTCGTCCCACGGGGTCAGTCGAGGCGGGGCCGATTCGGGCCGCAGAATCGCCAACGGCAGCGGTTCGAAAGTCATCGCCACCACGGCCGAAGACGACACGTGCGCCAAGGCCCGGGCCGTGCGCAGGATGCGCTGATGCCCCCGATGCACGCCGTCGAAATTGCCAACGGTCAGCACTGCGCCGCGCAGTGCGTCGTCGATTCCGGCTACGCCTCGATACACTCTCATGCCGGTTGATCCGTTCTCGTCTGGTTCGCCGCGTCCGCGCGCTGCCAGCCCACCGCACGCGGCAGGCGCAGCGCATTCAAGACGACAGTCAACGAACTCAATGCCATTGCCGCAGCCGCAGCCGCCGGGGGCAATCGCCCGGTCGCCGCGAAGGGAATCATCAGCGCATTGTAAACGAATGCCCAGAACAGGTTCTGCCGGATCACGCGCCGAGCCACACGAGCCAGGTCAACTGCATCGGCCACGAGATGCGGCGTCGAGCCAATCAGGTGAATCCCGGCCGCCTCACCCGTCACGTCCGCCCCGCCTGCGAACGCCACGCCCACGGTCGCGCCGGCCAGCGCCGCGGCGTCGTTCACGCCGTCCCCCACCATTGCCACGCGCCGGCCGGATCGGACCAGTTCTTCAACGCGCGACTGCTTGCCCGCGGGACTCATCGCGCTGCCGACCTGCTCGATTCCAACGGCATCGGCGACAGCCCGCGCCGCGATCGCTTCATCGCCCGTGAGGATCTCCTGTGTGATGCCGCGCGCACGCAGCCGCGCCACTGCCGATGCCGACGATGGGCGAATCGCGTCAAAGAACGACACGAATCCGGCCGCTTTGCCGTCAATCGCAATGAATACGCGCGGTCCGGCCTGCTTCGATGCGCCCGCGCCTGAATCCCCCGTGAGGTTTCCACTGATGCCGTGCTCCGAGAGGTACGCCGCCGATCCGACGCAAACCTCATGCCCTTCGACCCTCGCACAGACACCCTGTCCAGGCCGGCTCTCGAACGTGCCGGGCGATGGCAGCGACACATTCGCTCGCCGTGCATGACGCACCAGCGCCTGCGCCAGGGGATGCGTGGAGAGTTGCTCGGCCGCTGCAGCCAGCCGCAAGACGTCCATCGCCGGCGCCCCGCCCGTTGCGTTGAGCGACTCCACTTCGGGCGCGCCCTGGGTCAGCGTGCCCGTCTTATCCCAGACAACCGTATCAATTCCACCCATGGCCTCCAGCATGGACGCATTGCGAACAAGAATCCCGCGCAGGGCCGCCACGCCCGACGCCACCATCACCACCACCGGCGTCGCCAGCCCCAATGCGCACGGACACGCCACCACCAGCACCGCGATCGCCGACCTCGCCGCCATCGACGCCGACCCGCCCCACGCCCACCAGCCGAAGAACGTGAGCGCCGCCACCGCGAGCACGATCGGCGTGAAAACCGCCGCGACTCGATCCGCCGCGCGCTGCATCGCCGTCTTGCCGGACTGCGCCTGCGCCACAAGCTCCAGGATTCGCCCGATGGCCGACGCCCGGCCCACGCTCGTCGCGCGATAGAGAATCATGCCTTCCATCACCAGCGTTCCGCCGAGTACGACCGACCCCGGCCGCTTCAGCACCGGCATCGGCTCGCCGGTCATCAGACTCTCGTCGACCGCCGCCTCGCCCTCGATGACCTCCCCATCGGTGGGAATCGCCGCGTGCGCCGGCGCGCTCACGACATCGCCCACGACGATCTGCTCAACCGGCATGCTGACCAGTTCCGCCCCGCGGCGCACCAGCGCTGTGCGCGGGGCGCGCTGCGCCAGCGACGCGATGGCTGCCGCCGCCCGATCGCGCGCCCGCTGCTCCAGATAGCGACCCACGCAAACGAGTGCCAGGATCATGGCCGCCGCGTGAAAGTGAACATACGCCGCGTCGTTCACCAGCGATCCGTAGGCGCTGCCCACCGCCGCGGCCAGAACGCCAAGCGTGATCAGCAGATCCATGTTGCCCGTTCGCTGCCACGCCGCGCGCAATCCGCTCGCCAGGATCGGCGCGCCAGCCGGGCTGACCATCAGCATGACCAGCAGCACGCCCTCAGTGAATCGAAACAGCAACTGGCTGATGCGCGTGTCGGGCCACATCGCATGATGAAAGTGCTCGAGGAAAAGAATCGGCAGCGTCAGACCGATCGCCTGCACCAGTGCCTGGCGATGCCGTCGCAATCGTTCGCGCGCGGCCGAATCATTGACCAGCGCCTGCGTCGCAGCCGAGGGAGAAGTCAGCAGCTGCGCCTCGTAACCCGCCGCTCGCACCGCCGCGACAAGCTGCGACGAGCGACCGGGCGGCAGCTCGCCGCGCACGTCGGCCGATTCGGTGAGCAACTGCACCGTGACCTCGCGCACGCCGGGCACAGCGCGGAGCGCCTGCTCGACGCTGGAGACACAACCCGCGCAATGCATGCCGGAGATGCGAAGGGTGACGCTCATGCGGACTCATCCGGGCGGTCGTTCACACGACAAACGCCTCGTGGCAGAGCGATTCTAGCACGTTCTCGAGGAGATCGACGGCGTTCACCGCCGTCAGCAGATCGACGCGCTGCGCGGGATCACCGCCGAGCGCCGGCTTGCACCGGCCCGCGTCGGTCCCGCTCGTGGCGACTTCCAGCCGGACGCGCGTCTTGAGATACAGCGCCGGCCAGATCAGGCTGCCGAGCGTCACGAGGTCGGGCAGCACCGTGCGCCCCGGCCCGCCGGCGGGATCGTGCTCGATGGGAAACGGCAGCATGCGCGCGAGTACTTCGCCGGTGCGATAGCCGCTCGCCGCCATCCGCGCGACGTTCGATTCGTCAAAGCAGACAAGGCACGTCACGTCGAGCGGCGAGACAGTGATCGGCAAGCCGGATTGAAGGAGCGCCTCGGCCGATGCAGGATCGCGATGGAAGTTGAACTCGATGCCCTTCTCCGCGCCGCCGCGCGCCCAGACCGCCCCGCCGGTGACATAAATCTGTCTCGCTGCGCGAAGCAGGTCGGGCGACTCCCGCCACAGGGTCGCAAGGTTCGTTGGCGGGCCCAGGCAAACCAGCACAATCTCGCCTTCGGCCGACTCAATCGCCTCGTGATAGACCTCGCGAAAATCGCGCGCGGCCGGAGTCGCCCCCGGCAGCTCACATTCGCCCAAGCCGTCTTCGCCGAAGATGTCGCGCCGGTCGGCCAGCGCGTGCCCCAGCGCCGGCGGCGGATCCAGCCCACGGCCGATCATCGGCATCGCGGGCGGCGCGAGGGCGGTGAGCAGCCGGCCGAGGTTGGTCATTCCCTGCGCAAGCGAAACGTTGCCCCCCACGCCGCACAGGGCGCGCAATTCGACGGCGTCGCTCGCCAGGGCCAGCGCAATCGCCGCCGCGTCATCGATTCCTACATCTGTATCAATCAGGAGCGGCACCGGCATGGGTCACCTCCGCCTGATGTGCCCGCGGCCCGCCGGGCGTAGCCGTTTCGCCGCATTATCCGTCCACACCAGGCCGGGGTCAATCCGCCGCGCGCCGTCACCGTCTTCCTCGTCCGCGCGACGTCTGCCTGCGCCGCGAAATGAGTACAATCCTGCCATGGCAACGGAAATCGATGACGTCACACGCCGCATCGCCGGCGGCGAAGCGCTTTCCGCCGAGCGGACTGATTTGCTCTTCACGGCGCTCATGGCCGGGCAGTTCGCGCCCGACGCAGTCGAGCGGTTTCTTCGAGCACTGGCCGCACGGGGCGAGACCATCGCCGAAATCGTCGGCGCGGCCCGCGTCCTGCGACGCCATGTCACCGCCGTGTCATGCACCGATCCAGGTGCCATCGACACCTGCGGCACCGGGGGCGACGGCATCAGCACGTTCAACGTATCCACCGCCGCGGCATTCGTCGCGGCCGGCGCCGGCGCGACCGTCGCCAAGCACGGCAACCGCACGCACTCCCGCTGCAGCGGGTCGGCCGATGTGCTCGAGGCGCTCGGCGTGCCCACCGATCTGTCACCAACGCGACTGGGTGAATGCCTTCGCGAGATCGGCATCGCCTTTCTTCACGCCGCGAGGTTGCACCCGGCCATGGCCGTTGTCGCACCGGTGCGCCGCGCCATCGGCACGCCCACGATCTTCAATTATCTCGGCCCGCTTACGAACCCCGCGGCCGTCACGCGACAGATCATCGGCGTCCCGCGAGCCGAGTTGCTTCCGCTGATCGCCGAGGCCCTGCGCCGACTTGGCGCAGTCCATGCCTGGGTCGTCCACGGCGACGACGGCCTTTGCGATCTGACCACGACGACGACAAGCCGCTACATTGAACTTCGCGACGGCCGGTTGACGGAGCACGCGCTCGCGCCGGAGGAGGCGGGCCTGCCTCGCTCGAAGCCATCCGAGCTGCTGGTGGACAGCCCCGCCGCCAGCGCGGACATGATTCGCGCGGTTCTATCGGGTCAGCCCGGCCCCGCGCGGCATCACACGCTGCTCAACGCCGGCGCGGCGCTGGTCGTCGCGGGGCGCGCCGGCACGCTGAAAGTAGGAATCAAACTCGCCGCGGACTCAATCGACACCGGCCGGGCCGCCGCCAAACTCGAAGCGCTGGTTCAATTTCGATAGGACAGGACCGCGCGAGCCTACGAAACGCTCGCGCCCGGCGCGATCTCTGCCGACGGCGAAATCACGATCACCTGCGACTTGTCTTCGTTCGAGGCCGCCAGCAGCATGCCCTGGCTTTCCTCGCCACGCATCGCGCGCGGCGCGAGATTCTTCACAACAACGATCAGCTTGCCGACGAGGCTTTCCGGTTCGTAGAACTGCCGAATGCCCGCGACGATCTGCCGCTGCTCACCGCCCACGTCCACTTTCAGCACCAACAGCCGATCGGCGTTGGGGTGCGGCCGCGCCTCCAGCACTTTCGCCACGCGCAAGTCGATCTTCGCGAAATCGTCAAATGTAATCGTCGCCGGGGTGTCGCTCATCGGGGACCTCCTCTGGTTGTGAATGAGGCATTATGGCCCGATTCGTGCCGATGCTCCAATCCGCACCAGCGCGACGGACCGGCAACATCGTGCCCGCTCGTCTGCCGGAGCGGATCTTCGACGGTCGCACGGGGCTTGGATTGTTTCGGCCCGCTGGGAGAGCTAAAGAGAAAACAGCTTGGCTTAGTATGCCGCGGAGCCCGGTCCCGGTTCGAGCACCTGGACCGTCGCGTTGCCGCGGTATTCCACGTCATCGCGCGTGACGACGATGACCGAGATGTTGTGATGGCCCGGCGAGGTGAGAATCTTGTGCCCGCGCGGCTCATCGTTCAGCCAGACGCCGTTGTCCAGCCAGAGGAAGTCCGCCCCTTCGAGCTTCTCCCTCGGAAGGTCCACGCTGTACTGAATGAAATGCGGGCTCGTTCCGACGGCCGGGCCGTTCAACTGCACATTGACGCGGTTGGCGCGCGTCTGACTCGAGAATGCACGCGAAGCGCTGGCCGGCTGACTCGGTCGCGCCGCGGCGGTTCCCGGCATTCGACCCGATGACGGCGTAACGCCGTACTGCCCCGACGAGCGATCAGCTGCTTCGCGCTGATTGGCCTCGCGCGCCGCGGCGTTTCGCAAGGCCTCGTTTCGGCTGACCGGTCGCCCCGCGTACATCGGCATCGGCGGTTCAGACGCTTTCCACGGCTTGGGCTGTTCCGCCTGGGGAGGTTTCGAGGCAGCGTCTTTCTGGGCAACCTGCTTCACCGCGCTGGACGGCGGCGGGTTGGTTCGGGTGGCTGGCGGAGGCGACGACTTGGGTTCGCGCGCGGCCGATGCGAGCTGCGTCGATTGCTGCGAGTCGTTTCGCGGTGGAGTGGATTGCGGGGCCGGTGGCTTGGCAGCCGGCTGGGGAGCGGGTCGCTCCTGCCGGATGGGAGGCGATGCAGGCGGCTCCGTCCGACTTCGCGAAGCCACGGTTTCGTAGGCGGGTGAGCGGCCGGTCGGGTAATCGCGCCCCGCGCTGGAGCCGGTGAATGCCGACTGGGCCGACGCCGAATCGGAGCGACCCGGCCCGGCGGACGGCGTCGTCTTCGGCGGCACCGGCGGGGTCGTCGGTGAATTGCGGCGCGAAGCCGGCTCATTGTACGCCAGCGCCGTCGGCGGCCGGCCCAGCGACGACGGCGGCGCGAACTGCGCCAGCAGCGTCGGCGGCGGGTAATAGTCGGTCATCTGCACCTGGGCGACGGTCCGCGCGGCATCTTCCGGATGCAACGGCTCCAGACCGATCTGCTCGGCGAAAAAGGCGGCGGCCGTCTGCGGGATGCGCGAGTGGCCCATGTTGTCGATCATTTTTCCGCGGACAGTTTTGAACTTGCGCGCCTCGTACCACGCGACGGCGTCCTGCGATTCGGTCTTGCACGCGGCGAAATCGCCGTCGCCGATGAAGATGGCCACCGGCACGCGATCCTTGTAGAGCGGCACGGTCGCCTCGGTCAGCAGGGCCGCCGAGAAATTAGACAATCGTACAGCAATGGCCGCGAACCGGTCGGGGAAGCGGTTCGGGAAGTAGTGCGCGAGGTACCCGCCGCACGACCAGCTCGTCGCCAGCACTTTCTTGCGATCCGAGTTGGTCGTCTGGAACACGTGCTCCATGATCGCGATCACGTTCTCCTTGTCGCGCAACACGTAACTGTGCTCGCGTGTCAGGGGATACTCCATGAACGAATCGCTCGTATTCAGCTCCGGGGCGCAGACGACATAACCGTAGATGTCCGCCTCTTTTTCCCACTCGCGCTCCTGCGGAAGCGCGTTGTCGTACGGCTTCATGCCGTGGAATGTCATCACCAGCGGCCAGCCCTTCATCCGCGGGTTGGGATGCCGACCGTTGTTTCGGACGTAGTCCATCGGCAGGTAGAGGTGATACCCTGCCTTGGTGGTCGGCTCGGTGACGTACTGGTAGATGCCCTGTCCGCGCGGCTGCGGCACGGCACAGCCCGACGCCCAGGTCAGAACCAGCCCCAGCAGCCCAAGCGCCAAAAATCTTCGTCCCAGGACCATGTACACCCTGTGATGCGAACCCGGCAACGCCATCGCCACGACTCGTCGGGGCCTGGTCGCCTTTACTCTTTCGGCCGCCGGGCGGCCTGTTCGTTTATTATCGTGACCCGTCGGCATCCGTTCCAAACGGTTTCCAAGGATTGATACAGCCATCTCACCCGGCCAGTTGCCGGGCCAGTTTTCTCGGACTCCCCCCTGAAACCGCGCCAAGACCGTTACGTCCCAATGGCCGAAACGGTTCCAATCCTCGTGCGTTCCGTTTTTCCATTATAAGCTGCGAAGCAAGCCAAGCCAAACGCGGTTCCGTCGCAGGGAACGGGTTATTTGAATCGCAACGGGCGACGAACACTCCATCATGACGCAATCCAATCCCGACAATTCACAGCCTGAATCGCCCGCCGGGCAAGACCCTTCGCGAAAGAACCTGGTCGGCCGATTTGTGGTCGAGCGCGGGGGCGTTCGCCATGTCGGTCTCGCCGCGCACGAAGCGATGGAACTGCTCGCCGCGTCGTCGGCCGGCGAAACGGGGCAACTGCTGCTCATTCATCGCGTCGGCGATCGCGGAACGATGGAGCTGATCGGGGTGGAGTCGGCCGCGCTGTCGCGCACCAGTGCGGTGGTCTACCGGTTTGAAGACGTGCGCATCGGTCGTGCCGCGTATGAGTCACTGATCAACCGCACGAACGCCGTCGGCGAGCGGGCGGTGCGTCGCATGCCGCCTCCGTGCAGGCTTGAGGTGCGCTTCGCGCGCGTGCCCGCGCACGCAGCCCCCGTGGCACTCGTGGTGCAGTTCCCCGAACCGTGCTTCGAGGCGGCGATGCGATGGACGCAACGTGTGATCGTTGGATCGATCATTCCGCAGGAGGCGGGCCGAACAGCGCTGCGCGACTTCGACGCGAGCGCCCCGCAGATCATGGAATCGGCGACCATCGAGCCGGAGTAGTCACTTCTTCGCAGGCTGGAGGATCAGCGTCACGGCCGTGCCGAGCGGCGGGATCGCATCCGTATTCGCCTTCAGCCACAGATCCGTGTCGCTGGACGAATGCGACGTGGCCAGGGAAAGCAGCGAACTGGGGAAGTCCACGACCGTCACCAGCGTGCCTTCTTCGTCGGCCGCGAGGCGATTCGCTTTGTCACGCTCCGACCCCGAGAACACCCAGGCCCGCGGCGCCATCGGCCGCCCCGCCGCCACGTCGATCATCCAGTCGCAGGCCGACTGCTCGACCACGCGACCGTCCAACTCGTATCGCACGCGCACTTCGACCGGGTCGCCGCTGGCGGCGCGCTCGGTGCGCGTCTCGGGAAAATAGCGGGCCGTGTGCCCCGGTTGCAGACCGATCAGACCGAGCGCCTGGTAGATCGCACTGCACGGCACGCTCGTCTTAAGAATGCTTTCGTGTTCCTTCGGCACCGGCGCTTTGCTGTAGGCAAACAGCTCCAGCGGTCCCTCGCGCAGCACCACTTCGCACGCGATTTCAACCTTCGGCACGCGGAAGTCGATTCGCACGCCGGGCGCGTAGTCCACCGCTTTGGCCGCGCCGCGCTGCGATGAATCGACGGTTGCGCGATCGCCCTGCTGCGAATCCGGTGAACACGCGCCGGCCAACGCCGACACGACGACGCACCACGCCCAGCCTTTCCAGAAGTGTCGTGTTCGTGGCATTCGTGCGAACCCCGCCGCAACGAGTACGGCCGTCCCCTTTTGGTGCAGCACTCGGCGCTCCCTTACGGTCGCGGCTCGGACGGTCGCGCCTTGGAGCGCCTCGCAACGGACCAGCCGATGTCAATTCCCCACGCCGGAGTAAAGCATCAGCGTCCGGCGCAGGTCATCGCGCATCATCACCGCGCCGCGGTGATCGGGCACGAACTTCAGCACCGTCTCCGCCGAATCGACGGCCCGTTGCACCCGGCGGCGCATTTCCATCCAGTCATTGCGCCGCGCCGCAGCCTTGGCAAGATTGCCCTCGGCCACCGCCTTGTGATACCACGCTTCATGATAATCGGGGGCCAGCCGGATGGCTTCATCGGCAAGCGTCAAACCCGCCGACCACCACCCGATCGTCATCGGCACGTTGAGCATCGTGCCCAGCGTCAACGCGCGATGGTATTCGCCGCCCTGCGCCCGGGCGATCCAGTCGGCCGGATTGAGCAGGTCTTCGCGCGGCTGGTTGGCCTGTATGAGCGCCTCGTGTTCGGGAATGCGCCGCAAATAAATGACCGCGTACGGGTCGAAATAGACAGGCGACCAATTGTTCACGTCCATCGCCAGCTTGCGAATCAGCGGCTGTGTGTCCGGGCCGGCGTGGAGCAACACGACATTGATGCCGTGCTCGTCGAGAAACGTCTTGTGGTCGAGCTTGCCGAGGCCGACATCAAACGCGGCGCGCAGCACCGGCTCGGGGTACGCAAACGTGTTGGTATCGACAAAGAGCTTGAAGCGTTCCGGTAGCCAAAGCAGCGTGTTGCTCGACGAGAAGTAATCAACAAATAGGTTGGGTTGCAAGCCGGGATGATCGGCGAGCCATTTCACGGCGTCGCGCGGGAAGGTCACATCGCTGTAGCCGCCGCCGAACTCGCGCGTGATGCGCCGCTCGGTGTAATAAAAACGTCCCGAAACGATACTGGTCGCCCAATACCCCACGCCGAGCAGCGCGGCCACCACGGACAGCGTCCTTGCGGCATGACGCATTGCATGCAGGCGCTGCGAAAGGCTCGCGTGCAGCGACGTCACGGCAACCGGCGCGGCGATCAGTGCAAACGGAGCGATGTTTCGCCGCATTTGAATGGACATCGCAGCCAAAAGGATCAGCACAAACGCCTCACCCAGCCGGCCGCGCCGGACCAACAGCACAACCCCAACAGCCGCAAGCGCCAATAGCAGCAGATATGCGTTGATCGTTCTCGAATTGATCGGCTGCCCGATGTATTTGAAGGGCGAATGAAATTCGGAGATCTCCGACCAGGCACTGGCGCGGGCTTCTTGCGGGCCTGCGGCCATTACGTCGTGCTGACT
Source organism: Phycisphaerae bacterium RAS2 (assembly GCA_007753915.1). NCBI lineage: Bacteria > Pseudomonadati > Planctomycetota > Phycisphaerae > Phycisphaerae bacterium RAS2. The sequence goes on from CP036352.1 coordinate 3,511,226, forward strand.
CAAGTAGCGCAGTGTAGAGATCGGAAAAAGCGCCCCCCGAACGTGCCAGGGGTTGACCATGCACGCAGCCAACTGCACAGCGAGCAGGGTCGCGAAAAACTTCGCGCGCGACGATTCGGCCGGGCGCCGCCAGCGCCGCAGAGCCGCCCCGGCGAGCATCGCAGCCGTGACCAGTGGGCCGACGAGAAAGTAGCTGTGCAGATTGACCCAGAGGACCTGCATCGCGCCGAGACCGATGAGCAGCCGGCGGGACGATCCTCCGCGGACAAGCACCGCAACAAGGGTGACCAGCAGCGCGTGGCTGAACAGCTCCGGGCGCATGCTGAAACGCTCGTACGCTCCCAGCGCGGCCAGCAGCGCTGCCCATGCGACAGCGTGCCACGATTTCGTCAGTGTTCGCGCGATTGCCGTCACTCCCGCGAACAGAACCGCGAGCAACACGGTGCGCAGGGCGATGAGGCCGTTCGGCCCGGCCGCGCGCTCCAGCCAGGCCATGACGACCTGCGCGCCCCAGTTGGCGTTGACGAAGTCCTGCGAGTTGGCGGGGACGATGAAGGGGTCGCGCGTGACAATCTTGCCGGTGTCGAGAAAGTGCCGCCCGTAGGCGAGGTGGTAACCGCTGTCGAGATCGCCGAGCTTGAACCAACCGAGCAGAGCAATGAAGCCGACGACGACGACGAATGCGACGACCTCGGAGATAATGCCGAATCGCTCCGAATGCTCAACCAATGGCGCTGTTGTCGGCGGCGATGATGGCGTCGGTGATTTCATTTTGCCAGGGGCGGCGAGCAAGCTCACCGGCTAAATGGAGGTTGTGCCCGTCGCGCGGCGAGAGAGGTCGTCGGGTAACGCCGATGGCGCTCGCCGTGCATCATGGAATTCATCGGCAAATAATAAAGCCGGCCGATGGGGTTGCCATCGACCGGCCCGCTGAAAAGACCAAATGTCCCGTAGATCGTCGTTACAAGCCGGTGGCGGAGGTCAGCGTCGGGAACGCCTCGGCCTCGGCCTCTTCCTGAATGATGATCGTCGGCTTGATAAGAATCAGCAGCACCTGATCGTCCTTGACGTTGGACGTGTTCGAGAAGGCGCGTTTGAGCACGGGGATGCGCGAGAGAATCGGTACGCCCGCGTCGATGTCGCGCTCGGCCGAGAGCTTCAGGCCGCCGATGAGCAGCGTGCCGCCATCGGGTACCGAGACGGTCGTTCGCACCTGTTGCGTCGTTTGCGTGGCCAGTTCGATGAAGCCCGAGCCGACCGTCTGCGAGCCGCCGAAGAAGACGGTTCGGAAGTCGCCGGTGACGCGGGTGAACGTTCGCACGGTCATGGTGACATACCGGCGATCCGCCGTGACGGTCGCCTGCACGTCGAGCGAGCGGCCGGTCAGGGCCGTCGCGATGTTGGGTAGAAACGCGCCGGCGTTGTCGCCGATGACGGGCGTCAGGGCCGCGATGTAATCCTGCTCGATGAAGGCCTCGAAGGCGGCGCGCTGGCCGTTGAAGAGCACGAGCCGCGGAGCATCAAGGTCACTGGAGCGGCGGTCGATCTGCGTCGCACGCAGCAGGAAGTCGACCTGGATGTTATCCAGGAAGCTTCCGAAGATCTGAAACGCCGGCGTCGTGTTCGCGATGCTCCCCAGCGTTCCGTTGATGTTCGTGTTGCTCGGCGCCGCCAGGTCCAACGTGTTGTTGACGATCGGGATCGGCGTCATGGTGCCGATGGCCGGCCCGACGTTGCCACTGGCAGGCACAAGACCCGGCTGACCGTAAGGCTGGCCGAACGGCTGGGTCGGCAACCCGATGCCGACGTTGGCCGGCGCGCCGGGGGTGAATCCGTTGCGCACGAACTGCCGCGGCACGAGGACCGGGTTGTTTGTGGCAGGATCAAGAATCGTTGTGCGATCAAAGCCGGCATTGCCGTTGTTCAACACGACGTCGAGGTCAACGCCGATCTGCTCGAGCCAGTTTCGCGTGATGGTGATGTATCGCGCTTCAACGGCGATCTGCAGTGCGCGGGATTGGCGTAGCTGCCGCAGAAGGTCGCGAAGCTGCGTGTGCGCGCTCGACGTCTGGGTGACGACCAGTTGCTGATTCAGCGCCTGGATCGAGCCGGTGTTGCCGCCGGCCTCGCGCCAGCTTTCGGGGTCAATGGTCTGTCGGATCAGCTCGATGATCGGCAGGATGGGGTCTTCCTGCGTGTTCTGCAGGTCGTCATCCTGCTGACCGCCGCCGCCGCCGCCGAAGATGTTGCCGCCGCCCGCGCCACCACCGCCACCGCCGCCCGCGCCGCCGAGAAACCGCCCGCCGCCCAGACCGCCCTGCTGATTGCTGTTCTGGCCGATCTGGTCAAGGTTGATCTGTCGGCCGCGGAAGGTCGGCACCGAGATGATCAGGTCCTGCACGCCGTACACACGGGTCAGCGTTTTGCGCGCGAGGTCTTCCTTTGTCGAAATTGCAATGACGCCGTCGTCCACCTCATACGCCAGTTGCACGTCGCCCGCGCCGACCGCGTCCAGAATCAGTTGCATCGCCTTGGAGAACTTCACGCTGCTCAACCGAAGGCTGACTTCCGTCTCCGGGTCGATGCCGGCCGAATCGAGCGCCGTCCAGTTCGGGACGATGTTCAAGCCCGTCCGGTCGCGCAATTGCTCGATCACCTTGCGGAACGGAACCGCGTCGTACTTGATCTCGGGGGCGACCGATTCCAGCTTGCGCCGAACGACCCGGTTGCTCTCCGGTTCAGCCGCTTCTTCAGCGCCGGTTCGCTTGGCGGAAATCTCCCGCCAGTTCTTGGGATACATGATGTCGCGGTGCCATGGGATGGCCGTCTCTTCGTTCGCGACGAGCAGGTCCTGCGCCTCGTTCTGTTTGTCGATCGTGGCGCCGACGTTTCGGCGATTGATGGCAAGGTCTTCCAGCGTCTCCTTCATCCACGCGGCCTGCTCGTTGTTCGGATCGATCGCCAGCACCTGCTTGAGCACCTGAATCGCGTCGTCCAGCCGCTGCTCCTTGCGCAGCTCGGCGGCCTGATCCATGAGCTGTTCAATCTGCCGAGTCTTCTGGATGCGTACCTGCTCGACACGCTCCCGCTCCCGGGCGGCGACTTCCTCTTGCTTCATGCGGACCAGTTGCTCGTCATAATCTTGCTGCTCGCCCTCAAGGAAGCGCTCCAGCTCGTTGGCCTGTTTGCGATAGTCTTCGTACAACGCGGCGGGCGAGGCGTAGCGCCGGTTCAATTCGATTGTCTGGCGGGCAAAATCCAGCAGCCGCCGGGCCTCCGCGAAATCCTCCGCCAGCAGGGCCTGGCGCAGCTTCGCCTCGGTCTCCTTGTACGTCTTGACCGCCTGCTGCCAGAGCAGGGCGTGTTCCTCGGCCAGTTCATCCACCAGACCGCCGCCGGACTTCGGCGCGGCCGGGCGCGGCGCGTCGCCCATGGCGGCGTTTGATTTTGCCGATGCCGCCGCTTCGCCTGCTGATTTTTGCGATTTGTCGAGTTCGGTGAGGTGAGTGCGGGCCTTGGAAACGACATCGGCCTCGGCCACCTTGCACGCCACGACCGCCTCGAACGCTTTGCGCGCGTCGTCGGTCTTGCCGGCCTTCATCGCCTTCTCGCCGGCGGCGAGGTCCTCGCGCGCCTTGGCGCGGTCGGCCAGCGCCCGCTCGGCCATGCCGAGGAAGCGCTGAAGGTTGATCTGCTCGTCGTCGTCCAGTTCGTCTTCGGAGATCTCAAGCAACGCATCCTTGCCCGCGGCGTAATCACCGGCCTCCACGAGCTTGATCGCCGCCGTCAGGCGCTCTGAAGCGCTCGGCTCATCGTCGGCCCGCGCGACGCTGACCGCCGCGAGCAGAACCACGCCGAGGACCATACTCCAAGTGCGAAGCTTGAACATGACCGTCTCCTCAACCGTCGCGGCCGACTGGATCGGCCGACACCGTTTACCGGGTCATCCTACCACCGGCGTCTTAAACCGGGGCTGTCATCCACACGTGCCGTCCCCAACCACCAGCGCTTAGGCAGGCCTACAAGCCATGGAGTCTTTTCGACCGGACGCAGGCATCGCTCGCTTCAGGTAGGGCGCCCGGTTGGGGCGCATCGGGTGGGAAGCCGCGGCGGGTCACTCCATGCCTTGATTCCAATAGAATTTACGCACGTCGCCGTGCTAATGCAAGCCCTTTCTCCCCCCGGGTCGGCCGGCCCGTCCGATACCCCGAAGGCGGCTGATCCGCGTTCCCAGCATTGCCCGGCCCCCTTGTCGGTTACCGGTTCACGCGACCCGTGTTATCAGCCTTTTCCCCGCCAACACGCCAGACGCGGAGTCTTGAAACCGGAATTCGACGGAAAACGTAGTGGGTGCAGCTGACCGACCCTCATCGAGGGAAGCAGGGGATATGCAGAGTTCAAACCTGCGGGCTCATTGCAGTTTCTCGCGGGGATTTAGCGCGGATTCCCACCGGAGCGGTTCAGCCGCTGCGCGCCGCGAAGGGTTTGAAACGTGTGAACGACGACTACCGCTCGATTTCCTTGGATTTCTTGCGGCGTTCTTCCTCGTCTTTGAGCCATTTGCGAAGGCGATCCATCTCTTCAGACGAATAGTGCTTCAGTTCGTCGGTGATGTCCGGGTTGTAGCCGCCGAGTTTGAGGTAGTACTCCTCATCGGGCACGGACTTATCACGCGAAATGTTTTCCTTGACCCACTGGGTCCAGTTCTTCTCGAGAGCCTCTTTGGCCTCTGAAGAGAACTTCTCTTCCCAGGCGCGCATGCGATCTCCCATGTAAGTCGTCTGTCGATCAGAGCCGACCCGCTTGGACAAGTCGAACACGGCCCGGAAATCCTTCCATCCCTGACGCCCGCCACCCATCATGTAGGCCGCCAGCGACCACGCCTGCGAATAGTTCAAGAATCCCTGCTCGCTGGTCATGTCCTTGTGCCAGCTTTCGGGGTCGATCGTCCAGACGTAGTTGAAGTCCTTCCATTTCGGCGTGTCGACAATGCGACGAATCACCGGCGCGTACCGCCCGCGGTTGGGAATCTCGGCGAAGTTTTCCTCGACCGTCTTGTCGAAATCCCAGTACTCGAACACCGCCGCGTGGCCCTCGTTCCACCAGCGCGGGCAATCCACAGGGACGCCAATGTTTACCCCCGGAAACAGCGTATTGCCCAAACGAAGCTGCAATTCCATGTGGGCCGCTTCGTGCTTCAACGTGCCTTTCTCCCACTTCCGGAAGTCGGTAATGCCGTCAGTGAATTGCTGCAAACGATAGCGCCGAGCCGGCCAATGCGGACCCCGATCGCCCACCAAGTGCCCGAACGACATGAAAAAGCCACCGCTGCCCGGCGAACCGCCGTTTTCGTGGTACGTCTTTTGATCTGCAAAGACGATGACTTCAATCTTCTCGCGCACATCCGCCGGGACACCGCCCAGCAGCTTCGAATACGCCCGGCCGTATTCGCGATGGAGCATCTCCATGTACATCGCGGTGTCGGCCGTGAACTCCTTGTCGATGTCCGTGCGAACGATGAAGGGATGGCCCATGTAGGTCCACAGGCGAACCTCTTCGTCACCCTTCTTGAACGTGCCATCGCTGTAATCGCCGCGCTTGTCCTGCTTGATGCGCTTGAGCAGCCGCTCGTAGCGCTTGTCGTACTCGGCGTCGGTCTCGTTGCGCTTCTGCCCCCAGCGCACGCGCGGCATTCCGTCCGCCGACTTCTTCGGCTTGGATTTCTTCTTCGTGGTCGCTTTCTTCTCGGTGCCGTCGTCCGGCCCCGCAAAGACGAACTGATCGCATTTCGGTCCGGCCAGCGCGCGCCCCGTGGACGACAACGCCGCCACCGCTACGACCATCGACAACCCGACCATCCAGAACGTCACTCGGTTCTTGTGCAACATCGCACCACGCCTCCAGCCGCCGGAAACCTTGACTTGTTTGCCCGCGGCGCGCGAAACCCCAACTGTCGGTCGCGCCGGGACTTTGGCTCTACCGCGTATTGTAAGCCGAGGCCGTCGGGTTGTGCCATTGAATTAAGGTGGGAAGTCCCTATCGGTTTGATAGGGGCCGCGCGAGGGCACACAGCCTGTAACCGTCGGGAAGCGATTGCGAGGCAATGACTTCCGATGGTTCGAGGGTCGCCCGGCGGCGGAGGTCCGGCCAAAGATTGCGCTTTGTCTCGGGCGGGGACCATCCTGGAAAGCCGCCGTGAATCCAGTCCCACTCGCGGTCCGGCTCGTCGGGTCGGACAACGTAGCGCGTCGTACCACGCCCAAGGGACGGCGGGGCCACCAGGTGGTCGAGCCTCGCCCAGAACGCACGGTACTCGCCGACCCGGCAACGCTGGCCCGTGAGATAAGTCAGCACATGGGCATCCAGCGGCTCGGCCCAGACCTGCTTCACGTCCTGCTCGACGAGGGCATCTGCGACGCGCTGCATCGGATGCGGCGCTCCAACCTGCTGATACAACGCCGCCTGACCAACCATCCACGCCGCGCAAAGGGCCACGACCGACGCGCGGCCGGCCGCAGGCAGCCGGCGATTGATGAAGACACACGCCAACAACCCGGGCAGGAACACCCAGATCGGAAGCCAATAGCGGATCGTGGTGAAATTGAAACTGCACCCGCCAAACAGATACAACCCGACGCAGCCCATCGCGCCGAGCGCCAGCAGCGCAACCGGACGATGCACACCCGGCGTCATGCGAAGCATGCGAGCGAGGCGCGGCCCCGAATTCAGCAGCAGCACCGCGCCGGCCGTCATGGCCGCGCCGACCACAATCCAGTTCGCTCCGCCGACCAATCCGCCCCAGGCGATATCCAGCGGCGCGAGCGAGGCATCCTGCCCGACGGTCACCAGACGCAGGAACGACTGCGGATCGGCTCCGAAGAAGACGGGCGAGCCGAGTAGTAAATATACAATCGTATCGCCAATGGCCCACGGGGGGCGCAGGCCCAGCGGGAGCGTCGGCTCCAGACCCTGGCCGCGCAGCGTCGCCAACAGGACATAGGCGATGGCCGGCGCCGACCCGATGACGACGCCGAGCAACATCGCTCCGCATCGGGGGATCATCGCTCGCACCCGCGAAACCAATCGAAGCCGCCATGCCGCGATCACGCCTGCAACCGCTAAAACACCGGCCGCGGCTGGCCGCGGGATCAGCCCGAGCAGCAGCGCCGACTTCACGCCGGACTCATCGACTTGTACCGACCATGCGGTCGTGACCATCAACAACAACGCCGCGACAACAACGGTCAAGGCCGTGACACCGAGGCGGTCAATCACACTCCAGGCGGCCGCGCGCGGCGTGGCGACCCGAAGCATCCGAAGCGGCGAGCCGAGCAGATAATGCACGAGGACGGGAGCAAGGAAGAATACAACCGATGGATTGAGCCACAATCCCGAGCCCACCAGCCCGCCGAAGATGAATTGGCGGCGGGTTTCCCGTCCGCGGGATGCCTTGCTCGCATCCGACGTTGTCCGCTGCGCCGCCGGATTGCTCTCTGCGGTTGGACAGGCGAACCACTCCGCATACGCCCAGAGAATCAGCGTGCCCCAAAGCAGGTTCTCGACGTACGCCCCGCGCGCGGAAATGGTCCACTGCGCAAACATCGGCGGCCCGCACAAAAGCACGGCCGCTCCGACAAGCCCTGCGCGGCGACCGAGCCACCGCGTGAGCATCAGATATTGCACTCCGACCATCGCCGCGAAGAAGATCGCCGGCGCGGCCCGCAATGCGTGAACCGGATTCGCAAAGAACGGCAGCAACGCCGCTACGACATAGGCCTCCAGCGCGCCCATGTAGCGCTGGCCGTAGAAGTAAATCGGGAAACGGACGCCCTCGGCGATGTCCTGCGCCATGAGTCCGACGATGGCCTCGTCGGAGTGCAAGAGTGTCTCGCCACGGAGGATCAGCGGCGCACGAAATGCCAGCGCGGCGAGAAAAATCACGGCGGCCGCGACGAAGTCCAGCCGGTTCAGATTGAATCGACGATACGGCGACGCGGCGACGCGATGCGAGAATGCAACGCGATCCGCGGAAGCAGGCCGGCGCGAATCCAGTTCCCGGGGTTCGTGATATGTTTCAATGGTGACGAGCGCGGCATCTTCGCAAGGCGCGTGAACCGGGTGCGGCGGATTCTCGGTATGGGTTGATGGCGGCATGAACGCTCCCCCCGAAGCGCGACGCGATGCGATTCGCCGTTGTGCGGCGGTCAAGCCCGCCGGCTAAGTAACCATCTTCCGGCCACTGAACGCTGCCTCTACGACAGCCGGCCGCTGCGCAGGATCGCAATCAGCAGCCACGCCGACATGACAAACGTCAGCGCGTAGCCGACGAATCCCAGGTAGCGGATCGGCAACGTGCCGAACAGCAGCACGTCGGCGTTCATCGAGAGCAACATCGTGCTGCCGATGATCGTCGAGGCCACGAGCACCGAGAAGGCCAGGCGGTTGCTGGAGCGATCCAGCTCGCTGGCAAGGTGATCGAGATTCTCGTGGCGGATGTTGATTTGAAACTGCCCGCGTCCGATACCGCGCAGGGTGTCGCGCAGCAGGCGGGGCGCGTCCCGTAACACGCTGGCGAGGTGCCAGGCCGAAATGCCGAAGAGGCGCGAGAGCCGCCGGGGATGAAAGCGCTCGCGCAGGAGCGTGTTGATCCGCGGTTGGAGCAGTTCGAGCAAATTCAAATCCGGATCAAGCTGCATCACGACCGCCGAGACGGTCGCCAGCGACTTGAACATGGAGACGAAATTGCGCGGAAGCGTCACGTCAGACCGGCGCATCGTCTCCAGCAACTCGCGGAAGATCGTGGGCACTTCCAGCCGCCGCAGCGGCAGCCCGTAGTACTTGTCGAGCATGTCGCGCAAGTCGCGCGCGAGCATCTCCCGATCGGTCGACCGGCCCAGCGCGCCCAGGTCGGCCAGCACTTCGATCAGCACGTCGATTTCGCGCTTGACCATCGCGACGATGCCGATCACCAGCCGGCCCATCAGCTCGTCGTCGATCACGCCGACCATTCCAAAATCAAACAGGATCAGCTTGTCCGGCGGGCAGACCAGCAGATTCCCCGGGTGCGGGTCGGCATGAAACAGCCCCATCTCGAAGAACTGCTTCATGAAACTCTCGGCCAGCCGATGGGCCAACTTCTTCGGATCGCACTGCGCCCGCTGCGCGCCGAGGGCGTCGCGCAGGTGCAACCCCTCCATGAACTCCATCGTCAGCACTTCCGTGCCTGTCAGGTCCCATCGCACCAGCGGCGTACGGATGAATTCATCATCCTTGAATGCGTCGTAAAACCGTGACGTGGCCGACGCCTCGTTGACGAAATCCAGCTCCTTCTGAATCGTCTGCGCGAACTCGTCCACCAGCATGCGCGGGTGATACGATCGCAGCTCGGGAAACAGCGCCTCAGCCCGCTCGGCCATCCATTTGAGTACATAGATGTCTAATTGAACGACCTGTTCGATGCCCGGCCGGCGAATCTTGACGACGACCTCCTGGCCGTCTTGCGTCGTCGCACGATGCACCTGGCCGATGGAACCGCTGGCGAACGGTCGCTCTTCGAACGCACGAAATGCCTGTTGAACGGAAAGGCCGGTGCTGGCCTCGACGATGCGCCGGGCCTCGTCGGCCGAGAAGGGCTGCACGTCGTCCTGCAGGCGCTCCAGCGCCGCGATGATCTGCGCCGGCAACAGGTCGGGCCGGGTCGAGCCGATCTGCCCGAGTTTGACGAATGTGGGGCCGAGTTCCTCGCACACTTTCACAAGCCGCTCGCCGATGGTGGCGATCGGATCAATCTCGCTCTCGTCCGCCTCGGCGCCGCGCTTGAATCGCAGGAACGACGGAACGTATTGGCCCAGTTGCAGGCGGTCGACGAAATGGCCGAATCCGTGGCGGGAGAGCACCTGCGCAATGACGCGAAGCCGCGCGAAGGTCCGAACGGTGCGTGGCAGGGTCACGATGGACATGGCGGCTCCCGAAGGGCGGCAATCCCAATGAGGTATTGCGATCCTGCCCGGATTATTCATCGTTTCGCCCTTCGGCGTCAAACGCGGCTTGACGCACCCGCCCCCGATTCGCAGACTCCTCGAACCATATGAACGGGCGCGTGACACGAATTCTGACGTGGCTGGGCAACTGGAACCGGTTCTGCGCGCTCATGATCGCGCTGTTCCTGACGCGGGCGGTGTTCCTGCTCTCCGTGTTGCCGCCCTTTGAAGGGTGGGATGAATACCAGCACATTGCGTACGTGACACATGTGATCGAACACGATTCGCCGCCGGTCCACGGCGAGGCGATGGTCCCCCGCGCGCTTTATCCGGCGTTGGTGCGATACCCCCAACCCAGGCTCGCCGTCGATCAGATCGGCACGATCGGCGCGATGGAATATCACGCCTACTGGGAGCGGATCGCGGCCGGCGGCACAACCGAGGTTCGCGCGACCGCGCCGGAAATTCCGCTTTATCAGGCGCAGCACCCGCCGCTTTACTACCAACTGATCGCGCCGCTGTTCCGCGGGCAGCTCGAACCCGATCGGATCGGTCAGGCGATCGCGCGGGCGCGATGGCTCGGCGTGGCGTGCGGCGCGGCGGCACTGCTGTTGTTTGGGCTGTCGCTGCCGAGCCTGGTCTCACCGGGGCCGGCGCGACACTTGATTCTGCTGGCGGTCGCATCCCAGCCGTTGCTGCTCTTCAATTGCGCGCGCGTCGCGAGCGATTCCCTTGCCGTCCTGCTGGGCACCTTGGTCGTCGTGATGGTTCTGGAGTTTCGCGTCGACCGGTGGCGCCGGCACGGGTTGATCCTCGGGCTGGCGCTGGGCATGGCGATACTGGCGAAGGCGTACAACCTGCTGCTGATTCCGTTTGTGGTACTGATCTGGGCGGACCGTTGGCGGCGCGGACGATGGCGCGGGGCACAGGTCGCCGCGTCCGGATTGCTGATCGCGGCCGTCGCCGTTTTGCTGACGGGTGACTATTTCTTGCAGAACCTCCGCCTGTACGGCCTGCTGACCCCGATGCAGGAGTCGGTCGAGAACGCGAAGCACGGCATCGGCGCGGGCGCGATCCTGCGGCAGGCCTTCGCCCTGGACTGGCTGGGCGAATTGCTGCGCAAATACCTGCGTCAGTCCTTGTTCACCGGCGGCTGGAGTTACGTCAAAACCTCCGGCGCGATCACATGGATTTATCAAGTGTTCCTGTTGATCGGGGCGGGTCTGGCCACCGCGGCGGCGATTCGCGGGCGACGAACCGGCCAGCCAATCTGCTTCTCGCGCGAGGGCGCGGGCCGGGCGTCGGTCCTGCTGGGGGCGTTGTTCGCGGCGGGGCTGACGTGGCACATGTTGAGTTCGCGGCAGGCCTGGGGGAGCATCACGACAAACGTATGGTATGCGGCGGTGTCGTTCCCGTGGCTGCTGTGCCTGTATTACCAGGGCGTGGTCGCGACGGGGCACCGGGCGGCGCTGATCGTTCTCGGCGGCGGGCTGATCGTGCTGCATGGCTCGGCCGAGACGTGGGGCATTCTCGGCGAGATGGTCCCGCGCTACACCGGCGAACCGTGGAGCGCGGCGGCGCGCGAGCGCCTCGCAGCCATGCACCCGTCGGCCCTCGGCCCCGCATGCACGATACCGGCGATGATCATTGCCAGTGCGTTGCTGTGGCTCGGATTGTTCACGGCGCTCGCGGACCGGGCATCGCCGAACCAAAACGAACCGCCTCGTTGATCGTCGTTACTAGTTCGGATCGATTGGATGCGCAATCGACGGCGTCATGGAGCAATTGCTCGAGCAACCGGTTCCCTGGGTGACGTCGCGGCGGGCATTTTCAATACAACCGTAGAATTGTACGTCGTCACCTGGTGCTCCATCGCTTCAGCCATGCCGGATGAAGTCGCATCACTCACGATCAACAGGTCCGCCGTCAGCACGGCCGGATTAAACAGCCGCCAATCGAGCGTGATCGCCGATTCCGTCGGCGGCACGGCGAATTCCAATCGCACCGCCACGCGCGCGGACCACGCCCCCAGCGCACTGCCATGCGGCCGAACCTCTCCGACACAGGGATGGACCGCGTCCGGCCCCAGCACTGCGGACCATGGCGAGACCGGTGCGAATGCACGCCGATCCGACTTCGGAAGCAACACCGAGACATTTTTTTGAAGCAGGTCGCTCGCCGCTTCGCACGCGGCGCGCTGTTCCGCAGGCGTCACAAAATCGGCCTGCTCTCGATTGATCGGCCTCCAGGTCTCCAGCAGCGTGAGCGGTACATAGGCATCCACGAGCACGCGATCCGTCTCTCGACGCACCACGGCCTGAACGCATTTGAACCGATGCCGGAACATCGAAGCCGCAGCGCCCACGGAGACCGTACAGGTTTGCTTGCCGGCCACATTCTGCGATGCATCCGGCGGCGGCGACGGCGACAGGTCCAGCGTCTCGGCGTTGCCGGCGCTGGTCAGCCGCACGAACCGCTCCGCCGAGTCGGATCGCTTCTGCACACGCAAGGCGAATTGTGTCGGGATAATGGCATCTTCCGGCGGCGACTGGCGAAGCGTCACGTGCGTGGGCGACCGCTCCGCGATGTACTCCAGCTCATACGTGGCCCGAGCGCCGCGCCACGAAACCTCCGAGCTGCGATCGGCGGCGTCCCCCCGGGCTGGTTCGAACCGGGCATCCTTCAACCGACCGGCAAGCAGCCGCCCCGACTCGTCTCTCACCTCCAGCCGGCTGACCATGTTGCCCGCGCGGCGCGCGAAGGCGCGCTCGATCTCCTGCGGCGCAAAGTCGCCCCGCGCATGCAGAGCGGGCATGTCGTGGATCAGCGACTCGCCCGCTTCGCGAAGCGTGATGCGCACACGCGCCCCGTCGATCACTGCCACGCCGCGCGCGACCGCGATCGGATGCGCCGATGCGCTGATCGTCCACGCACTTGCGCCGGCAATCGCCGCGACCAGTACCGCGCGCCGAGTTGACATGGCCCATCTACTCGGCGACATCCACGTCCACCTCGGAGAAGAACGTTCCCTGACTCGGTGTGATAAACAGCAGGTAGCGGTACGCGCCGATGATCGCGGAATCTCGATTCGCCTCATTCGCATCGTCCCTGCCGCCGAACTCGTCACCGGTTTGCGTCATCGGGCCCGCCGCGATCTCAACTGCATGCACGCCACCGTCCCCCAGTTTGGTCGTATCCACGCACGCAAGAAGCTTCCATTTTGTGTCGCGTGCGGACGTGAAACCGGCGTCGGGCATCGTCGGATCGTTCGAGCCCCACAGCGTGTAAACCTGCGGCGCGCGACGATCACGGTGACACGAGTAACTTCGCACCGCGCGGAGCTTCACGCTCGCGCCGAGGTCGACGTGAAACCGCCCCTCGCTGTCGTACCAGACGTTTCGCCTGGTGTCGTCGTTGTTCTGCGGGACTTCGCCGTCGTTCAGCCGCGGGAGCGTGTCGCCTTCCGCGCCGGACTGGCGGTGCGGCGCGAATTCGCCGTCGCCCCCGAAATAGCGAAAAGTCACTTTGCCGCGCGAGGCGTCTGCGTAGTCATCCTTCGACGGCTGCGGCAGCTTGAGCGCGGCGAACGAATCGGCGCGGTCGGACATTACCCGCGCGATCGGGTCCTGCCCTTCGTCGACCGGCGGCGGATACCGATAGCGAAACTCGATCGGCCCGCGATCGGAGAAATCATCGTACAGCGGGACGGCGGGCTGGGCTGCGTCGTTCTCGTTCGCCGCCTCGGTGACGGCAAAAACCTTGATCCGTTCGTCCTTCGGAAGCTTGAGCACCTTTGCTCCGAGCGGCACATCGAGCCTGTATTTATACGTGTAGCTGAATTGGTACGCCTCGTTGCCCCTTGTCGGATGATGCCGATGTGTTGCGAACCAGGCGATGGGGTCGCGGTGGATGTAACCAGGAGTCAGGCCCATGACGCGGCCCTCGCAGACGAAATCGACCGCATTGAACGGCCGATCCCACACGCGATCGTCGAACTGTCCGACAAAGCCGGTCCAACCCTGAATGGAAATCTTCGTCTTGCGGCCATCGACTTCGAACTCGCCGACACAATCTTCGCTCGCCGCGACAAGCAGATACAGCCGATTCGTTCCACCACCGGAGAGGAGAATCTCCTGTCCGGCGCAGGCCATCGCGTTTTTCTCGCCTGCTGCACCCGATCCGATTTGAAATGCGATGCCGTCGGCCACGAGCGTCGCGGGCAGTTGCTCCGCCGGATAGGTGCGCCCTTCGGAATCCATCGCGCCGTCGGCGCGATTCGAATCGCCGCTCACCGCGTCGACATCAAACTCCAGTCGAATCGGCATGCATTTCGGCGGCATCAGTTGTGTTGGCGCCGGGCCAAGCCGCACCGCGAAACTGCGCGGGCTGTACGGCGTCATGTCGAACGAGAGCGCGCCGCCCGCGACCTTCGCCTCGCCGATGCGACGCTCCTGGCCGTCCACCTCGTGCGCCGAGGCGATCGGCCCGGCGAACTTCACCGATACGCCCTTCGCCTCGCGGCCCCACAATTCCTGAAGGCGAACGATGACCCATTCGCCCTCTTCGGACCGCTTCACCGCACGGACATCGACCTGTTCCGTGTTGACCTGCAACAACGAGAACGACTTTCCCAGTTCGCCTTCGTGCGCCGGCGCGGTGAACGCAACGAGCGGTTGATTCAGTCGCCGCCCCTGCCACTCGCTGCGCTCCGCACGCCAGTCGCCGGCGTGCGAGTAGAGCGCGTACGTCATATCGTGCACGCCCCAGTCCTGGCTGTGTTGGTCGAGATAGCCGCTTCGCACGCCGGGCGTGTAAAGAAGCGTCAGCCGCACTTCGCTGTTGCTCGGCTTGTCCGACCCGAACTTGCAATCCTCCAGCACGCTGACGCCGAACTTGCCGGACTGGTCCGTCAGGTCAAACCACTCGTGCGACGGCACCTCGTACTTTGTCGGCTCGTTGTTGGCGCGGTCGATCGTGCCCATGCCCCAGTTGTACGTCGCCTTCGCGTTCGCCGCCGTCAGCGGGAAAGACGCTCGCAGCGCGACCTGTGCCGACTGCCAGTCGATGTGCGTCTTGAACTCCACGCGGCGGCCCGCGTTCCCGGCGCACAACCGAATCTGTTGCGTGAAGATCGAACCGCGCGCCTCGCGGACGATCTCCAGCGCCACGCGCGCCGGCCCCTGCTCGACGATTCGCACTTTCGCCGGACCCTTCACCGCGTCGATCGGCAGTTTCTGGCGATCACGCCAGTCCATGTTCCATGCGGGCCAGTTCTTCGGTTTCTCATGCGTGAAGACCAGCCTCGCCGGCGCGGCCAGCAACTCGCGCCCGCCCTGCGCCTTGTCCACGATGCTCGACACGTCGCCGTCGGCGTTGATGGTCACGCGATACCACGGGTTCTCCAGCGAATTCTCGGTGATGCTCAATCGCGCGCTTGAGTTCGCGCCGGCTTCGTCCCGCGCTGCATCCAGCGACCCGCCCGGGCACACGCGATACACCGTCCACGAAACGGGCGTAACCGCCGCGACAAACGCCACAATGACCGACTCGCCGTCGCGCGACAGCACCTGCGCCGGCGCCTCGCTCCCATCGGGGCCGAGCACGCGCACCGCGCGCGGCGCGCCGCCAGCGAAACGCACCTTCGCTTCCACAAGGTCCTCCCGCGCCTGTGCCAGCGGGTTGAACACGACCACCGCCTGGCCCTCCCCGCGTGTGTCAATAGCGCGGCACACCGCCCCGGCGCCATCCGCCAGCGCCGCCGCGAAGCCGTTCATCGCCACGATCTCATCGTTCCAGGAATAGGTGTACGCCTTCGGCAGGCTCGTGCCCGGCAGGATGTCGTGCATCTGGTTCGCCAGCAGCCGCACCCACGAGCGCTCGAGTTTTTCCCGTGGATACACCGCGCCGCCGAGCCAGTCCGCCGCGACGCTCGCCCGTTCGGCCGCGTCGGCGAGCAGCTCGCCCTTGCGATTCCAGCGCTTCATGTAGGCCTGGCTCGTCAACGTGCCGGCCGAGTGCTCCGTGAGCAGCAAATCGCCCTTGTAGCGCGGCAGCTTTGCCCTGATCTCGGGTGAGATGTCTTTGTACATCCGGTCCGACGAGACCAGCGCCACGCGGAACGGCCCGTCTGCCTTCGCCGCGGCCGTGTAGTTCTTCACGTCCTCTTCGCGCGGGGCGCCGCCCATGTCGCCGATGCCGTAGTAGTGGTAGTCGGCCCAGAGGCCGTATTTATCGCCATTTGTCGTGATACGCTCGGCCCACTCCGTGCTCTCGTGCACGGGCCCCTCGATCGCCCCGACGTACGGCCCCGGGTCCAGCGCCGCGATCACGCCGCGCCCGTCCGGCCCCTCCCACACGCCGACTTTGAACGGAATGCCGACGGCCGACCCCCACGTCAGTTTCTGCGTGGAGAAGCCGATCAATCCGCAATGCGCCCAGATCGACGGCAGCGACGCGGGGAAGCCGAAGCAGTCCGGCAGCATGAAATCGACGCTCTCCTTGCCGAACTCACGACGGAAATACAGGTTGCCGTAAAGCACCTGCCGGATAATCGCCTCGGCCGACGGCACGTTCACATCGCCCTCATCGACCGACGATCCGCTGACGTACCACCGCCCGGCAGCGATGTACTTTTTCAATTTCTCGAAATGCTCCGGGTAGTACTCCTTCATCATCTCGTAGCGCACGCTGCCGGTGAAGTTGAAGACGTACTCGGGGTACTTCTCGATGAGCTTGAAGTTCCCTTCCAGCGTGTCACGGATGTACTGGTCGATGGTCTGGCAGAAGTCCCAGCGCCATTGTGTGTCGAGGTGCGCGTAGCCGATGCAATACAGCACGCGGTCTTTCGAGAGGTCGTAGCGCGGGGCAGGCTCGCGCGACGATTCGGCGATGGCTGGCGCCAGAGCGGCGAACGTTGCAAACAGAAATGCGAACGCACGGTGATGAGCCGATGAGCCGCCTGTTGTTCGAATGGTCTCGTCGGAATTCATGGTAGCACCTCGATGAGAATGGACCGGATTGTATCCGATGCCGCGGCATTGGGATCAGTCGCAGGGTGGACGTTGCCCACCACCCATCCAACTTGCGATAGAATGCCCGCGCATGCCACCGCGCGCCTCCGGACCACGTCAGGCCGACCCCATCGCAGAACCGTCGCGTAGGGCCACTCGCGCCGCACGGTGGATGCCGCTTCTGGTGATCGCCGTCGGCATCGCCGCATACTGGAACAGCTTCGCGGGCGTGTTCATCTTCGACGACGAGCACGCCATCGTGCGAAACCGGTACATCAAATCGCTCTGGCCGCTGACCGATGCGATGTCGGCTCCACCACAGTCCAGCGTCTCGGGCAGGCCGATCGTGGCGCTGACGCTTGCGGTGAATTACGCCCTGGGTGGACTGAATCCGTGGGGCTACCACCTGTTCAACCTGGTCGTGCACTTGTTCACGGGGCTGGCGCTGTATGGCGTTGCGCTGGAGACGTTCCGGCGCGGAGAGAATGAATCAGGGAATGAAACCAAGTACGGAATCAAGCTGAAGGGAACAGGGAACAGTGAGCAGAGTACAGAGAGATTCGAGGCAAGCCGTCGTACTGAACACTGGCCACTGACCCCTGACCACTCCCCTGTACTGGCCGGCATCGTCGCGATGATCTGGCTGGTGCATCCGCTTCAAACGGAAAGCGTCACCTACATCATTCAACGAGCCGAAGCAGTCATGGGGCTGTTCTACTTCGCGACGCTTTACTTCGCGATTCGCGCCATGGCAACCTCCCGCCCAATCGGCTGGCAGCTTGCGGCGGTCCTCGCGTGCGCATTGGGCATGGCCAGCAAGGAGGTCATGGCGACCGCGCCGATCCTCGTCGCGCTCTACGATCGCGTTTTTGTGTCTTCAACGTGGCGCGAAGTCTTCGCCCGGCGCAAGGGCTTCTACGCCGCGCTCTTCGGCACCTGGATCATCCTCGGCGCGATCGTGGCCGGCGCGCCGCGCTCCGACTCCGCCGGTTTCGGCCTGACGGAGATGACGCCCGTCACCTACATGCTGATGCAGTTCAACGCCGTGCTGTTGTACCTGCGTCTTTCGTTCTGGCCCGCGACGCTCTGCCTCGACTACTGGGCGCCGCCCATCGACTCGCGCGGCGAAGCCCTCGCACAGGGCGCGCTGATCGCCGTCCTGCTCGCGGGAACGTTCTGGCTGCTCGCGCGGCGGCCGCGCATCGGCTACTGGTGCTTCTGGACTTTCGCCGTGCTCGCGCCGACTTCCACGTTCATCCCGATCGCCGACCCGATCTTCGAACACCGCATGTACGTGCCGCTCGCGGGACTGGTGATGGCGGCGGTGGCGTGCTGCCACGGCTGGTTTCGGCGACTGCCGACGTCGCAAGCGAGAACGGTCGGCCTGGCTCTCGCCGTAGTCACGATTCTCGCGCTCACGGCGCGCACGGTCGCTCGCAATCGCGATTATCACGACGCGAAAGTGATGTGGGAAAAGGTGCTGGCGTATCGCCCGCGCAACCCCCGCGCGTGGGCCAACTTGAGCGAAATCCACCTCCAGCGCGGCGATCCCGCGGCGGCACTGGCCGCATGCGAACGCGCGTTTGAAGTCGCCCCGCACTATCACGATGCGTACAAGCACCTGGCGCGCAGCCTCGTCGAGATGGGCCGCGTCCCCGAAGCCATCGAGACCTACCAGCGCGCGCTGCGCGACAAGCCCGGCGATTACCAGGTGCTGACCAATCTCGGCGAGGCGCTGGTCCGCGTCGGCCGCAACGAGGAGGCGCTCGACGCCTTCAAGAAGGCCATCGTTGCGAACGGGGCGGAGCCGTTGCCGCATTTCAATCTCGGTCGCACGCTGCAGATGCTGGGGCGCGCGGGCGAGTGCATCGAGCCGTATCGCGCCTGCCTCGCCATCGAGCCGGATCATCGCGACGCGCTGGCCAATCTCGCCGCCGCGCTGGGCGCGGTCGGGAAACTCGACGAGAGCGAGGCCCAGTTCGCCGAATTGCTGCGCCGATTTCCCGACGATGCCGCCATTCTGTACAGCCGCGCGGTCGCGCGTGCGCGCGGCGGCAAGCGCGACGCAGCGATGGAAGACTACCGCCGCGTCGTCGCGCTGGATGCCAAACATGCCGACGCGCGATGCAATCTGGGCGTGCTGCTGAAGGACGCCGGCCGCACCGATGAAGCCATCGCCATGTTTCAGTCTGCCATCGCCGCGGACGCCCGCCACGTTCCCTCGCTGTACAATCTTGGCGCGACGTACGCAACACTCCAGCGCTATGCCGATGCCGTCGCGGCCTTCGACGCGGCACTGAAGATCGATCCGAACCACCCGCCCAGCCGCCAGGCGCTGGCCGCCACGCGCGCGTTGATGAACGCTGGTAAACCGGGCGGATAGCCGCGCGTGCGAGTCCATTCCATACACAATTGGTACCGCCATGCATTGGCGCAATTCGGTGCATCCTTGCGACGATTCCCCGCGAGACGTAGATTGAGCGGCCCGGCAGGCGGACCCGACAACCGCCAAGCCGGCCTACCTGGAGCGAAACCATGTACGCGGAGCGGATGAAGCGCCTTGCCGTGGCGATGAAGAACGCGAACCTCGATGCGCTCTTCGTCTCCAACCAGAAAAACATTCAATACCTCACGGGCATCCGTGCCATGATGGCGGGCAATGTCCAGCCGTTCGGCGATCCGGAAGGCTTCTGCGTCATCCGCAATGGCCAGTGCGAGGTGCTTTGCGACGGGCGGTATTTCGCCGAGGTCGATGCGCACGACGGCGTGTCGGCTCGATTGCTGAATGCGCCGGTCAGCGCAAAGGAAATCGCCATGCGGCTGCGCGAGTCGCTAGGCGGCGCAGCCAAACGCATCGGCTACGAGAGCGACGCCCTGACCTATGCCGACGCGCGCGACATCATGGCCCTGACGCCGGAATTGACGTGGGAGCCAGCCGAGAGGGTAGTGACGAGTTTGCGGCATAGTAAGGGCACGGACGAGATCGCGCTGCTTCGCAAGGCCCAGAAGATCACGTCGGACTGCTTTGAGCACATCTGCGGCTGGATTCGAGTCGGAATGAGCGAGCGCGACGTGGCGTTTGAGATCGACAGCTACCTGCGCAAGAACAGCGAGGGCAGCTCGTTCAACCCCATCGTGGCATTCGGCGAAACCGGCTGCCACCCGCACTACACGCCCTCACCGACGCGCAAACTCAAGAACGGCCAGATGGTGCTGCTGGATTTCGGCGCGATCCACCACGGCTACTGCGGCGACCTGACGCGCATGCTTGTGATGGGCAAAGCGAACAAGCGGCATCACGAGGTGTATGACCTCGTGCTGGCGGCGCAGCAGAAATGCCTCGACGGAATTCGCGCGGGGATGAAGTGCCACGATGTCGACGCGCTTTGCCGCGATTTCTTCCACACGAAGGGCTGCGATGAGGCCTTCAAACACGGCACCGGTCACGGCGTAGGGCTGGCGATTCACGAACCGCCCACGCTGAAGCGCACCGTGGAAGCGATTCTCCAACCGGGCATGGTCGTGACCGTCGAGCCGGGGCTGTACTACGAAGGCTGGGGCGGCGTGCGGATCGAGGACATGGTGGTCATCACCGAGCGTGGACACACGAACCTGACAACGTGTCCGAAGAAGTTGCGTGAGATTGGCGTGCGTGCGAGCGGCGGCGCGAAGCGCAGCCCGGCGAAGCGCGCTTCGAAAAAGCGCGGCGCGACGAAGCGAACGGGCGGCAAATCGCGCGGAAAGAAGTAACGTGGAACGGATCGCGCCAATGAACTCGATATGCAAACTGGGAGTGAAGCGCATGCAGAAGTTGACTCGCATTCTAGGATTAGGCCTCGTAGTGGCGATTGCATTGACGGGCTGCGCCGCGCACGACGGGCCGCCCATCGCGGAAGTGAAATCGGCGGCGGCGCTGCAGGAGCAGATGACCGCCGGGGTGATGATCGTCCACGCGCTGGACGCCGAGCATTACGCGAAGGGTCACGTCCCCGGCGCGATCAACATCGACTACGAGAAGATGACCCCCGAGATGCTGCCCGCCGAGAAGAACAAGCCGATGGTGTTCTACTGCGCCGGCGGCATGTGCCCCGTCAGCCGCATGGCCGCGAGCAAAGCGCGGTCATGGGGCTACACAAACGTGTCGGTGTACGAAGGCGGCATCAAGGACTGGCGCGCCGCGGGGATGAAAGTCGAATCCGGTACCGAGCCGCGACCGTAAGGGAGCGCCGAGCGCCTACGGAACGACACGCGCCTACGCGGCCAGACATTTCCCGCAGCCGCTACAGGACAAGCTCCCTCAACTTCCGCTCCAGCTCCGCCAGCGTCGGGCAATCGACAATCGTATCTTTCCGCCGGTGATCGATCGCCCGGCCCGCCAGTTCACCGGCCCAGCCGCCCGTGGCCGACAGCGCCAGCACCGGCCGGCCGTACATCCACGCAAACGCGATCTCGCTCAACGTCCCGGCCGCTCCGCCCATGCACACGATCACGTCGCCCGCGATGCCGGTGATGACGTTTCGCGCCCAGCCCAGCCCCGTCGGGATCACGATGTGCGCGTAATCGTTCGCCTCGTCCATGCTCGTGCCCGGCACGACGGCCACGACCGTGCCGCCCGCCGCCGCGCACCCGCGCGACGCCGCCTCCATGATGCCGTCGCGACCGCCCGTCACCAGCACCAGGCCCAGCCGTGCAATCAGCGCCCCGACCTGCTCGGCCAGCGCCAGCGTCGCCGCGTCCGGCTCGCTTGGGCCGATCAGCGCCACCTGCCGCCGGCGCGTGCGATTCACCTCCGCCATCGTCGCTCTCTCCTTTGGACGCATTCGCAAAATCGTGCGTCCACGGCAGCGTAACCGGCCGCTCCGAAACCGAAAACGGCCATCCCCCCGGCCTGACGCTTGTCGCGCGACCGGCTGACTCGCTAAACTGGCGGGATCGGCGTCGCGTATTCGACGCCCCCATCGCGCGCTTGCCTCACGTTGCCTGGAATCGCAACATGATCCAGCCACGCCGCTGCCGTCGCCTGCTCCGCACGACCGATCGAGCCTTCACGCTCATCGAGGTGCTCGTCGTCATCTCGCTGATCGCCCTGCTCGTGTCGATCCTGCTGCCGGCGCTGAACAAGGCGCGCAACCAGGGCATGACCGTCAAATGCCTGGCGAACCTGCGCGAGCTGTTGATGGCCACGCAGTACTACTGGGACGCCAACGACGATCAAAAGCTCGTGCCGTGGTATCAGTACCCGGTCCACGCGGGCTACAACCCCAACCCGATCGCGCCGTGGGTCTTCGGTGGGTCGAAGGCGACGCGGCCCGGGCAATACCCCAATGCCGACAGCAGTCTCTACCCGGCCGAGATTCGCCCGCTGAACAAGTACATCGACCCCTATGCCCGCGGCACGCAGTTGATTCGCTCGTTTGTCTGCCCCGGCGACCGATCCAACTACGCACCGATCATCGGCACCAACCAGGAGAACATCGAGGAGGAAGTCATCGCTTCGTGGGAGGCCAACGGCACGAGCTACTCGCTCAACACCAGCTTCATGGAAGGCTATGGCGGCGGCACCGGAAACTTCAGCATCGACGACATCCAGCCGTTCACGCGGCGCATTGCTCCATTCCTCACCGGCGGCCACGCGTCGCGATTCATCATGTGGGGCGAGCAGGGATTCTACACGTCCTGCTACCGCGCCACGCCGCAACTGCCCAATCAGGCCAGCGCCCTCAAATGGGGCTGGCACCGAAAGTTCTCCAACTGGTCGGCCGGTTTCGCCGACGGCCACGCCATGCACGGCTTCTACGACACGCGTCTTGTTTATGGCCTGGGCGGCACGATCTGGCAGCCGGATTTTCGATTGCCCAGCGGGTCGTAGTTCGATCCGAGCGGCGAAGTATCCGCGGACGGGCGTAGCATGGCCGCGGCCTCCGGCGACCATGCTCGCCCGACGTGTCACGAACCCGTCAGCAGCATCCCCACGAACGATTCGACATCCTCCACCGTCGCATAACCATCGCGGTTCGTATCGGCGCGGCAGCGGTCTTCGTCCGTGCGGCCGGCGGGGTTGAGCACCGTCGCGACGAAATCGGCAACGTCGCGCCCGTCGATCACCGTGTCTCCGTTGCAATCGCCGCGCGTGCAATCGACCGTCGCAAAATGAAAGGTGAACTCGTTCGACGCCGCGTAGCCCGTCGTGCCGGTGTCCACGAGCTTGAACGTCGCCCGCCAGAGCACCTTCAGCGGATCAAACATCGGCGAATCCGAATTGACGTGCCACGTCAGATGCGTGTGCAGCGCAGAGCCGCCCAGCAGCGCTCGCTCGCCGGGGTCGTCGATGATGGCGAACGTGTTGGTGATCGCGCGGAAGGCCGGATCGGCCGCGACCAGCTCCAGCCGAATCTGGCAGCCGCTTTCAAGCGTGAAGAAATCGTTCTCCGGCTCGTCGACGACGAGGTGATCAAAGCCCGGCTCGGTGCCGATCCAGCCGTTGAACAACCCGCTGGACGGCTCGAGCACGGTGATTTCGGCATCGGGGTTGTAGCCGTCGATGCGAAGCTGGTCCGCGGCGGAACGTGCCACAATGACGTCACCTTCGTCCACGCCGGCGCGAGCGACAACGCCCGACGCCGACCACGCGGCAAACAATGCCAGCGCCGCGCAACCGGCGCGCTGGCCAAAATGTGAAAACAGGGTCATGATGTTGCGATCCTTCCCCGATCGCTCGCGCGATCGGCTCCTTGTGCGACTCGACACCGATCTCGTCCGGCCCGCGCGCGATGCGCCTACCAGGCGACTTTCGGGTCGTACTTGTTATGAATCCACGAGAGGTTTGGAAATGAGCTATGGAGCAGGTCGATGGCGTACGTCTCCTCGAACCGCTCCGGCTCGGCATGGCCGTCCACGAACCCGTAGTTGGCGCGCGTCTGGTGCCGTTTGATCTGCACCTCGCGCGACGCCAGCGTCAGCGGATTGGCGAACCACGTCTCGGGGTGAACGTGATCGGCGACGGCGAAATCGCCCGTCTCCGCCAGTTCGGCCCAGAAGATCGTGGTCGACGGCCGGGTGATGCGCGTGGCGTTGTTGAACTCCTCGCGCCCCTCCAGCGTTCCGACGGTGTAGTAATTGGTCGCGTAACTCAATCGCCGCAACTGGGTCGTGCCGGGCAACTGCTTGATCCAGTACGGGCTTTCATCCGCCGGGCAGCGGCAGACCTTCTCCGAGCCGATCTCCTGCGACGCCGTGTTGATCCACGCATTGGCCTCGTCGACGCTGCCGCCGTGGGCAAACCCGACGGCCGGCAACCGCCCGTCGTTGTTGTCGGCGTACATCTGCACGGCCTGCCCGAGGCTGTGCAGGTTGGCCAGACAGGCGGTCGAACGACTGATCTGCCGCGACTTGTTCATCGCGGGCAGGAGAATGCTGATCAACAGCGCGATGATCGAGATCGAAACCAGCAACTCGATCAACGTGAAGGCACGTTGCTTCATGACAGGCTCACGCAATCGCCAGCGAAGTCAGCCGGGCAATCGCACCGATGGATGATTGAGTTCAGCAAACGCGAAGAACACCGCGCGAAAGCGCGTGAAGGCACGGACGCCATGCAGACCGGGCGCGCGAGGGCGTTGGAATGCACGATGGCCGTGAGAGAGAAGTTCGCGTTAGCGGAGAGGGGGCGCGCGGGGCGAAGCGGGCGTGCGATGGATTCGACTGATCGGCGCCGCTATCGCGACCGGTTTCGCGCGGCGGGCCGCTTGAGGCAGGAAAACGTAAAACGCTGCCGCGACAACCAGCGCCGCGGCAATCGTGACGAGCAGATAGCAGGTTTCGCAGCCGGCCTTGAATCCGGCGTCGTGATGATGCAGCGCAGCTGCCGCGCCCGTCGCGAAGGCGGCGAATGTCAGCACCAGCAGCCATGTCAAAACGCGCTGTTTCATAATCCAACGAACTGATTGCACGAGTAACGGACCCACCGTGACAGCCAATCGATCAGCGTGCAAAGTGCCGATTGCGCGAGCAATCGAGGCTTCGACAGAACGCATTACATTGTAATACAGCCGCCGGGTGTGTCAATCCAATTCCTTGGGCTTGAGTACCCGGTTTCCATCGCAGGGATACCGCATTGGCGGTTCCTTCGGAAACGTCACCGCTGCCATGAGCATCCGTCCGTGGCGGGCCCAGAGAGCATCCGGGGATAGCCGCTCCTCGTTCGGCGGTAGCTCCAGCGTGATGATGGGGATCCCCAGCGACTCGCCGGCGAACGACCCCAGCGACCCAGGCCGCCCGCCCAGCTTCTTCACCGGCAGTTCGCTGTACCGCCCCATCGCACGGGCCAGCCCTTCGGCCGGACCGTCGTAGTCAATGCACACCAGCGGCTGATGAATGCTTACGATCCGCGCCGGACGATGCTTGAGCAGCAGTTCGTGCAGCGCGCGGCTCTCCGGCTCGGACAGCGCCGAGTCGCCGTGCCGATCAGATGTCTGGTAGTTGTCCGCGGGGAAGTTGCGATTCAGATCGACGCCGCGAACGTTGTGGCGAATCTTCTTCGCGTAACCATCGGGATTGGCCACGGGCAACAGCAACACGCGGCGACCTTCAAGCATCGCGGGGTTGCCGGCGATGTATTCCGCGAGGCGATTGACGATCGGCGTGCCGGCCCATTCGTTACCGTGAATCGTCGCCATGATGAGCACGACATCCGGCCCGCTGCCCGCCGTGAGCAGTTCAATCGGGCGGTTCTCGATTGAGTGACCGAGTACCGTGCTTTGCCAGATTCCCTCGCGCGGCTGCGCCGGCGACGGCTCGGTCGGCTTGAGGCACCCCGCCGACATCAGGATTGGGGCGAGTAGAACGCAACATGACGTGAAACGGCGGGCGGCTGTGCTCAATTCATGCTCCCAGCTAGAATCCACGAAATCGCAGGCAGTTTCGGAGACGATCGGCATGAATGCAAGGCGGCGGACACGACAGGTGCGGGTGGGGCCGGTGCTCATCGGGGGCGACGCACCGGTGTCGATCCAGTCGATGACCAGCACCTACACGTGGGAGATCGACAAGACCGTCGCGCAGATTCAGGCGCTGGCGCGGGCGGGGGCCGACATCGTGCGCGTGGCCGTGCCCGACCCGAAGGACACCGAGGCGCTGAAGCACATCCTGCCGCAGGTGCCGGTGCCGATCGTGGCCGACGTGCATTTTCATTTTCAGCGTGCCATCGAGGCCGTCGAGGCAGGCGTCCACAAGATCCGCCTCAATCCGGGCAACCTTCAGGACCGCAAGCAGGTTGATCGCGTGATTCGGCTCTGCCGCGAGCGCGGCGTTCCAATACGCGTCGGCGTGAACGAGGGCGGCATCGTCGAACGGCGCGATAAGGACAAGCGCGCGGCCGAGAAGGCGCTGCTGGAGACCGACTACGAGGGCCACCTCGTCGGCATCATGCTGGAGAAGCTCGCGGAGTATCTGCGCATCTTCGACGAGAACGATTTTCACGACGTGGTTATCTCGGCGAAGTCGATCGACCCGCGGATCGTGATCGCGGCGTACCGCGAGATCAGCAAGCGATACGACTACCCGCTGCACCTGGGCGTGACGCACGCCGGGCCGAAGGAGACAGGCTGCATCCGCAGCGTGGCGGCGCTGGGGGCGCTGCTGGCCGAGGGAATCGGCGACACGGTGCGGATCAGTTACGCGAGCGACCCGGTGTATGAGGTGGAAGACGCGAAGGAGTTGTTGAGCTGCCTCGGCCTGCGGGCGCGGGTCGAGCCGGAACTGATCGCCTGCCCGACCTGCGGGCGGATCGAGATCGATCTCATCACGATGGTGCAGGACGTTCGCCGGCGGCTGGCTGAGATTAAGACTCCCGTCAAAGTCGCGGTGATGGGCTGCGTGGTGAACGGCCCCGGCGAGGCCGAAGGCGCCGACGTGGCGATCTTCGCCGGCAAGGGCAAGGGCATCATTTACGTGCAGGGCGAACAGAAGCGAACCGTCACCGAGGCCGAGATGCTCGAAGCGCTGTACGAGGAATGCGTGGCGTTCGCGGCGCGGGTTGAACGCGGCGAGGCAAAGCTCTCCGGCGGCGGCGTGACAATCAAACCGCCCGACCCCCTCCCGCGGGCCGATGGAAGCCTGCCGTTGACGGTTGTGGCTGCTCGGCGCGGATAACGATTGCAGGGTGCGCCTTCGACGCACTACGAGTAACTACGGAATAGACAGACTCCGTAGGGTGCGTCCTCGACGCATCACGAATAACTACGGGATGGACGCACCCTACCTTTGGCCCCCGCCTCAATACATGAACAGCATCTCGCGATACTTCGGCAGCGGCCAGTAGTTGTCGTCCACGACCAGCTCCAGCGCGTCGGCCGCCGCGCGCACGTCGTTCATCGCGGGCTTGACCTGGTCGCGGTAATACAGGGCGTGCTTGAAGTGATCCCCCCCGCCGTGATCGGCTTCGCTGCGGATGCGGTCGAGCGTGTCGACCGCGCTATGCAGTTTGGCCAGAAGCGTCGCCACGTTGCGAAGCGTCTTTTCCGGCGCGGTCGCGTCGCCGCCGGCCTGCTTGGTCGCCGTGAGGCAGTTCGAGACATCCGTCTGATATCGCATGACCGCCGGCAGAATCTGCGTCCGGGCCATGTCGCTCGTCAACTGTGACTCGATGTTGATCGTCTTAATGTAGGCCTCCAGGGCGATGTTGTAATTCGCCTCCATCTCCGTCGGCGTCAGCACGGCGTGGCGGTTGAACATGTCCTTCACGGCCGGATCGACCATCACCGTCAGCGCGTCCACGCTTGATTTCACGTTGGGCAGGCCGCGTTTCTCGGCCTCAACCTCCCACGCGCTGCTGTAATTGTCGCCGTTGAACAGCACCGGCTGGTGCTTCTTGAGATTCTCCTGCACGACCTTTTGAACGGCTGCCTCGAACTTCGTGCCGCGACCGGTCTCCGCCTCGATCTCTCTGGCGAGCGTGTCCAGCGCGTCGGCGACGATGACATTCAGCACCGTGTTCGGAAACGCGATGGACTGGCTGGAGCCGACCGCGCGGAACTCGAACTTGTTCCCGGTGAACGCGAACGGACTCGTGCGATTGCGGTCCGAGTCGTCGCGCGGCAGCGGCGGAAGGCTGGAGACGCCGAGTTGAATGTGACCGGCCGATCGGACGCCGTCGGTCTTGCCGCTGATGATGCCGTTGACGACTTCAGTCAGCTTGTCGCCGAGGTAGACGCTGATGATCGCGGGCGGGGCTTCGTTGGCGCCGAGTCGATGGTCGTTGCCCGGCGTGGCGATGGAAGATCGCAACAGCAGCGCGTGCTTGTGAATCGCGCTGATGACGGCGGTGAGGAAGACGAGAAACTGCGCGTTCTCGTGCGGCGTGTGGCCGGGGTCGAGCAGGTTGTTGCCCTTGTCGTCGGCGATGGACCAATTGTTGTGCTTGCCGGAGCCGTTGACACCGGCGAAGGGCTTCTCGTGGAGCAGGCACTTGAAGCCATGCTTCAGCGCGGCGTTCTTGAGCACCTCCATGAGCAGCATGTTGTGGTCGACGGCGACGTTGGTGGTTTCATAGACCGGGGCGATTTCAAACTGACCGGGCGCGACTTCGTTGTGCCGCGTCTTGATCGGGATGCCCAGCTCGTACAGCGTGCGCTCGGCGTCCATCATGAAGGCCAGCACGCGCTCCTTGATCGAGCCGAAGTAGTGATCCTCCATCTCCTGGCCCTTGGGCGGTCGCGCGCCGAAAAGCGAGCGGCCGGCGTTGATGAGGTCGGGACGGAGGAAGTAAAAGCGCCGGTCGATGAGAAAATACTCCTGCTCGGGGCCGGCGGTGCAGGAGGCGGACCTGACGTCCTTGCTCCCAAACAGGTGAAGCATTTTGACGGCCTGCTTCGAGAGAGCGGTGATGGAACGGAGCAGCGGCGTCTTGCGGTCCAGCGCCGTTCCGTCGTAGCTGTAGAACGCGGTCGGGATGCAAAGCGTCTTGCCGTTGACGCTGTCCATGAGGAACGCGGGGCTGGTCGCGTCCCACGCCGTGTAGCCGCGGGCTTCGAAGGTGCTGCGCGTGCCGCCCGATGGAAAGCTACTGGCGTCTGGTTCGCCCATGATGAGATTCTTGCCGGAGAACTCGACGATGGCCTGGCCCTCGGCGGTGGGTGTCAGGAAGGTGTCGTGCTTCTCGGCCGTGAGACCGGTCAGCGGCAGGAACCAGTGGCAGTAGTGGGTGGCTCCGCGTTCGATGGCCCAGTCTTTCATGGCGTTGGCGACGACGTCGGCAACGTTGGAGTCGAGCGTGGCGCCTTCGCGCATGGTCTGGATGAGCGCGCGGTACGCATCCTTCGGCAGCTTGGACTGCATCGTGGAGAGGTTGAAAACGTTTTTCCCGTAAATATCGCGCACCGGCTCGGCCTCGGGATGAATCGTGGCGGCGGGCATGCGCTGGGTGGAGATGGCGGCGATGGCGTCAAAACGTCGGCGTGCGGGGCTCATGCAATGAGTTCCTCAAAAGGTCGAAGCGTCAAAACGTCAAAACGATTCCCAAAGAACCGACCGCGCGAGCGATCGAACCGATGCGCCGCCGACCTCGTCGCGCGGAGCACTTCGTTGCTTTCCTGTCGGATGTGTTCGAGCTGCTGAACGATGACATACGGTGTAAGCCGGCCGTTGGTTCAACAGCAAGCCGGGAGCTGCTTCTTCCGACCGAGCGTCCGATCAGCCCCCCGCGTTGAAAAGGGTATTTTCGGACGCCGCGCCGATTTTTCAAGGTGCGCCGAAAGGCCTGATTTCATTGACCGGATTGAAACGCGCGAACCAGCTTCGTCGGAGCCGTGTTCAGCCAGGCAGTGAGCAATGCGGCCTTGACTGAAGCGGCCTTTGCCGGCTTAAGCAGGATGTACGTTGCGCCGCGCCTGCCCCACCCGCCGGGAACGGGGTTGAAAACCGTCGGCTCTCGCTTGATGAATTGACCCTGTTCGGCGGGCGTCAACTTGACCATGGCCAGCCCGGCATCAGGTCGCAGCGTGGCGAAGATCTTGCCGCCGACTCGAAAATCCGGATGGCCCATGTGCTCGCGCTCAACCGATTCAGGCAGAGCCAGGGCCAGCTTTCGAAACGCCGCTTGGGTCATGGTGGGAATGATACATTGGGTAGCAGACACCAGCACCCGCTCCCCACTCTGGGCACTATTTCCCGTTTCGGCCGGAATCGGGGCCTTTTCCGGATCATGCTAGGAGCCAACCCGACGCCACTGGATCGCCATAACTCAATTTCCTGAACGGCCTTACAGCATCAGCCCTTCGAGATTCCCATTCCGCTTCGCCGGACTGGCACGGTCCTTGCTCTCCCTTCCTTTCGTCCCGATGTGCCGGCAACGGCGCGAAGGGGCATGGAACGAAAAACCTCGGTGCGAACGCGACTGCCCTTGCGGCGCACTGATTCAAACGTGCCAGACCCAGAAATGGGTCGGTTGTGTTAGGGGCGGGCTCGAGTGCGAGGCGAGCCCGTCCTTTTTTTATGCGCGGAATTTGACCGGTCGGGAGAACGGTTCCACAGTTGATCTGTTCCGGGACATCAAAAAGTCTAGTGCGGCCCGGCGCGGAAGATTCGTGAGCTGGTGCCATTCGCGGCGACCTTCAACACCGCGCGGCGATGGCAGTTCGGGCATTTGGCGACGTAGCGCGTTTCGTTCGGCCGGCGATACACACGAATGTAGTGACCGCAGCATGCGAAGTGGATGCCGATCCACGGACGTGGACCCGTCGTCATCGGCTCCTGCGTCGGCACGGTTCCGGCAACCAGGCCGGGCGGGGGCGCGGGGACGAATCGCTCGGGGGTGTATTCGCCGTCGGGGGCGGAGATGATGTCAAGATAATCGCCGGTTGGGTCAGGCATAGGGTAGGTATCGGCCGATTCCGGGCGCGAGTTGTCCGATGTGGCGGGCACTGGGGAGCGTTCCCTAAGTCGCGCAAAGTTTGCGGGGACCAGGCAGCGACCAAACTTCCAACTGGTTGTGTCGTGCCGAGCGATACTGGTCGTGATTGCGACTCGATCCGAGCCGCGCAAGATGACCAGCCGAGGCGGGTCTGGGAAAGGGCGATTGAGGTCGGCGCGGTCGAACCCGCCCGCCACGGCGGATATTCAACTTGCTGTCGCGCGCGGCTCGGTCCAAACGATACCAGTACCCCGGATGGAAACCGATGCCACCGGGCCGTACCATTTCCGGCATGAGCACGAATTCAAACGGCGGCGGGGTGCAGTTGGCGGGGTCGATCCTGTCGGGCGACTTGCTCGACCTGGGCAGCGCGATTCGGCTGTGCGAGCAAGCCGGAGCGGACCTGATTCAGCTCGACGTTTGCGACGGGCATTTCGTGCCGACGATCAGCTTCGGCGAGGCCGTGGTGAAGCGGACGTGCGAGGCGACGAAGCTGCCGGTGGAGGTTCACCTGATGGTGAGCCGGCCGGACGACTGGTTGAGTCGCATGGCGGGGCTGGGCCAGTTTCGAATGATCTTTCACCTGGAGGCGAGCACGCGGGCGATGGGGGTGATTCAGGGGATCGAGCGCGGCGGGTGGAAGCCGGGCGTGGCGATCAATCCGGAGACGCCTGCGAGCGCGCTGGAGCCGGTGCTGCCGTATATTGACAATGTGTGCGTGATGGGGATCGCGCCGGGGTTCGCCGGGCAGGCGATGCTGGAATATACTTTTGTCAAGATTTCAGACATCCGGCGATTGATTGAGAAGACGGGGTCGAAGGCGACGATCACGGTCGATGGCGGCGTGAAGGCGAATAACGCGAAGCGGCTGGTCGAGGCGGGGGCGGATATCCTGGTGGTGTCGTCGGGGATGTTTCAGCATCCGCGGCCGCCGGAGAGCTTGAAGGATATCCGCGCGGCGGTGCGAGGGTGAAGGGCGAATTGCGAATTGCAAATGGCTAAGTGCGAAGTAAGGGAGAATGAAGAATTGAAAATGTAGAATGGGCCGTCGCCGGGACGCGCCTGAATACGCGGCGGACCGTTGCCGAAGTGGATCGGCTGACGGCTCAAGTAAACGTAGGGTGCGTCCTCGACGCACCAGATTGGCTAACGGCTTGGAGCTAACAGCTGATGGCTCTATTAGACTGGCTCGCGGCTCAAGGCTGATTAGGATTGGCTCACGGCTAATGGCTAAGAGCTTATCGCTGAATCATGGAGAGGTGGCCGAGTGGCTTAAGGCGGCGGTCTTGAAAACCGCAGTACGGGAAACTGTACCGGGGGTTCGAATCCCTCCCTCTCCGATAGATCGAATCGATGGCGCATGAGAATTCGTTCACAGTTGTCCTGCGACGACCGAAACGGCGACGAGCGCTCCTCACATCTGCGCGATGGTTGCGATTGTCGCGTCGTGACTAAGGTTTGACAGAGAGCTGCTGCATCGGCGAGCGTTGCGTAGAATTCCCGATGGTTGATTGAGGGATTGCCTTCGACCTGCGCCTCGAAACACATCACAGAGCCGTCGGGAGCGGCCCGAAACATCCTGCACAACGACTCACGGAGCGGCTTGCGCGTAGTCGATCCCACCGACGTCGACGTCCGAGTATCCGAGCAACGTTCCCGTCGCAAACGCCAGATCAATCAGGGAAACCTGGTACTCAACGACCGCTGCGATCTCGCGAAGCTGCGCCTCCCCCAGTTCTCCGAGCGCTTCAAACACCTCGCGCATGGTCCGCTTTCCCTGCTCGAACTGCTTCTGTTCGGCAATGTAGTTGGCGTCCGACGCGATGACGGTTCGGCGCGTCGCAAGGATGCGCTGCCAGTTCTGGTTCAACACATCCACGGCATCACAGACTTCCTGCCGGATGGAAAGCTCCCGCGCGGCGCGCGTTGATAATCGCTTCGTGCGCTGCAACTTGGCCCGACGCAATTGCGCTTCACGGGCCTCATTCGTCACGGGGATTTCCCCGCGAATCCCCATGCCGTACGTGCCCGTGTCGTAGCCCCACGTGTTCTCCCACGCCGTGCCCAGCGACCCGCCTCGCGCCGCCAGGCCGTATTCGAAATCCAGGGTAATCAGCGGCAGAACCTGATTGCGGGCGAAATCGATGCGCACCTTGTCGGCCGCAAGCTCCAGCTCCAGTTCGAGCATCTCCATGCGATTTACAACCGCTTCGTCCGCGAGCACGTTCGCATCCAAAAAATATTGCACAAGCTCGGGATCCGTCTCGGGGATGATTCGCGTATCCGAGTTTACTTCGACGTTCTCGATGTTCACGATGCGCTTCAGATCGCGCTGGACAAGGCGGTCAATCGTCTGGGCGACGATGAGGTTTTCCTGTTGCTTCGCGACGCCCACTTCCGCGCGGACAATTTCAATGGGCGCCGACAGCCCTTCGGTCGCCCGCCGCTCCACCAGCTCGAGCTGCTGAAGAGCCAGCTCGGCCAATCGCTCGCGCACCTCGAGTTGCCTCCGCGCCGCATAGACCCGCCAATACGCCTTCTCGGAGGCCGCCAGAATCTTGATGGCTGCCAGTTTCGTCTGTGCGATCGTCGCTTTCTCACCAAGCCGCGCGATCCGGATGGACGCGTTGTTGACGTCCACCCCGGCGTTGCGAAGCAGCGGCTGACTGAACGTAAGCTTGGTGCCACTCAAGCTCTGGTCGGAGAACACCGGCGAAAGCTTGTTGTTCTGGTCAAACGCCTGCCGGAGACTGGCAACGCCGCCGGTCGGAAGCGGCACCGAAATCCCCGCGCCCAGGGCGGCGTCCTCCTTCCGCTGCGACACTTCCGTGACCTTGGTTAGATTCCCGTCGCGAGCACCAAGGTAATCCAGCAGCGCCTTTTCGGCCGCCTTGCCGAATACCTTGTCGAGCATCCCGTCCGATTGCTGTGACAGCTCGTAAGCGCCGATCGCTCGATCGAGGGCCGACTTCTGCTCCTTGAGCTGCACCGTCGGGCCGTCAAGCTCCGGAAGATCCGATTTCTTGTACGACGCGCCCAGAGAGATTGTGGCGTCGAACTTCGCCCGCTCCTCGCTGACCTTTGTGCGCGCGATTCGCGGTTCCAGAACAACCACTTGCAAGTCCAGATTGTTCCGGAGCGTTTCTTCGCGAATGGCGCCGACGGACAAGCGCAGCGTCTGCGGCGCGTCGGCTGGCGCCGAGGTTGTGCCCCCGCGGCGCTCCTTCTGCCTTTCCATCCCCTGTTCAATCGTCAACGGCGCACGGCTCGATCGATTCTTCAATCGAGTCTGGGTGATTCGATCAAGGCGCTCATCGACCTGGCGCTCAAAGTCACGGTCGAGACGACCCTCCCACGACGCACAACCGCCGGCTCCTGCGAAAAACGCGAGGAGAGCGAGCCGGAGGAATCGTCGTTGAATCACGCCGGCGCACGCGATGTGGCGCCGCGGATACCTCGCGCGCCAAGTCATTTCGGTCCTTCCGCCTTGCGGCCCTCGTCCTTGGGTTCATTCATCGAGATGACCGGCGGAAACCCGTTGAGCTGCCGCCAGACTTCGTAGCCCATGCGAACCCGATTCAGCAGAACCCAGCCCTTGGCCCGCACCCCTTGCCGAAGGTAACGGCTGTCGGGCCAGTCTGGCTCCGTTTCATCCGGCACAACGAGCACTCGAAACTGGCCCTGCCCGTTGTCCGTGGAATCGATCAGCGCGACTCGCCCCCCAAACGTGCCGACCGCAACCGAAGGCCACCCGACAAACTGAACGGCGGGCCAGCCTTCAAATTGGAGACGCACCGGCGACCCGGGTCGCACCAGCGGCGCATCGTTGCCGTCGATCCACAACTCTACGGATTGCTGATCGGTCTTGGGCACAAGCACCATCAGCGAATCGCCTGCCTTGACGATTTCGCCGTCCTGACTGGCGTGCAGCCGAAAGACGAATCCCTCGCGCGGCGCGCGGACCAACTGGGACTGTTGCCGGGAAATCGAAACGTCCAGCTTGGCCAAGCTCGCCAACGCCTCCTGCACTTGGCCTTCTGCTTCGTTCATCGTCGCCCGAGCCGAATCGATCTTGGAGTCCGATTCGGCTCGTATGCGCTCCAGTTCGGCTTCCATCGCGCGTTGCTCGTTCTGTGCCGCCTTGAGCGAGGCTTCGGCGCTATCGACGGCCGTGCGCGCCAGCTGAAAATCGCGCTCGGCCACCTCGAAGTCACGCCGCGAGACGAGACCGTCGGCCTGAAGCGACGTGTGACGTTGCAACTGTGCGTCGGCCGCTTTCAGTGCGGCCCGCGATGCCTCCAGTGTTGCGTTGGCCGATTTGACTTTTTCACGAGCCATTTCCATCCGGTGGGAGGCCGCTGTCACGGCAAGGTCGCGCGTCGCAGTCAGATTGGTCACCTGCTGCTCATAGGATCGAGCCTTTTCCACAGAGGCCTCGTACTTGCCTTGCATGGCCGACCGCTCCTGCTGAAGCCGGCCTATGAGTTGCGGGTCGATATCTGAAATCTCCACGAGTGGGTCATCGGCGGAAACATACGAGCCTTCCTGAACGCGCCAGCGCACAACGCGCCCGCCCAGTGGCGCTTTGATGGACTGCTCGCGCTCCAGCGGAGCGAAAGCGAGTACGCGCCCCATCCCCTTGATGTTCTGCTGCCAAGGGACCAGAAGCATGGCAAACGGAGTCAGCACGAAGATGATCACAATGGACCATGCCATGCGCCCCAGCCAATGCGGTTGGGAGACCATTGCCATCACCGCGAATTGCCTCGCGAGCGGCTTCGTACCTTCCAGCATGTGAACGCCATCCATTTTCAACTCATCCTCGTGCATGCGCCGTTCGGCCTGCTTCCAATTCTGAATCCGATTCTGACTTGCCTTCCAACCCCAGACGCAGGATGCGCAACCCGTGGTCGCGTCCGATCTCGTGGTTGCCGAGAATGACGACCGTCCAGGGTGCATCCGGACAGAGAACCGCATCGAAAACGCATTGTTGGGATTCGGAGTCGAGTTCATCCATCAAGTCATCCAGAACAAGGACCTTCGGCTTTCCGAGCATGGCCCGGGCGACCATGAGCCGACCCGCCTGGCCGGGCGAAAGCGGTGCGCCGGTGGAAGCCAGGTGCGTCGCCAGGCCCTCGTGCAGGTCACGAATGCGGTCGAGAATGCCCACGCGATTCAGCGCGTCGCAAACTTCTTCCAGAGGAATTGAACGACGGCCCATCCGCACATTCTCCTCCACCGTGCCTTCAACGATTTCAATTCCGCGCACGAGGGCGACATTCTCTCGAATGGTCCGCAAGTCCAGCTCACGCAGGTCCGCACCGCCGAGCTGCACGCTTCCACCCGTCGGCGTGCGGAGGCCGATCAGAAGATCCGCGAGGAGGCTCTTGCCGACGCCGTGGCGCCCAACGATGCAGATGTGCTCGCGTGGGTTCAGCCGAAGGTTCAGGCTGCTGATCACGGGCCGTTGATTCGGGAAACCAAATGTCAAGTCGCGAAGCTCGACCGAGAGATCCGCATGGGCCCTTGTGAACGTCGCGCCGGTTTCACGCTCGAGCGGAAGATCAAGAAGGTGCCCCAGCTTCTCGACGGCGGCCATGAGGTCGTACACGTTCTCCAGTGTTTTTCCGAATTTCGCGAGCGAGGCGAGAACGCCTGAAACGATCAGTTCCGCGGCGACCAATTGACCGAGTGTGAGCTGGCCATCAATTACGAGAAACCCGCCCAGTGTAAGAAGCACGGTGGCGGCGATGACCTGCAAGGCGATGAAGCCGACGATCTGACGCAGCAAGATCGAAAAGTGCCTGCGGCGCGACTCCACGTAGTCAATCGCCAGCGCGTCGGCCCGCGCTCGGGCGAATTCCGCCGCGCCTGCCAGTTTGAAGACGAGGGGATACCGTGCCATCTCCTCCAGCGCGGCGGCCACCGCATACTTCGCACGGGACTCGGTGATGGCGGTGCGCACCGCGCCGCGGCCGAGCACGAACATGACAAAGACGATCGATCCGATGAGCAATACGTCGAATGCGAGCAGAAACGGATGATAGAACGCAAGAATGAGCAAACCGACAAGAATCTGGAGGACCACCGACGCGCCATCGAGCAGCAACATGGCGGCGACTTTTTGAACGGTCACGATGTCAAAGAAACGGTTGACCAGCTCCGGACCGTTGCCGCGATCGTAGCAATCGGCCGTGACGCGCGGAAGCCGAATCGACAGGTCCGCCAGCACCCGAACGAAGATTCGGCGCTGCATGATCTCAATCATATAAGTCTGGAGCGTCCGTATCGCACCGGCCAATGCAAGAAAGCCGAACAGCAGAACCCCGAGCACGACCAAAGGCTGGACCAAGCCCCCGAACGACACAAAGTTGACCAGCGCCTGCACCGTGATGGGTGTCGCCAGCGCCAGAAAGCCCACCGCGACGGAAAAAACCAGCACGAGGCCGATGTCGCGGCGATCTTCCGAGAAAAGCCGGATCAGCCGGCGGTATGGCGCCTCGTCCGGACGCGCGGCCGGTTCCGACGAGTGTGGAAGTGTTTTTCGAGTCGTCTCTGTCATGGCGATCTTTCGTCAATCTCGCACCGTTCAATCGGTGCACGCTGCTCACTGTTACTCGTGGCCGGAAGTGCGCCGGCCAATGGCCCCGTTCCGCACATGCCGCGCCGCCCGGTCTATGGCACGATAAATCGCCGCGACCGGGTCGATGTCCGTGAAATCGGCCCGAACGGCGGGGCCGGACTTGCAGAGCACGGTCGCGCGGCAACACCATCGGCCCGCTTCCCGAGGCCCTTTGGCGGACTCCAGCGCGACGTCGATGCGCCGAATCAAATCGCCGAACCGACCAAACGCCATTCGAACCCTTTGCTCCACATCAGAAATGGATACGTCGTGATGGCTCAACAGAGCGATTCTCAATGTCAACCGCATCGAATCCTGCTCCGGGTTGACCAGGAACCGGAGGGCGATGGGCATCCCCTCGGCCTTGGTCAGCGATGTGTGAAGTATTGGGCGTCCCGCGATATAAGAAAAATAGAATCCAGCGCAATTGTTTATACATTTTCTCTATATATAATGCACCCATGGAAATCCCGAATTACCACCATCTCTACTATTTCTGGACGGTCGCCCGGGAAGGCAGCATCCTGGCGGCATGCAAGAATCTCCTCGTCTCGCAACCCACGGTGTCATCGCAGATCCGCGCGCTTGAACGCTCCCTGGGGCACCCCCTCTTTCACCGACGCGGACGGCGCCTGGAACTGACCGAATTGGGACACATCACCCTTCGCTACGCCGACGAAATCTTCACGCTCGGCCGCGAACTGAAAGAGGCGCTCCGCGGCCAACCTTCAGGACGCGTGCCGCGATTTATCGTGGGCGTGGCTGATGCTGTGCCTAAGCTCATCGCCTATCGACTCCTGGAGCCGGCCTTGCACCTGACCGGCGGGATCGAAATAGTCTGTCGCGAGGGAAAACCTGACAAGCTGCTTGCTGATCTCGCGATCCACGAGCTCGATCTCGTAATTAGCGACGCCCCGATCGGACCAAACGTCAACGTGCGCGCATACAGCCATCTTCTCGGCGAAAGCGAACTGGCGGTGTTCGGCGTGCCGTCGCTTGCGAAGAAGTATGGCCCGCGGTTTCCGGCCAGCCTCTCCGAAGCACCCTTTCTACTCCCCGCCGAGACCTGCACGATCAGGCGAATCATCAATCAGTGGATGCTGACGGAAGGAATCTCGCCGCGCCTCATCGGCCAGTTCGAAGATTCAGCGCTGCTCAAGGCCTTCGGTCACGCCGGGGTGGGCCTGTTCTTCGGACCCGTCGCAATCGCCGACGAAATAGAGCATCAGTATCGAGTCGTCACGCTTGGGAAAATTCCCAAGCTTCGCGAACAGTTCTATGCCATTTCCATCGAGCGTCGCATTCGCCACCCCGCGATCCTTGCGGTCTCCGGATCGGCGAAACAAACTCTCCGAAATTTGGCCACCGCCCACGCCAGGCGGTCTCCGAATCAGCGAAGCAGCAAACCAATCAGGGCACGGTCACACGTTCGCGGTTCGACCGTTCCCGAGAAACCGGAACGTCATGCCAAGTGAAAACGCTCTGGCCTTCCTGCTATTTGGTACAGGCTGATCGCCTGTGTCGGCCCGGCAGATGGCTGGACCTGCGCGGTTTTGATTCTTGGGCACGATGGGCAACATCCTGCGCTCAACTAGGACATCTGTTAGTCGAGTGACATCTCTGTCACTTTTCGATTACGGCGATAAACTGGGGGCTCGGAGCGGGTTGCAGGAACGTGGGAGCTAGATTCCCTCCCTCTCCGGTTTGGAGTTTTGATTCGTCGGACTTGGTAACTCAACTTATGAGCAGGCATGCTTCCCGGGTTCGCGGGACTAATGCCATTATGGATTCACTCAATTCCTGACCATGAGCGCACTGCTCACGACGCGCTCGCCGTCGCAGGCATTGCACGCGTTGACCGCCCCGGAGGGCCGAACCCGGCGAACATCTTGACCGCTTCGAGAAGGATGAGCGCCGCGAGAGCGAGGAGCAGGACAGCGATCCACGGCACCGGGTCGAGCGTCAGCCCCTGTCGGCCCAGGCGATCGGCCATGATCCGCGCCAGCGCCCAGGCGCTCATGACATACATGAACACCGTGGGCAGGCCGGTGACAAGGAGGATCCACGGCGCGCGTTGCGTGCGCCAGAGCCAGACGGTGACGCCCAGCAGCGTGAGCGCGGCGAGAAGCTGATTGCTCGCGCCGAACAACTCCCAGAAGACCCGCCAGACCGGCACGATTTTCCCGCTCGCATCCGTCGCCTGCCGCAGCAGGAAGAACAGCGGCACGCAGATCGTCAGGGCCGTGGCGGCGAGTCGCCCGGCTCGGCTGCGCCAGCCGAACAACTCCTGCAGGACGTATCGCCCGAGGCGCGTGCAGACGTCAAGCGTGTCATAGACAAACGTCGTAAAAGCCATCAGGGCGAACGAGACGCCGAACGTCGCCGGCACGCCGATGACTTCGAGAAAACTGCCGATCCCCGTGGCATACAGAAAGTTCGGCTGCGGCCCCTTCCCGCCGGCGAGCAGGGGCGAGTCGAGCGACAACCGCATGACGCAAGCGAGCGAGACGACGGCGACCATGGCTTCCAGGAGCATCGCGCCGTAGCCGATCGCGCGGGCGTCGGTCTCCGTGCGCAGCTGCTTGGAAGTCGTGCCGGACGCGACGATGGAGTGAAAGCCCGAGCAGGCGCCGCAGGCGATCACGATGAAGAGCATGGGAAAGAGCGACTCGCCGCGAGGTGTCTGCCAGCCGGTGAAGGCAGGATACTCCACGCGGTCGCCGCTAAGGATCAGCCCGAGCGCGCCGCCGAACAGCGCGACGTAAAGAAAGTATCCGCCCAGATGGCCGCGAGGTTGAAGCAGCAGCCACATCGGCAGGACCGAAGCGACGAAGCAATATGCGAGCAAGGCGACGCCCCAGACCTTTTGCGCCGTCGCCGGCGTCGTGTCGAGCATGGCGGAGAGGTCGAGGGGGATGTACTGACCGACCCAGATGGCGAGGCCGACGAGCGGGACGAAGATGATCGTCGCCTTGTTCAGCGACAGGCGGGTCCATCGCAGGAGCAGGCCCATGATGATCGGCAGGGCGAGGTACAGCAGCGATGAGGTGGCAATGCCGCCGCCGCTGACTTCCTGCCCGCTTTCCAGCCCCACCTGCCCGATGAAGCTCGACGCGGTGATGTCGGTGAAGGCGACGACGATGTAAACGAGCGCGAACCACACAAATGCGAGGAACAACGTGTGCGAGCGGCGGGTCATGTGCTCGCGGACGACTTCGGCGATGGATCGCGACTTGTGCCGGATGGAGGCGACCAGCGCGGTGAAATCGTGGACGCCGCCGATGAAAATCGAGCCGATCAAAATCCAGGCAAGCGCCGGGAGCCAGCCGAACATCGCGCCGGCGAGAATCGGTCCGACGATTGGCCCGGCCGCGGCGATGGCGGAGAAGTGCTGGCTAAGAAGAAACTTCTTCTCAATGGGGGCGTAATCGACATCGTCGCGGAGTGTCACCGCGGGCGTCGGCGTGCTCGGATCGAGCCGAAGGACGCGCGCGAGGAAGCCGCCATACAGCCGGTAGGCGATTGAAAGGATGAGCGCGGATGCGACAACAATCACAAGCAGGTGCATCCGCGACTCCAACACCGTTCATGGCCGGGGCCGCCGAGCGACCGAATCCGGCCGTCACGCGAACCGACGGCGGGCACCACAATAGCCATGAACGATCCGCCGATCAAGCAACGCCCGCGCGCCTGACTCACGGCCGATAGACATCCGTACTCAAGTACTTCAACCCCGAATCGATCATCAGCGTGACGACGTGCGCGGTCGGGCCAAGCGATTGTGCCACACGCAGCGCGGCGACGACGTTCGCACCGGAGGATGTGCCGGCGCACAACCCCTCCTCGCGCGCGAGGCGACGGGCCATGTCCTTTGCCTCGGCGGTGCTCACCGGCTCGATGCGGTCTGCCAAACTCGGCTCCCACAGCGGCGGCGGGCGGCCGATGCCGATGCCTTCGATCGTGTGCGCTCCGGGTGAGCCGCCCGAGAGCACGGCGGACTCGGCCGGCTCGACCGCGACAAATTGCAATTTCGGGTTGCGCCGCCGCAGCATCGTGACCACGCCGCGCGACGACGCGCCGGTGCCGACGGCCTGCACGAACGCATCGACCCGCCCGCCGGTCTGCAACCAGATTTCCTCGGCGAGGCCGTGATAGCCCGAAGGGCTGTCGGTGTTGTTGAGCTGATCGGTCCAGAAGGTGTTCGGCTCGCGGCTGATCTCGTGCGCGGCTGCGATCATGTCGTTGAAGAGCTGCTTCGTGCTCAAGCCGCCTTCGCTGTGGATAAGCGTGATCTCCGCGCCGAGGGCGGCCATGTGCGCGCGCTTCTCGCCGCTGAAGGCGTTTGAAGAAACCAGTCGCAGGCGATAGCCACGCGCAGCGCAGACCAGCGCCAGCGACGTGCCGGTGCTGCCGCCGGTGTACTCGACGACCGTGCCGTCGGGCTTCAGTCGGCCGTCGCGCTGGGCGGCGTCGAGCATGGCGAGGGCGACGCGGTCTTTCATGCTGCCGGTGGGATTCTCCCACTCAAGCTTAACGGAGATTCGCGCGCAGCCATCGGGCACGACGCGACGAAGCGGCACGAGCGAGGTGTTGCCGATGGCGGCGAGGATTGCGGCGTCGGGCGTCATGGCGCGCGGAAATCTAATTCAACAAGGCCTGAATGAACAGCGCGATGTCCGATCCGTCGGTCGTTTGTGAGCAGTTCAGATCAGACTGGGCGATGTGCTGCGGGTCGGTGTCCAGCCCGAGCAACACGTCGACAAAGAGCGGCACATCCGGCAGGTCGGCGTCGCCGCTGTCATCGAGATCGCCGATGGCCGGGCAGCCGCGAAGGAGTCGAATGTCGTCGAAATCGACTTCGATGCCGGGGTCCATGGGCGTGTCGATCTGATTGAGATTGATAAGGCGGACGGCGAGTGGCTGGCCGGCCTGCGGGTGCGACGGGCCGATGGCGATCTGCACGGTGCTGACAGCCCAATGACCATCCGGAATGGTCCCGGTGAGGGTGTTGTTGTCCTGCGCGATGACGACGCCGCCGGCGAGCAGTTGCACCTGATAGCCGGGGAACCCATCGAGATCGAAGAAACCGAAGACATCGCAAGGCGGCGGACCCTGGCCCGAGGCGATGTTGCCCACGTGCGCGGTGAGGGTGTAGATCGTGTCGGTTTCGAGACTCGCGCCCAGTGTCTGAACCAGCCCCATCGGTCCTCGACCGATGTCGCCTTGCAGGAAGACGAGCGCGACGTGATCTCCCTCCGGCGCACCGTCGACGAAGTGCGGCCCGCCGGGTTGAGTGTTGAGCGCGCCGATGGCATCGACCGCGCCGTCGAAGATACCGGTCGGGTCGTACAGCGTCCAACCGGTCGGGGTCAGGCCCGCGAAGCAATTCGTGGCCACGGGATTGGACTCGAAGCCGGCGTTGGTGATCGGGATCGGGTCGCCGCCCGGCGAACCGGCGAGAGCATTCTGCTCAACGGCTGCGACGACGAGCGTGAGCGCGAATGCGAATCCGGCGAGTGAATGCAGAGACGTCGTCACGTAGCTTCCTTCCAAGTCCGGCGAGTCGAACGGCCGTCGCAGCGAAGCGAGGGGGCGATATGCCCATTATACCAGTTCGGAAGGTGTCGTTTCAGGGGGCGTAGTTGGTCAGGTCGCGCAGGCGCGTGATCTCAATTCCGTCAATCCGCTCGGGGCGGAGTGCCGTGATACGCCAGGCGTCGCCCTCGCGCCGCCAATCGAGGCTCCACGACCCCACGTGAAACTCCCCCACGCCCCCGTCGATGCTCACCGTCGCCCGCGCGCCCAGCCCCATCCGCGCCGTGTCGCCCTCGACGCGGATCGTCGGTGAAAGCGACGAATCGTAAATCCGCATCCGCGCCAGTCGGCCGTTGATCAACCGCAGCACATCATCTCGCGCGAGGCCCTCGCAGTCGTATTCAGCGCTGACGGCCTGCGCGATCGCCGCGGTGTTTTTCTGTTCGACGGCGCGAACGAACTCGCGCAGCGCGTGATCGATCCGTTCGCGATCGGTCTCGACGAGTGATTGCAACCCGAAGAGCGCCGCCATCGCCAGCAGGCCGATCGGCAGAATACGATGCCGCGCGGCGCCCTCCAGCCGACGGCGCGCAAACAACATCACCGCCAGCGCAAGAAAACAGACGACGCCGAGCCGCGCGGGGCTTTCCAGGAATGTCACGGAGAGAAAGTCCATGGTGCCTGTTCAGGCTGGCGAATTCATGCCGTCACCGGCTCGCACGTCCACGCGGCTCCCGCGGCGATGAGCGACTCGGGCCGCGGCCGGCGCGTCACGGGGCCGTACGCATCGTCCGCGGCGTACCATTGATCAAGCATGGCGTGCCAGCCGTCGGCATCCGCAACGGCGAGGAAGGCTCGCTTCACCTCCGCGTGACACGGGTGCAGTTCGCTGTACCGC
The DNA here is from genome assembly GCA_007753915.1 of Phycisphaerae bacterium RAS2. Classification (NCBI taxonomy): domain Bacteria; kingdom Pseudomonadati; phylum Planctomycetota; class Phycisphaerae; species Phycisphaerae bacterium RAS2. The sequence continues at coordinate 3,555,177 of CP036352.1, forward strand.
ACGCCGAACTTCCGCAGTAGCGGCGCGGCCAGTTTCTCGCCGTAGTGTTCTACCATCAGGTTGTAATGGCGCTGCAGCGCGGCCCGTTGCTGCAAAATGGTCGGCGGCGGGGGCAGGTCGCGCCCGGCCACCAGCGCGCGAACTTCGTTGAAGATGAAGGGGTTGCCGATTGCGCCGCGGGCAATGGAGCAGCCATCGACGCCCGTCTCCTGCAACATGCGTACGCAATCGGCGGCGCTGAACAGATCGCCGCTTCCCAGAATCGTCCGATTGCCGGCGTGCCGCTTGACGCGCGCGAGAAACGCCCAGTTGCTCGGCCCCACATAGCGCTGTCGCACCGTGCGCCCGTGAACCGTGACCGCGGCAAGGCCGATCTCAAACGCCGCATCCAGCACGGCGAAGAAGTTCCGCTCGCTCTCTTCTGTGTCGTCCATGCCGCGCCGCATCTTCACGGTGACCGGCACGCGCGCGCCGACCGCGTCGTAAACCCGGCGAAGAATATCGACGGCCGTTTCCGGCGCGGAAAGGAGAAACCCGCCGCGGCATCGGCCCAGCACTTTTTTCACCGGGCAGCCGAAATTGATGTCGATCACGTCGTAGCCGATCTCGACAAGGGCGTGAGCGGCCTGAGCGAATTGCTCCGGCTCGCTGCCCATGAGCTGCCCGGCGACCGGGTGATCGGTTTGCGGAATGGCCAGCATCCGGCGCATCTTCTTGCCGCCGGTGTTCACGAGCTTGTCGAGCACGACCTCGTTGAGCGTGTAGGGGCAGCCGTATTCGCGCGCGAGCAGGCGCATGGGCGCGTCGCTGTAGCCGGACAGCGCGGCCTGCACGAAGGGAACTTCAAGCGTGATCGAGCCGATTCGCAGCATGGGAGCGACCAACGGTTATTTCTTCGTCGCCTTGGAAACGAACTCAATGATGGCATCCATGATTTCACCGCTGCGGCGATAGTCGGGCGCGAACAAGTTCGTGCCGTGGCGCTCGCGGCCGCCTGGGAACATGCCGCCCGTCGCGCGATCGCCCGAGGCCTGAATGAGCTTGGTCACAGCGGCGTATTCGCCCTCCGGCGCGATCAGCAGCGCATCGCGCGGCATGAGTTTCTTGATGTGTGAGAGCGAATCGACGCCGAAGTAGTTCGTGCCCGGCGAGAGACACACCACCGCCTTCACGTCCTTGTCCTTCGCGCCGTACTGAATCGAAATGCTGCACCCGATGCTCGCGCCGATGCATGCGACGCGCGTTGTGTCGCACTCCGGACGCCCGGCCAGCCATTTCTTGGCGGCCTCGCAATCCTTCCACGCATCGGCGAAAAGCGATTCATCGCGGTCGGCATATTGTCGGGCGAGCTTGCTTTCGGCCCCGCCGCTGCTGCCGCCCTTGCCGCGGATGTCATACGCGAGGACCGCGAACCCCGCCTCGTGCAGCTTCGGTACGAACGGGGCCCAGCTTGTGCGGTCGGCAGGATACATGTGGATGAGGATGGCGACGGGGTGCTTCGCGGCCGATTTCGATTTGCCGGTAGAGCCGGCCTTCGCGCCGGACTGGTTGGCCGCATTTACTGCGCCGGACTTGGCCTTCGCCGAGGCGGCCGCAGCTACGGGCGCGTAGTAGTCGCCCTCGATCGTCACACCGTCGGAGGTTTTGAATGAGACCGTTTGCGATTTCGGCATGCCGCCGGACAGCAACAGGCTGATGGCAAACGCGAGTGGGGTGAGGGGCATGGCAATCTCCCGTCAGAGAATGAACTTGCTAAGGTCTTCGTCCTTGACGATTTCAGACAGCCGCTTCCGCACGAACGCGCCGTCGATGGTCACGGATTTCCCGCCCATCTCCGGCGCGTCGAACGAAAGCTCCTCGACGACTTTCTCCATGATGGTCTGCAATCGTCTCGCGCCGATGTTCTCAGTGCGATGGTTGACGGTGCAGGCGACCGCCGCGACTTCGTCGATCGCGTCGTCGGTGAACTTGAGCGACAGACTCTCGGTGCCGAGCAAGGCGACCTGCTGCTTGGTGAGCGCGTTCTGCGGCTCGCGCAGGATGCGCACGAAATCCGCCTGCGTCAGCTCGTCCAATTCAACGCGGATCGGCAGCCGGCCTTGCAATTCGGGCATCAGATCGCTCGGTTTGGACGTGTGAAACGCCCCGGCCGCGACAAAGAGAATGTGATCGGTCTTCACCGGACCGTGCCGCGTGTTGACCGTCGATCCTTCGACGATCGGAAGCAGGTCGCGCTGAACTCCCTGCCGGCTGACGTCGGGGCCTTGCCCGTTGCGCCCGCCGCACAGCTTGTCCAACTCGTCAATGAACACGATGCCGGAATTTTCGGTGCGCTGCACGGCCATCTCGATGACCTTGTCGCGGTCGATGAGCTTCTCGCATTCCTGCTGAAAGAGAATGGCCCGGGCCTCGCGGATCGGCACGCGGCGGTCTTTTTGCTGCGACGGCATCAGCCGGTCGATCATGTCCTGAAACTCGGGGCCGATTTGATCGGGTCCGAGCGTCGTGGCGAACATGCCCATCGGCGGTGTTTTTTTCTCAACGCGCAGCTCGATGAATTTCTCCTCCAGCTCGCCGCTGCGAAGCTGCGCGCGGAACTTATCGCGCGTGCGCTGGCGACGCGCTTCGGACTCGTCGTCCGTCGTAGCCGGCTCGCCCGTTGGGTCGGGCAGCAGTTCATCCAGCAGGCGCTCCTCGACCTGCGTCTGCGCCTGTTCGCGCACGACTTCGGACTGCTCCTTCTGCACCATGGCGATGGCCAGCTCGAGCAGATCGCGAATCATGCTCTCGACATCGCGGCCGACGTAGCCCACCTCGGTGAATTTGGTCGCTTCGACCTTGATGAACGGCGCGTTGACCAGCGCCGCCATGCGCCGGGCAATCTCGGTCTTGCCCACGCCGGTCGGACCGATCATCAGAATGTTCATCGGCGAGACTTCCTGGCGCATCGCGTCGGGCAGTTGCAAGCGCCGCCAGCGATTGCGCACCGCAACGGCGATGGCCCGCTTCGCGGCGGCCTGTCCGATGATGAACTTATCCAGCGCGGCCACGATGGCGCGGGGGGTCAAGTCGTGCATGGGGATGGATTTCCTGGGGCGGCGACGGCGCAGCCGTCACGCGTGAATTCCTCGTCCGATTTCGCGCAGCATTGTAGCCGGATCGGGGGGTTTTCGCAGCCGCGACTACTTCGCGCGGTCGGGCCGGCACTCGGTGTGTTCGATGTCGCTGATCTTGCCGATTCGCGCTTCGTGGCGGCCGCCCTCGAACGGCGTCTTGAGATAGACCTCGACGATGCGCCGCATGAGCGCGTCGCCGACGAGATCGGCGGGCAGGCAGAGGACGTTGGCGTTGTTGTGGCGGCGGGCCATTTCGGCCGTCAACTCGTCGTGGCAGAGCGCGGCGCGGATCCCGTGAATCTTGTTCGCGGTGACGGACATGCCGATGCCGGTGCCGCAGAACAGAATGCCGAAGTCGCATTGGCCCGACTTGACGGCGCGGGCGGCGGCGGCGGCGGGATCGGGGTAGTCCATCGACTTGGTCGAATCGGTCCCAAAATCGACAACAGTATGGCCCAGTTCTTCGAGCGCGGGCTTGATGTGACTCTTGGCGGTGAAGCCGCGATGGTCGGCTCCGAGGGCGATCTTCATAGCGTTACCTCTTCCAGGCGCCGGTGCAGCGCCGCCGCGATTCTATCCGCGACGCGCTCGTATTCGTCAAGCGAGCTACCGGCCGGATCGCTGATGTCCGATTCACTCTCCAGCGGCTGGGCACGCCTGCCGTCGGTCGGGCTGATGGAATGCAGTACGTCGATGTGGTGGCGGCCCATCGTGAAAATGTAATCGGCCGTATGGATCAATTCCGGATCGACCGTCCGCGCAGCGTGGTGCGTCAGATCGAACCCGCGCCGCCGACCGACCTCCACCGCCTCGCGCGAAGCCCCGCCCCCGCCGAAAGCCATCGTGCCCGCCGAGCGGATGTGAATCCCCCGGCGCGGCAGGTCGCCGACGGCGCAGCCGAGCTTCTCGGCGACCATCTTCTTGAACAACCCCTCGGCCATCGGTGATCGGCAGGTGTTGCCGGTGCAGACGAACAGGATGTGTACATTGGCCAGACGCTTGATCGAGCGTTCGTCGAGAACGCCGGCGCGAATCAGCCGATAGCCGTCACCGTTGATCGCGACAATGGATGACGGTTTCTTGTAGCGGGTGGGTCCGGCATCGAGTACGAAGTCAATGCTCGCGCCGATCTGGCGGTGAACCCCCGAGGCGTCGAACGGCGCCGGATGGCCCGGCGCGTTGGCGCCGGTGGCGACGATGGGGGCGGACGCCGCGCCGATCAACTCGGCGGCGATGGGATGGTCGGGGCAACGCAGACCCACGTGGCCCGCGCCATACACCGAGGCGCGGCCCGCGTTACCAAGACTTGAGTAGATATCCGAGCGGCTGGGATCGTTGACCTGAAAGACGAGCGTGAGCGGACCGGGCCAGCCCTTCTTCATGAAGCGGCGGCCGATCGCCGGAAGCTGCGGCACGAACGCCTCGCAGCCCTCCCGGCGCGCAAGATGCACCGTGTAGGGCTGATCGGTGGAATCGTCTCGCGCGGCGCGGAGCCGGCGGATCGCGTCTTCGTTCGCGGCGTTGGCGGCCAGTCCGTACACCGTTTCGGTGGGAAAGGCGACGAGCGCGCCCTCGGCGAGCGCCTTGGCGGCGCGCTGGACCGCCGCACGCGGGTCCCCCTCGGACGAAAGCGAGATCAACTCGGCAGCCATGTACTCGTGAATCTCCTTTCGGATTATGCGAACGCGCCACGGCGCTGTCAAGAAACCACGGCGGCGCACCCCGCGCGGCGGCGACTATAATGCACCTTGTTCGCGAATCGTCGCGACGACGCCATGATCTACCTCGACAACAATTCGACGACACGTGTCGACGCGGCCGTGCTGGCGGCCATGGAACCGTACTGGCGCGAGCAATACGCCAATGCCTCGAGCCTGCACACCATGGGCCAGGCGGCGCGTCACGCGATCGAAATCGCGCGCGAACACGTCGCCGCGCTGATCGGCGCGAAGCCGCGCGAAATCGTCTTCACCAGCGGCGGCACCGAGGCCGACAACCTCGCCATCCTCGGCACGCTCGGAGCCACTGCGCACCGCCATGTTGTCACCACGGCCGTCGAGCACGTCGCGGTGCACAGCCTGTGTGAACGCCTCGCCGCCCAGGGGCACCGCGTGACGTTCCTGCCGGTCGATTCGAGCGGCCGACTGGACCTTGCTGCGCTGGAGGCTGCGATCGGCGACGACCCGGCCGTGGTCAGCGTCATGCACGCAAACAATGAGACGGGCGTAATTTTTCCGATTGAAGACGTGGCCCGGCGGTGTGCGGCGCGGCGCGTGCCGCTGCATGTGGACGCGGTGCAGACGGCCGGAAAGCTGCCGATCGACGTGGCGGCGCTGGGGGTGAATCTGTTGAGCCTGTCGGCGCACAAGTTTCACGGGCCGAAGGGCGCCGGCGCGCTCTACGTCGGCCGCGGCGTGCGATTGCGGAATTGCCAGGTCGGCGGGCATCAGGAGCGTGATCTGCGCCCGGGAACGGAGAACGTCGCCGCGATTGTCGGCATGGGCGAAGCGGCACGGCTGGCCCGCGAGCGACTCGCCGACGGTGCGATGCAGTGCGTGGCCGAGCTTCGCGATCGGCTGGAGGCCGGTGTCCTCGCATCGGTGAACTTCGCGCGGGTGATCGGCGATCGCGCGAACCGCACCTGCAACACGACCACGATCGGCTTCACCTCGCTGGAAGCCGAGGCCGTATTGATTGCATTGAGCGAACAGGGCGTGTGCGCATCGAGCGGCGCGGCATGCAGCAGCGGGTCGCTCGAACCATCGCACGTCCTGAAAGCCATGGGCATTGACGAGCGCGTCGCCCACGGCGCCATTCGATTCAGCCTGTCGCACGAGACAACACGAGAAGAAATCGACCGCGCAGTGGAGATCGTCGCGGGCGTGACCCATCAACTGGCCGCATTGGGCGTCGGACCGTAAGTGTAGCGATCCGCGATTGCCAAGCTTCCCGCGGCGCGGATAATTCACCGCATGAGCACGTCCCGAGCCGCCACCCTTCGCCGCCTGATTTCTACCAAGACGGTTCAAATGCCCGGCGCATTTAACGCCCTGTGCGCCCGCGCGATCGAAAAGGCCGGTTTCGAGGCCGTGTACGTCTCCGGCGCAGGATTGTCCAACGCCGTGTACGGACTTCCCGATGTCGGAATGATCACGATGACCGAGGCCGTCCGCCACGCGCGGACGATTTGCGCCGCAGTATCGCTGCCCGTCGTGGTCGATGGCGACACCGGCTTCGGCGAGGCGATGAACACCGCGCGAACCGTGACGGAGATGGAGGCGGCCGGCGTCGCCGGTATTCATCTTGAGGATCAAGTGCTGCCCAAGAAGTGCGGCCACCTCGACGGAAAGGAGTTGATTCCGGCGCAGGCGATGGCCGAGAAGCTGCGCGCGGCCTGCGCGGCACGGAGCGACAAGGATTTTCTCATCATCGCGCGAACCGATGCCCGCGGCGTTACATCGTTCGACGACGCCGTTGATCGTGCGAAACGCTACCTCGATGCCGGGGCCGACGCGATTTTTCCCGAGGCCATGGCCAGCGCGGACGAGTTGGCGAAATTCGCGGCGGCCGTGAAAGCACCGTTGCTCGCGAACATGACCGAGTTCGGCAAGACGCCGCTGCTGCCGCTGGCCGACCTGGAGCGGCTGGGCTATCGCATGGTGATTTATCCGCAGACGGCGCTGCGTGTGGCATTCGGCGCGATTACATCGATGCTGAGCGATTTGAAGCGCGCGGGCGATCAAAACGGCTGGCTCGATCGGATGCAAACGCGACGGGAGCTTTACGATCTGCTCGACTACGACGGGCTGGAATCAATTGACCGCGCTGCGACGCGCGGAGCTTCCGGCTCCTGAATCGACCGCTCGCGAAGACGATAACAGGATCGCGCCGCAAGGGACGTAACTCCGAGGCAGGCCATGCCCGAACTTCAGCGCCAATCGCTTTCCACGCTCGACTGGTCTTCCATCATCTTCTATTTCCTGGCCGTCCTCGGCATCGGGGCTTATTTCTCTCGGCGATCGCGCGACGCAGCCGGCTACTTTCTCGCCGGACGGCACGCCGGGTGGATTGCCGTCGGCGGAGCCCTCTTCGCCGCCAACATCTCCTCCGAGCACTTCGTCGGGCTTGCCGGGGACGGCTATACCAGCGGCTTCGCCGTGGCGCAGTTTGAGTTGTTCGCGGCCGTCGCCTGCATGCTGCTCGGCTGGGTCTTCGTGCCGTTCTACATTCGCGCGGGCGTCTTCACCATGCCCGAATTCCTTGAGCGGCGATACAACAAACCGTGCCGCACATACCTGACCGTCATCAGCCTCGTGTCGTACGTCCTTACCAAGATTTCCGTCACCCTCTACGCCGGCTCGCTCTTCCTCAACATGCTCTTCGGCTGGGACCTCTACACCTCCAGCCTCGTGCTGGTGATTGTTACGGGTGTCTATACCGTCGCCGGCGGGCTGGCGGCCGTGATCTACACCGAGCTAATTCAGGCCTTCGTGCTGATCGGCGGCGCGATCGTGCTCACGCTCGCCGGTCTGAGTCGCGCCGGCGGACTGTCGGAAGTCGTCGCAGCCGTGCCGAGCGAACATTGGTCCATGCTCAAACCACTGGGGCACGCCTACCCGTGGCCCGGCATGATCTTCGGCCTGCCGATCCTCGGCATCTGGTACTGGTGCACCGATCAGTACATCGTGCAGCGGGCGCTGGGGGCGAAGGACGTGAACCACGCGCGCGGCGGTGCGTTGTTGGCGGGGTTTCTCAAAATCCTGCCGATGTTCCTGCTCGTCTTCCCCGGCATGATCGCGCTGAAGCTCTTTCCCGGCGTCGCGCCCGACAAGTCGAACATGATCTACCCCATGCTGACCACGCTCTTGCCGGCCGGCGTCAAAGGCCTGGTCATCGCCGGGCTGTTTGCTGCGATCATGTCTTCGCTGGCAGCCTGTTTCAATTCCTGCGGCACCCTTTTCACGATGGACCTGTATCACCCTCGCCGGCCTAACGCCTCGCAGCGCGAGCTGGTCAATGTCGGCCGCGCGGTCACCGTCGTGATGGTCGGCATCGCCATTGCCTATGTCCCGATGATGGCACTCCTGGGCGGAAGCCAGATCTACCTGTACTTGCAGAAGATTCAGGCCTACATCAGTCCGCCTATCGCGGCGGTGTTTCTGCTGGGGCTGTTCGTCAAACGGCTCAACGGGGCCGGCGCGCTGGCGTCACTGTTGACGGGGTTTGTGCTCGGCTCGGCCCGGCTCGTGCTCGAACTGGGACAGGCCGCATGGAAATGGGACCTGGGCACGGGCCTGATTCACCGGCTCGTGGCGATGAACTTCCTGCACTTCGCGATTCTGATGTTCGTCGTGTGCGCAGCCGTGCTGGTACTGGTCAGCCTCGCCCGTGCGCCGATGTCGGATGATCGTCTGCGGGGGCTGACATTCGCGACAACCCCGCGCGACGCACACGCCGTCGACATCGCCGAAGGCACGCGCCGCGGCCGCCGCGTGACCGTCGCCGCGACGGTGGCGCTGTGCGCGATTCTGATCGCGCTGTGGGCGACGTTTTATGTAATCGTTCCGGCCCGCGCCGGGATATGACTGCGCGCGGTACCGTGCCGCTTCACGACGCAATCCGCTCCATGCCGCCCATGTACGGCCGGAGGGCCTTCGGCACGGTCACGCTGCCGTCGGCGTTCTGATACTGCTCGAGGATGGGAATGAGAATGCGCGGGCTTGCGATGACGGTGTTGTTCAGCGTGTGGCAGAAGTATGTCTTTTTGTCGCCGCCACGAAAGCGCAGGTTCAGCCGCCGGGCCTGGAATTCGCCGAAGCGGCTGGCCGAGTGCGTCTCGCCGTAGCTGTTGCGCGAAGGCATCCACGTCTCGATGTCGTACATCTCCACCTTGCCCTGGCCCATATCGCCGGTGCAGACGGACATCACTCGATACGGCAGCTCCAGCGCGGTCAGCACGGCCTCGGCATTGGCGATGATCTCGTGGTGATATTTCTCGCTCTCGGCTTCGTCGGCGCGGCACAGTACGACTTGCTCCACTTTGTCGAAAAAGTGAATGCGATAGATGCCATAAGTGTCCTTGCCCGCGGCGCCCGCCTCGCGTCGAAAGCATGTGCTCACCGCCGCGAGTTTCACCGGCAGCATGGCCTCATCGAGTATCTCATCGCCGTACATCGCCGTCAGCGAGACTTCGGCCGTGCCGACGAGCGATTTGCCGTCGCGCTCGCAGCGATAGGCCTGTTCCTCGCCGCCGGGGTAGTAGCCGGTGCCGTACATCTGGGCGTCGTTGACGAGAATGGGCACGGTGAGCGGCTCGAAGCCGCGTGAGACAATTGTATCCATCGCCAGCCGCAGGACGGCGTGATGCAGCAGGCAGCCCGCCCCGCGCAGCAGATAGTTTCGCGTGCCGGCAAGCTTCACGCCGCGCTCGATATCGAGAATGCCCAGCGATTCGCCCAGCTTCACATGATCCTTCGGCTCGAACTCAAACTTTCGCGGCGTGCCGACACGCCGCACCTCCACGTTCTCCTCCGCGTCCTTGCCGATCGGCGTCTTGGCCGACGGCACCTGCGGTACAGTGAGCATCAGCGCGCGAAACTCCTCCCCCACCGTGCGCGTCTCATCCTCCAATTCCTTGATGCGTTGCTTGATCGCGGCCGACTGCGCCTGAATCTTCTCCCCCTCGGCCTGCAACTGCTCGGCCGTCGCGCCCTTGGCCAGCGCCTCCTGGAACCACTTGCTCTTGGGGTTCTTGTACAGCCCAACCTGCCCGGACAGCTCGTTGCTCTGGTTGCGCAGGTTGTCCGCCTCGGTCTGAAGGGCGCGGCGGCGGTCATCCACCGCGATGAGTCGGTCGAAATCGCACTTGATGTTCTTGTTTCGAGCGGCCAGGCGAACCGCGTCGAGGTTGTCACGGATGAACTTGATGTCGAGCATGAAGGGAGCGCTCCGATTCAATGGGTGCTGTGAAAAACTTCGTCACCATGATACGCAAAAAGGGGGCGGAGCAAAGCAGCCGGCGTCGGCAAAGCGGGTATACTGCTGCAACGGCGCGGCCGGCGGCAGACCCTTCGCGCCAAGGACAATCACAAGGCGGTATCCATGCGGTGCATTCATCGGGCGGCGGGGTCGGGCACTCTAAGTCGGCGAACGGTTGCCGGGTACATGATCCTCGTGCTCGCCGGTACGGCGTCTTGCCTGGGCACGTCCTGTTTCAGCCTGCCGGGCAGCGGCTCGGGGTTTCCAAAAACGACGGCATGGACACCGCGGACCGTCAACACCGGCGCCGCGACACGGCCCAGCGCCATCGGCGTGTTCGACTTTGATAACGACAGTCGCCTTGATGTCGTCGTGGGCTATCAGGGGGCGGCTGCGGCCGAGGCGGCGGTGTTCATCTTCTTTCAGGACGATGTGGAGAGCTTTACCGCCGTGCGCATCGGCAGCGGGGCCGACCTCGCTGTGATCCGCGCATTGGCGATCAGCGATCTCGACGGCGATGGGCATCGCGATGTGGTGGCCGCCTGCAACGGGCGGCTCATTTACCTGCACAGCGGGGCCGACGCGCGGAGCGAGGCCGGATGGTCGCAAAGCGTGATTGCACAGTCTGACGACGCCGCGTTCGGGCAGTGGAACGACGTGGCTATCGGCAACATCGACGGCGCTGCCGGATCGGATATCGTCGCCTGCAATGAGACGCCCGGCCGCGTGAGCTGGTTCCGCAGCCCGGCGGCCAACATCGCCGACGGCACAGGCTGGACACGGATCGACATCGCCGCGACCGGTCGCACCACCGCGGCGGGCGTCGCGCTGGATGATTTCAATTTTGACGGCCGTGTTGATGTCATCTCCACCGCGCCGGGCGAGGCGTCGGCACGCGCCGCGTGGTTCGCCAACCCGGCCGACCCGGTCGCGGGGACCTGGACCAAGCACACGATCGGAAATCTGCCCGCCATTACTCGCGTCATTACAGCCGACCTCAATGTAGACGGACGAAGCGACGTGGTCGTTATCAATCCGACCGGCCGGATCGTCGGCTGGTATCAGCGGCCGACCGACGCGACGACAAACTGGAGCGGCTTTCAGGTAACGATGTACACATCCAACACGCCCACGGACCTGCAAGCGGCGAACGTCGACAACAACGCGCAGCCGGACATCCTCGTCAGCACGCAGATCGCCGGCACCCTGCGATGGTTCGTGCCGACGCCGGGCCAGGCGCAGTCGGTCGGCTGGGTGGAAAACAACCTGCGCGACCTGACGGTGAACGCTGTTCGCATCGCAGTGGGTGATTTCGATGGCGACGGTCGGCCGGATGTCGTCGCGGCGCAGCAAGGCGCCGCCGCCGCGCAGGATTCGATTGTCTGGTACGAGAATCCCGAAGAGTAAAACCGTCGCATTAGATCGGCGGACGGACAAAATCCCGCACGACGCCCCCGATCTCAAAGCACCAACCGCGCAGGAATCCGATCCGTTCCGGGCAGTCGGCCGGGGCGGTTGCGACAATGATCTTGGGCAGCAGGCGTTTTGCAAGATGCAGGACGTGGGACACCAACGCGCCGCCGACGCCCTGACCGCGAAACGCGCGCAATACGGTGATGTCATCCAGCCGCGCGATATCGCCGGCTTGCAGATAAGTGATCCGCCCGGCGGCTGCGCCGTCGACGATCGCCACGAACGCGTCGTGATCCGAATCGTTCAGTCGGTCGATGGCCGCTTCGGCTTGTGCGTCGGCTGCCGCGCCGGCGACACCCGGGTCCGCATTGGCCGCGGCACCTTCCGCCGCGAACGTCTGCCGATAGGCCTTGGGCATGGCTCGCGCCGGCAGAATGCGAATCGCGGGCGGCATTGCATCGGTCAGCGCGTCCATGGATGCCAGATACATGGCAGCGCGATCCCACGCGCGCCACCCCCGCGATAGCAGCAGTCGCTCCACCGGTTCGACGGCCTGCCCCGACGCCGGCGTCCACAGGCGACAGGTCAATCCGCGCTCGGAATAATACGACTCGGCCCGCTCGTACGCCGCCTCGGGGGAGACATCCGCCAGCCACACCTCGCGCAATTGATTCGCGCTCGCCAGCGCCGGATGCCGGGGCGACGTGTGCGCCACGCCGAACTCCAGCGACTCCCACTCGCTCAATTGCTCCACCAGCGCCCGATCGGAGCGCCGCACAGCAGAAATAACTTCGACTGATTCGTTCATCGCGCGTCACATTTCAGCTTCCGCCGCCATCGCTTCGCGCCCGGCGCGCTTGCGATCCGTCGGATCAAGCAGTTTCTTGCGCATGCGGCAGGCGCCGGGCGTCACCTCCACCCATTCGTCCTCTTCGATGTACTCCAGCATCGCTTCCAGCGCCATCTGTCGCGGCGGTTTCAGCACGACTGTCTTGTCGGCCCCGGCCGCGCGCATGTTGGTCAGCTTCTTGAGCCGCGCCACGTTGACCTCGATGTCCTCATCCTTGCAGTGCTCACCGACCACCTGCCCTTTGTACACCTCGTCGCCCGGCGCGACGAACATCGTTCCGCGATCGGCCAGCGCTTCCAGCGCGTACGCCGTCACACGGCCCGTCTCCGTCGCCACCATCACGCCGACGTGCCGCACCGGAATCGCCCCGCGCAGATGCTCGTATTCATAAAACGAATGATGCATGATCGCCTCGCCGCGCGTCGCGTTCAGCATGCGCGTGCGAAGGCCGATCAGCCCGCGCGCGGGAATCGTGAACTCCAGGTGCGCCTGGGTGTCCTTCGTCTCCATCTTCATCATCTCACCGCGGCGGCCGCCGACCAGCTCGATCACCGCGCCGGCTGCATTGGCGGGAACATCGACAACGAGGTACTCGATCGGCTCGCATTTCTTCCCGGCGATTTCCCGGTAGATCACCTTCGGCTTGCCGACCATCAGTTCAAATCCTTCGCGCCGCATCGTCTCAATCAGCACACCCAAGTGCAGCAGGCCGCGGCCCGATACGCGGAAGCTGTCCTTCTGCGGCATGTCTTCCACGCGCAGGGCAACGTTGTGCTGCAACTCCTTCATGAGTCGATCGCGAATGTGCCGCGTCGTGAGAAACTTCCCCTCGCGCCCGGCAAACGGCGACGTGTTGATCGAGAACACCATCGTCAGCGTCGGCTCATCCACCGGGATCGTCGGCAGCGGCTGCGGATCATCCGGATCGGCCACCGTGTCGCCGATTCCGATCTCGGCCAGACCCGTCAGCGCGACGATCTCGCCCGCCTCGGCGCTGTCCGCCTTCTTGCGACCCAGCCCATCGAAGATGAACACCGTGTCGACCGTCTCGCCGCAATGGTGCCCGTCGCGGCTGATGCGGACGATGCGCTGCGCCGTCTTGATCGACCCATTGAAGATGCGGCCGATGGCGATGCGCCCGACGTAGTCGTTGTAATCAAGCGATGCCACGAGCATCTGCAACGGCGCGCTGGCGTCGACCTGCGGCGGCGGCACGCTCCGAACGATCTCGTCCAGCAACGGGCGGATGTCCGCGTTGGTCTCGGTCGGCGACGTCCGCGCAAAGCCGAGCTTGGCGCTGGCATACAGAATCGGCCACTCGAGGCACTCCTCGTTCGCGCCCAGCTCGATGAACAGGTCGTGCACTTCGTCGACGACCTCTTTGATGCGGGCGTCGGGCCGGTCGATCTTGTTGATGACGACGATCGGTTTGAGGTGGTACTCAAAGGCCTTCTTGAGCACGAAACGCGTCTGGGGCATCGGCCCCTCAAACGCATCGACCAACAGCAGCACGCCGTCGGCCATCTTGAGCACGCGCTCGACCTCGCCGCCGAAGTCGGCGTGGCCCGGTGTGTCGATCAGGTTGATCTTGAAATCCTTGTATCGGATTGCGCAATTCTTCGCGAAGATGGTGATGCCGCGCTCGCGTTCCTGCGGATTGGAATCCATGATGAGGTCCTGCGTAGCCGTGCCCTCGCGAAAGATGCCGGTTTGCCGCAGGAGGCAATCGACCAGGGACGTCTTGCCGTGGTCGACGTGAGCGATGATAGCGACGTTTCGTAGCTGCATGGTGGGGTGTCGTTTCCTGGTGTGGTATCGTGTTGTGAGTTCGTGGGTACCGACGATCGGCAATTGCTGATTCGCGGGCATTGTAGGGGCCGGCGATGATTCATGCGAATCCGCGGCGTACGAACGCAAATGAACGAGATTGGAGTAAGGAGAAATTCCAGATGGCAACCAACCGAAGCACCCGTCGCCGATTTCTAAGCAACACCGGCAAACTGGCAATCGTGACCAGTGCGGCCGCCGCCGGCGCATCGAACATCGCCGCCGAGGCGGTGCACGCCGACGAACCGCAATCCAGCAATGAGAAAGCAAACCGCCCTGACCGTCGCGTTGTGCCCGGCAGTCCGAGCAAGGCCTATTCGCGCGCGATGCAGTCGGGTCGATTCGTGTTCGTGGCCGGCTGCGTCGGCACATATCAAAAGGACGGCAAGTCGGCGATGGATGCCGATTTTGAGTCGCAGGCACGGCGCACGCTGGAGAATTTAAAGGCGTCCGTCGAGGCAGCCGGTTCAAGCCTGGACAAAGTCCTCAAGTGCACCTGCTTCCTGAAGAAGTATGAGGACTTTGCGAAGTTCAACGAAGTGTATATGACAATCTTCCCCGAACCGCGCCCGGCGCGCAGCACCGTCGTCGTGCTGGATTTCGTCGTCCCCGGCGCGCTGCTGGAGGTCGATTGCGTCTGCGTGGTGTAATGGCGTGCTCCAAGGAGCCGATCACGCCATTCGCAGATTCACTATGGCGGGCATTCGACGACCGCACGAAACGCTCCGATTGCTCGCGCAATCGGCACTTTGAATGTTGATTACTTGAACGCTTCGCGCAGCTTCCTTATCGCACCGCGGATCGCGCTCTGCGCCGTGTCATCGGCGGCATTCGTCGCCACGAGAATGGCCAAATCTCGCTGCGGCGCGATAACAACTACAGCGTACCAGCGGCCGTTCGACCCGTCGTGCGCCAGCATCTTCCCGCCGGCCCACTCCTCGTCGCGAATCACCCAGCCGAACGCGTATTCCTGTTTGTATGGATCAGCGTGCAGCAATTCGAACGTCGCGGGCTTAAGCAATTCTGCCGACTCCGGCTTCCGCGCGCCCCGCAGATGCAGCCGCGCATACTTCGCCCAGTCGCCGACCGAGCAATGCGCCGTTCCCGCCGGCCCGATCACGGCGGGATTGTCGCTACCCGGCCCCGGCGGCACGGCGCTATACATCATGAACAACGAGTCGTGCCCGCGCGGCTGATCGACTTCATCCGGCGACCCCGGTGCGCCGAAGCCGGCCGTCGTCATTCCCAGCGGCTCGAACATCATTTGCTTCATCAGTGCTTCGTAGGCTTCGCCGGTCACCGCCTCGCACATCGCCCCCGCAATCGCGAAGCCGTAATTTGAATAGGCAAACTTGGTATCTGGTTCGTGCGCTGGCTCGCGCGACAGCACGATCTCAACGAGCGAACGCCGCTGCTTGAGCATGTCCCCAGAAAGCAACAGCACCTTCGGCCACGTCGCCAAATCCGGCCGCCGATCCTCCGCCAGCCCCGCGCGATGACACAACAATTGCTTCAACGTTACGGTGCGATACACCGAGTTCAACTTCTCCGCCTGTTCGCCAAAAGCCTCGGCGACCGTCGTCTCCCATTTCAACTTACCTTGCTCCACGAGCATTGCGCAAAGCGTCGCCGTCATCGACTTCGTGCATGAGCCGAGATGAAACCGATCATCCGCAGCGATCTTCTGTTTGCCTCGCGCCTCGCGCTTGCCGGCAACGCCAACCACGATCGGCCCCTTGCTTCTTACCACCGCCGCCGCCATCCCCGGCACGCGGTCTTTTTTTATGACATCCTTCAGAATGGCGGTCACATCGTCAGCCGCAGGCCGGGTCGTTTGGCCGATGACCAATTCAACAAGCATCAACGAGTGGATGACGGATGCAATGCAGATTGTTGGCAATCGTCCTCTCATCATGCGAGTGGTCCCCGTGGAATCGAATGCGTTGTCAGGTCGTGCCGCATGTAGAGTAATCGCACGAAAAGCGGCGATCTCACGAAACAACCATGAACGCACAGAGTACGGGCAATCAAGGCATAAACACTCAGAGCCGGGGCGTATCGCCCCGGAGATTCCGGGCAACGCAGCGACATTGGCGAATCTCAATCGATCAGTTCGGCAGGACGGCGTCATCCGGCTCGACACGAGCCGGCTCTGACCATCTGGCGCGTCCCTTCGCGCCAGCCGGGTCTGACGAAGAAAAATGATTCTTGATATAATCGTGATCAGTAGCCTTTTGATCGATCCGATTGCGAGGACGCGACATGCAACCCGACCTCTCCATCAACTTCTGCGGCGTGAAGTCCCCCAATCCCTTCTGGCTCGCATCGGCTCCGCCGACCAACAGCGGCTACCAGGTTCGCCGCGCCTTTGAGGCCGGTTGGGGCGGCGCAGTCTGGAAGACCCTCACCCACGAACCGATCGTCAATGTCTCCAGTCGTTACGGGGCGGTGGATTACGACGGCCGCAAGGTGATGGGCCTGAACAACATCGAGCTGATTACCGACCGCCCGCTGGATGTGAACCTCGCCGAAATACGCGACGTCAAGCGCGACTTCCCAAACCATGCCTTATTCGTGTCACTCATGGTCGAATCCAAGCGCGAAACGTGGCACGACATTGTCAAACGCACCCAGGACACCGGCTGCGACGGTTTCGAGCTGAACTTCGGCTGCCCGCACGGCATGAGCGAACGCGGTATGGGCGCGGCCGTCGGCCAGGTGCCGCAATACGCCGAGATGATTACGTCGTGGGTGAAGGAAGCATCGCGCATTCCCGTCATCGTCAAGCTCACGCCGAACGTGACCGATGTGCGCGCCATCGCCCGCGCCGCAAAGAACGGCGGGGCCGATGCCGTCTCGCTCATCAACACGATCAATTCCATCATGGGCGTCGATCTTAATTCGTTCGCCCCCAAGCCCAGCGTCGCAGGCCGCGGGTCACACGGCGGCTACTGCGGCCCGGCGGTCAAACCGATCGCCCTCAACATGGTCTCGAGCATCGCCGCCGATCCGGGCGTCCGCATTCCCATCAGCGGCATCGGCGGCATTCAGGCATGGCAGGACGCCGTCGAGTTCATGCTGCTCGGCGCGACGAGTGTGCAGGTCTGCACGGCCGTCATGCACTACGGCTTTCGAATCGTCGAGCACATGATCAGCGGTATGAAGAATTGGATGCGCGAACATGGGTTCAAAAAGACGTCTGACTTCATCGGCAAGGGCGTGCCCAACATCGCCGACTGGGGCGATCTCGATTTGTCCTACAAAGTCGTCGCCGAGATCAGTCAGGCGAAGTGCATCCACTGCGGCCTGTGCTACATCGCCTGCGAGGACGGCTGCCACCAGTCCATCAAATGGGAGAAAGTCCCGCTGGACGAATTCACTAAGCGATACGGCGCCCCGCAATCCTCAAGCCCCAAGCCTCAAGCCAATTCCAACGGCAACGGCCAGCGCCTCGTCAACCCCGACATGCATTTCCACAAGAGCGGCGATGTCGAGGTGCTACCCGGAGCGGGCGACGGCTACGTCGGCGTCTTCAGCATCAAGCAGGACACCTGCGTCGGTTGCAACATGTGCTCGCTCGTCTGCCCGGTGGAAGACTGCATCACGATGAAACAAATGGACAGCGGCCTGCCGAAAATGAACTGGAAGGAATACCAGGCGAAGCTTGCATCGGGTGAGATGCAGAAGATCGAGCCGCCCAGCCATGTGTAACGATTCTCGCAATTCAGAGCCGGGGCATGTCGCCCCGATGAAAAAGTGCTGCATCCGATTGCGCGCGCAATCACCTCTATTGGTACTTGCGGCGATTGCATTGGGATCGAGCGGAATCGCCCGCGCCCAGACCGGAACCTTCCTCGATCGCCAGTGGCCCAGCGATTTGCGTGTGGCGGATTACAACGTCAACTGGGATTCCATCTTCCCCGACAACGACCCGAACAATCATTCATTCCGCTGCTGCAACAAGGTCGCCGAGTTTCGCCGGCTCATCGCCGCCATCAATCCCGACATCATGACGCTTCAGGAAATCAACGGGAGCCGGCCGGTCACCGACGTCACCGCCATCTTCAACACCGTGCTGCCCCTCCCCGGTGGTGCAAGCTGGCACGGCGCGATTGGCTACAACAACGTCATCGTCAGCCGGTGGCCGCTCTCGATGATCGCTACCCAAACGACTCCCGCCGGAAACCTGCCGCGCGTCATGGCCCTCGTCGATCTGCCGAACGATCGCTTTGCGCGAGACCTCTACATCATCAACGAACATTTCAAGTGCTGCGAAGGCGCGGCCAACGACCTTCGCCGACAGATTCAGGCGGATTCAATCATCAACTGGATGCGCGACGCCCGCACCGCCGGCGGCAGCATCACGCTGTCAACCGGCACACCCATGCTCGTCATCGGCGACCTCAACATCGTCGGATCGCTCAACCCGCTCAACACCGTCCTCTGCGGCAACATCAGCGACAACGGCACGTACGGACCCGACTCCCCTCCTGACTGGGACGGCTCATGCAGCGTTGATGGCCACCCTTTGCATAACATCACCGGCCCGGAAGACTACACCTGGCGCGACGACGGCAGCAACTTCGACCCCGGCCGCCTTGACTTCGCCATCTTCACGGACAGCGCCCTCAGCGTCGCGAAGAAACTCATCCTCAACACCGTCACCATGACACAGGCCGATCGCGATGCAAACGGTTTGCAACTCAATGACGTGCTGCTCGACCCACCGGGCTACTACGACCACCTGCCGCTCGTGGTCGACTTCCGCCTGACGACGCCCGTTCCTGCCAACGGCGACGTGAACCTCGACGGCGCTACCAACGGCCGCGACATCGACTGGTTCGTCCGGCTCCTGCTGACCGGCCTCGGCAACGATCCGCTGCGCATCGCCAAGGGGGATTTTTCAGGCAACGGTGTGGTGGACGCCGCGGATGTTTCAGTTTTCGTTAATGCGTTGGTCGGGCCGTAGCCCTACGCATCGCGGAAGCGCCGAATCGAATTGCGAAGCAGGTCAAACGTCGCTTGAGGGAAACCCGGCGGCCACACTTCCGCGAAGCGTTCTTCATCCGTGCCGGCTTGCAAAGTGGCAAGCATTCTCGAAACCGCGCGTGCAAATCCAATGGCAGTTGTACAGGTGCTGAACAAGGGCTGTGCTTGCGCGCGATCCGCTCGAACTGAATCGCGAAAGTGTAGCAGCTTGAATTCTAGCTGATCTCCCGTTGCTTCCAGTAATCCCAGATACTCGCCGGGTTCGTCGTACATTACGAACTCGGTCGAGTGTGCGGGGCCGAGAACGCGCACGGCCGCTTCTGCCAGCAGCTTCAACGAATCATCCGGAATATGCGAAGGATAGATGATGGCCTCATTACTTCCATCCGAAAATGCGATTTCAAGCACGTGTGATGAATGCAAATTGGCTTTTATTTCCAGCACGCTCACTCACCCGAATTGCCTTCACGCGCTCGCGCACATTGCCGGCACGCGCATGTGATAGTCCGTCGTTAGTTGGTACGCATGCGCCGCGCGGAGCAGCCGGGCCTCCTCGAAGTGCGGGGCCATCAGTTGCAGGCCGATCGGTAGCCCGCCGCCGGTGAAACCGCAGGGGATCGACACGGCGGGAATGCCAGCGAGGTTGGCCGCGGTCGTGTAGATGTCGGCCAGGTACATCTGCAACGGGTCGTCGCTTTTTTCGCCCAGGCGAAAGGCCGCCGTCGGCGTCGTGGGCGACACGATCACGTCGCACTTCTGGAACGCCTCGCGAAAGTCGCGCGCGATCAGCGTCCGCACCTTTAGCGCCTTCAGGTAATACGCGTCGTAGTAGCCGCTCGAAAGCGCGTACGTGCCCAGCATGATCCGCCGCGCCACCTCCGGCCCGAAGCCCTCTGCCCGGCTTGCGGCGACCATCTCGATGAAATCGCCGCCGGTCGCTGTGCGATGCCCGAAATGCACGCCGTCGTACCGCGCCAGGTTGCTCGATGCCTCGGCCGTGCAGATGAGGTAATAACAGGCGATTGTATATTTTGTGTGCGGCAGCGAAAGCTCCACCACCGTCGCCCCCTGCTTGCGGTACTGCTCGATCGCCGCCTCCACCGCCGCGCGAACCTCGCCGTCCAGCCCATCGCCAAAGTACTCTTTCGGCACGCCGACCCGAAGCGACCCCAGCGGCTTGCCCAATTCGGCCACATAGTCCGGCGCCGGCTGTTCCACGCTCGTTGAATCGCGCGCATCCTTCCCCGCAATGCAGCCCAGCACGCGGGCCAGTCCTTCGGCGCTCGTCGCACACGGCGCGACGTGATCCAGGCTGCTTGCGAACGCGACCAATCCGTACCGAGAAACGCGCCCGTACGTCGGCTTCAATCCGCACACGCCGCAGAACGACGCCGGCTGACGGATCGACCCGCCCGTATCCGACCCCAGCGCATACGGCACCAGCCGCGCCGCCACAGCCGCCACCGATCCGCCCGACGATCCGCCGGGCACGCGCTCAACGTCCCACGGATTGCGCGTCGGGAAGTACGACGAGTTCTCGGTGGACGAGCCCATCGCGAACTCGTCAGTATTAGTCTTGGCGACGATCACCGCGCCGGCATCCAGCAATCGCTCGACGCAATGCGCGTTGTAGGGCGATTTGAAACCCGCCAGCATCTTCGACCCGCAGGTCGTCGTGCCCACATCGGTGCAGAAAATGTCCTTCACCGCGACCGGCACACCCTGCAACGCGCCGCGCGGCCCGCCGCGCGACGCCGCGGCATCCAGATCGGCCGCTCGCTTCCGCGCGGACTCCTCCAGCACGCTGATCGCGCAATGAAGCATCGGATCGAGCCGCGCGATGCGCTCGAGCGACGCGGCGACTTGCTGAACCGCCGACTCGCTCATGCCGACCCCTGATCGAGCAGCTTGGGAACTTTGAAGTACGGTGTGTCGCGCTGCGGCGCGTTGGCCAGCGTGCGATCGGCGCCAAGCGATTCACCCGGCACGTCCTCGCGCCAGACGTTCGCCACCGGCAACGGGTGCGCCGTCGGCTCCACGCCATCCGTGCTGACCTCGTTGAGTAGCGCGACATACGTCAGGATGTCGCCGAGCTGACCGGCATAGACCGCGAGCCGGTCCGGCGGCAGTTGCAGCCGCGCCAGGTGCGCGATGTGCTCAACCTGTTTGGGATCAATGGCGGGCATGGACGATTCAAACCTCGTGCGCGGAAGCTTGCACGGGCTCGGCCGAGAAGTCCAGCAATTGAATCGTAATCCGCGCCAACCGCGTCAGGCCGAGACGGCCTCGGGCTTCCAGTTGCGTCGCACCGGCTTCACCACCAGCCCCATGCGAATCGCCTTCGTGGAGACAAGAATCCGGGTCACCCGGCCGTCAACCACGGCGCGAACTTTCTGAAGATTCGGCTTGAACTTCCGCTTGGTGCGGCCCGTGACCTTTGTACCGACGCCGCCCAGGTACTTGGCCTTGCCGCGATGGGTATACTGGCGGCCGGTGGTCGTCTTCTTGCCGGTGAACTTACAAACGCGTGGCATGCTGCACCTCGACGGTGTCCAAATCCCAACAGTTCCGTAGAATCAGGCAAGTGTAAGTCGGATCGCACTTTTTTCAAGTGCTCGCCGCGGCTCATTCATTTAGGGATGACCGGACTGGTTCCGATAACCAATGTCGGATTCATCCGGGCCGGCCCCGGCTCTCGGCAATGAACCCCGCCGGGCCGCGTTAGGCCCCCAGTGAGGTCGGAGATGGATGACGCCTCGGTGCGGCAGGCGATTGAGCTGGCCAAACGCGGCGACGCCCCGGCCATGCACCAGCTGGTCGATCTCTTTGCGGGCCGAATCTTCGGGTTCTTCTACCGCTCGACCGGTTCGCGGGCCGACGCCGAGGACTTGATGCAGGAGGTCTTTGTCCGCGTCGTGCGGATGCTGTCCCAGTATCAGGACGACGGGCGATTCGAGTCGTGGTTGTTCCGGATCGCCGCGAACCTGGTTCGAGACCGCGTCCGGCAGCAGCGTCGCCGGCCGCGCCACCTTTCAGGCCATGGTGCGGACTCAACCAGACACGGCAACGAGTCGCAGGTACTGGACGAGTTGGCCGGTCAGGAGCCTGCGGCCGATGCTCGGATGGCGCTCGGCGAAGACGTGGACGCGCTGAACGCGGCGCTGGCGCAGCTACCGGACGGCGAGCGAGAAGTCATCATGCTAAGACATTTTTCGCAGATGTCGTTCAAGGAGATCGCCGAGACGACGGGCACGCCGCTGGGGACGGCCTTGGCGCGCGGGCATCGCGGCCTGCGCCGGCTGCGCGAGTTGATGGAATCGCAGGAGACAGCCCGCCGCACCCGGCAATCCGGCGGCAAGTTGAGCGTTTAGCAGGCAGGAGCCAGACGATGCAGGCTTTTGATTCGGACAACCTGGAACGCGAGATCGCCGAAAGCGAGCGGTGGCTGCGGCAGATTGAGACGCCGTCGCCGTCGCCGAAGGCCATCGCGAACCTGAAGGAAGTCTTGACCGCGGAAATGGGTAGTGACCGCGTGGGGGGCCGGGCCGCCCCCATGCGGCGATTTTCCGGGTGGCACGGTTCGCTTGCTGCCGCGGCGGCCTTGTTGTTGGCCGTCGGGATCGGCTGGTACTCCTTCTCCGGTCACGGTCGTTCGGCATTGGCGACGGCGGAAACGGGCGAGCCGATTCCGCTGTCGGCCGATGCGAGCGAGCAGTTGAGCCGGTACAGCGACTGGGAGCGCGAGCTTTCGGCGTTGGAGTCCGAGTCGCTGGACGACGTGCTGTCGGGCGTGCGCGATGCGGCCCTGGAGATCGGTGCGTAATCGTAGGGACCGTTCGATCGCAGACAACACGATGACATGAGCGGGTCAAGGGTGTGGGTGGTGCGCTTCGGCAACAGCCGGCGCGGGCAGTCAGTCAAGCAAAGGGCAAGAACATGAACGGGCGATTTGGGTTTGCAGTGACGGGCATGATGGGGTTGGCGCTGGGTGTCGGATTCCTGGCAGTGCCTTCAGCGCGGGCGGTTGAACCGCCGGAAGACCAGCAGGGCGCGATGGACGAAGATCGACCGCCGCGCCGAGGCCCGATGGGCGGGCCGCGGATGCACGACGGTCCTCCGCCGGGGCATTCTGAAGACGGCATGGACGACGGTCCGCGCCGGCCGATGCGCGAGCGCCGGGGTGAAGGCCCGGACGGCGGGCGCCGCTGGCGCGAGGGGCCGCCCGAGCTGACCGATGAAACGCTTGACAAGGTCATGGCACTGGTCGCGGACAAGTTCCCGATCATGCACCAGCGACTCACGCGGCTGCGGGAAGAGAACCCCGAACGCTTCCGCCGGTCGATCGGCCGCATGGTCGGCGTCTATCACGAGTATCAGATGCTCAAGGAGCGCCACCCCGAGATGGCCGAGACGCTGATCGACGAGATTCGCGGCGAGCAGCAACTGGCCGATTTGATCGAACAGCATCGCGCTGCCTCGGGCGACGCGCCGAAGCAGGCACAAATCGAAACAACGATGCGCGAGGCCGTTCGCACGCAGGTGAACCTGATGCTCAAGCGGCGCGAAGCGCGGCTGGCGGATTTCGGCGCGCGAATCGCCCAGCAGCAGGAACGTCTCGCCGAAGAACAGGCCAAGCTGGCCGATGAAAAGACACGCGTCGATGAGTTGGTCAACCAGCGACTGGAGGACATCAAAGCCGGCAAGATGCCGCCGAAGCATGGGCCGTTTGAGGGCCGCGGTTTCGGCAAGGGACCTCCGGGCGGTCCCGGTGGCCCCGGGCTGGGCGGTCCCGACGAGCGCCGAATGCGAATGCGCGACGGCAAAGGCCCGCGTCATCCGCGGCCGCGACCGGATGAGGACATGCCGCCGGAAGACGGTGAAATGCTCCCTCCGCCGCCGCCACCGGGCGAGTGATGCGAGAACGTCGCCGCACTCAAACGAGAATTCACAGCCCACATATCGAGGTGCATTCCGCGACTCGACAGGTCGGCGCGTGAGGGCTATCTTGGGTGCGCTGGCGGTGTGAATCGCTGGCACACAACATAAGAGTGACATCCGCGTGAGAATCGTGGGTGGAGTGGGCCCGTGGTCGCTTGTCGACCGCGGGCCATTATTTTGCGCTGACCTTAAGCCTTAAAAATCTCATCCTGATGCTACATCTTCTCATCGTGGTGCGTCGAGGACGCACCCTACGTTTTACTGCCCACCGCCCACCGCTCACTGCTCACTGACCACTGCCCACTGCCCCCTCAATCAAACGACTTCACGAATGCGATGCCCGTGCCGCCTTGCGTGCTGGCATACGGCGCGATCTTCCACCCGAAGAAATCCGGATCGCGGCCCGACGCGACGCTGTGCCCCACCACCGTTCCAAGCACGGCCCCCATGACCACGTCGGAGAAATAATGCTCGCCGTCCTCGATGCGCTCGTATCCCGCGAGCGCGGCCAGTGCATAGAGCGGAATGCCGACCGCGTGCCCGTATGCCTCATGCATGACACTCGCCACAACGAAGCTGCTCGACGTATGGCCCGAAGGCAGCGTCCCGCGCTCGCCGTTGGGGGCCCGGTCGTACGACGCCGCCTGCCCCAGCATCACCGTCACGCCGTTGATGGCCAGCGCCGAGAACAGCGTCTTGCCCACTTCGTAGGTCTTGTCGTCCATGCGCTGTTGGCCGATGAGGTACCACGCGCCGGCCAGTGCGAAATGGGTGCCGGGGTTGCCAATCGCCCCGAATGCGTCGCGCCAGTCCTCCTTGAAATGGTGGTGCGCCGGCCGCCAGTCGCCCTCTTTGTTGAAGTGCCGCTCGATGGAGTAATCGACGCCAGATTCCTTGATGGCGATGGCCCCGCCGAGCGTGCCGCCGAGAATCACGAGGTTGACCGGGTTGGCATAAACGCGCTTCGTGTCACGCCACAGATCGGCCGGGGCGTTCTTCACGTCGCGCTTGACCGTCTCCCAGAACGACGGCAGCGGCGGGCGACGAAGGTATTTGTCTTCTTTCTCCGACCAGTTGACCTCCGCTCCGTCCGCTGTGCCGGCCCCCTCGCCGGCGTCGCCCAGCAGCAGGATCGTCTCGTCAAAGTCGAGCTGCGCCGCCTGCGCCAGTGTCACGACGCGATCCTGCCCCGCCGCGCCCGTCGCTCCATTCGCCGTTGACGCGACGATTGAAACAGGCTGGTTCAGCCGAACCTTCGGGGCGCGCCCGGAGCCGGAACTTCGCCATGCCAGATCCCTGTCCGCGGGCGGCAGGTCGTCAGCGCTTGCCAGCCGCGCTCGCTCGATCCGGTCCAACCGGCCCGCCAGACCTTGCGGCGCGATGCTTGCCGACCGCTCGCTGCAACCGGCCAGTGAAGCCAGCAACACCGTTGCACAAGATATAGAAAGGGTGATTCGTGACATGACCATGCCTCCTGGAAGAATCGAGGCCGCCTCGCGCCGTCCTTGGCGGGTTGGGGCTCAATCGTAGAACGCTGGAAAGAGCTTGGCAACTCAACATTTCTGTCAAAAGGTGGATATCGGGGCATCACGAAGGGGATCAACCGATCTCGACAATTTACGCCCAAACACTTGAAACGCTTCCTCGAAAGCCGTACATTCGTTGGCGTGCGATGCTTCGTCATGGTCCATCCACCTATCTTGGATTGACGGATCTGCGGCATCGGATGCGCCTTTCACTGCCGGGCCGTAATTAGCGGGCGTGTCGACGCTGAACACGCGAGGAGGCAACATGTCCCGAATCAAGACGAGCGAGACTTACATGGCGAGTCGTCAGTCATCGGGCCACAGGCTTATGGAATTCATTCGAGTCCGGCGTAAGCCCGTATGCGGAAAGCTGTTCGACAGTCGCCTACCTGGTTTACGCTGGTTTGCCTTGTACGGCGCTCTGCTATCCGCATCAGTTGCCGCGCCGGTTCGAGCCCAATGGACCGTGACCAACTTGCACCCGGAAGGGGCCAGTGAATCGTTTGCGACGGGCGTTCACGCGGGCCAGCAAGTGGGCTACGCAAAGTTCGGCATCACCGATCGAGCCACATTGTGGAACGGCAGCGCGGAGTCATGGATTGACCTAAATCCCTTTGGAGCGAGCTCTTCACGAGCACTGGGGATTCATAACGGGCAACAAGTGGGTCAAATCGGCGTTGGCAGCAATTCCACACGGGCTGCCATGTGGAGCGGCAGCGCAGCCTCATTCGTCAGTCTGCATCCCGCCGGCGCTACCTTCTCACAAGCTCATGGCGTCTACGATGGTCGGCAGGTCGGCGAAGTGAGATATGGCGGCTCCAGTCGCGCGACCTTATGGAATAACAGCTCGACGCCGTTGAGCTTGCACCCCGACTGGCTTGCGAGCGGGTCGGTTGCCTATGGAGTTGACAGCAATCAAGTGGCAGCAAGGCTCGATATGTATGGCGATCCTGCGGCCGGTGTTTGGAACACCAGTGGCTCTTATTGGGTGAATCTCGGGCCGCCGGGCACGTACTGGTCAGGGGCCTACGGCGTACACGCCGGTGAGCAGGTCGGCTGGGCCTACGGGTACGTGTGGGACCCCAACACAACGATACGAGCCTTCATGTGGAGGAGCTACACCAATACAGGCGTAGATTTACATCCCGCCATTGCAAGCTCTTCGATCGCGTACGGCGTTCACGCGGGGCATCAAGTGGGTCAAGTCGCATTTGGCGCGTACCCGGGCGTCCCACATGCCAGCTTTTGGAAAGGTACTGCCGAAACGTGGGTAGACCTGCACACCTTCCTGCCGGTGCACTACCAAAGTTCAGAAGCGCGAGGCGTCTGGCACGACCAAGACGCAGGAATAACATACGTAGTGGGGCACGGATTCAACATCAACACGGGTCGAAACGAGGCCCTCATGTGGACGTTGCCCGAGCCCGGCAGTGGACTATTGGCGATGGCGGCGATGCTGGGGTTGACCGCGACGCGCAGCCGGCGCTCACACGCGGCGAACATCAACATGAAAACGATTGAAAGCACGTCAATGCGGCCTAGCCCGTGATGGGCGTCGATTCGCGCCGCACATTCGTGATAGCCTTTGACCTATGACACGGATCAGCGAGTTCTAAAGAATCGTCACTTACATGTACTACCGTGATCATGCCCCGCCGCATTTTCACGCCGTCAATTCCGGAAGCGAGGCGGAAGTGGCGATCGACTCCCTTGAAACCATTGATGGGTTCTTGCCCCACCGGGCGATGAGTCTGGTAAAAGAATGGGCAAGGCTCCATCAGGTTGAACTTCGGACTGTCTGGAACCAAGCGCGTTCGCATCAACCATTGAAACAGATCGAACCGCTGCCCTAAAATGATGCGTATGCCTCGAATCAACGAAATACGACCATTGCCCGGGTTTCGCATCTTCGTCCGGTTCGAGGATCAGGTCGCGGGTGAAGTAGACCTCTCTGATCTACGCGGCAAGGGCGTGTTTCAATCCTGGGACATTCCAGGGACTTGCGAAGCCGTTTTCATTGATCCGCAGACCGGTACCGTGGCATGGCCCGGCGGGATTGATATTTGCCCGCGAACGCTCTACCAAGACGTTCTTGCGCAACAACCAACTGCTACATCAGGCGGCCAATAGCGGATTACCCTCGCCTTTTCTCTGAGGCTCCACTTTTAGTTCACCGTATTAATTCTGGCCTAACCATTCGGCAGAATCACGGCCTTGCCCGTGCGCCAGTGCGCCACTTCCTCCAGCGCCTCGTTTACCTGATCCAGCCGGAACCGATGCGTGATCAATTCATGAAACGGGAAGCGATCCTTCCGCGCCCGCAGGAAGGTCAGCGCCCGCGCCCAGTGCACCGGCTCCGAGCCGTATGAGCCGTGAATCTCCAATTCCCGCTTCGTGATGTGATGCGGGTTCAGCATCACCGGTCCCGCGTCGCAATACTGACCCAGCACCATGTACCGCCCGCCGTCCCGCGCCAGCGGCCAACCCTCGGCCACCGCGGCCGGATGCCCAACACACTCCACCACGCAGTCGGCCCCCAGCCCGCCCGTGTGCTCCAGAACGATGCCGCGCCGCTTGTCCGCGTCGCGCACTTCGTCGATATCAATGCAAATGTCTGCACCGAACCGCCGGCACCGCTCCAGCCGCTCTCGCGGCCCGCCGATCGCGATGATCGGCCGGCAGCCCGCATCGGCCGCGATCGCCAGCGCCGCCAGGCCCACCGGCCCGGCCCCTTGAATCACCACGCTCTCGCCCCAGCGATACGGCATCTTCTCGCAGGCATGCACCGCCGTCACCAGCGCGCAGCCCGCGCCGATCAACGACTCGCTCGGCAGATCGTCCGGCAACTTGAAGATCGCCGTTCCGGCGCGCAGATGATGATACTGCCCGTATCCGCCCAGAAAGTGCGGCGGCGCGTTGCACGGCGTGTTCACCCCGTAGGCCTTGCGATTCAGACACCGCGCCGGAAGTTTATACAATCGACAATATCGACACTGCCCGCACGTCATCCCCACTGTCCACGAAACCCGATCCCCCGCCCGCAGCGGCTGACCCAGCCAGTCGGCCGCCTCGCCCCCCACGCCCTGCACCCGCCCCACCGTCTCATGCCCCATGATCAGCGGCAACGGCACCGGCAACTGACCCTCGTGCAAATGAACATCCGTCCCGCATACGCCAGCCATCTCGACCTTCACCAGCACCTCGCCGAGGGCCAGGTCGGTCGGCAGCGGGAACTCCTGCACGCGAATCGGCTGCTTGAACGCGTGCATCACGGCGGCTTGAGCGGTTTTTGACATGGTTCGGGTGATTCTCGCGGCACGCACTCAAACCGTCAAAGCGGCAATGCACTTCGGCCTCGCCGCACTTGAGTTTCAATCGCCCGCGCGGCACAATACGGAGTGTTCCGTGCCGACCCGGCGAGCCTCAACCTCAGGAGCATCTTCACATGTCTTTCGCGCTTCCTTACGCATGGCGTTCGATTGCCACCCTGCGCGCGTCGCGCGCGGCCGTCTGCTGCCTGACCGCCGCAGCCGCCCTCTCCTGCACCGCCCTTGCCCGTGCCGAGAGCGGCTGGACCCGCTGGGGCGGCCCCAACCAGGACTGGAAGATCAAGTGCGGCAAGCTCGCCGGCGAATGGCCCGAGAGCGGCCCGAAGAAAGCCTGGACGCGCGAGCTGGGCGAGGGTTACTCGTCCATCAGCGAGGAGAACGGCAAGCTCTACACCATGTATCGCGAAGAAGGCGAGGACGGCAAGGAAGTCGCCATCTGTCTTGATGCAAAAACCGGCCAGACGGTCTGGGAGCGCAAGTACAAAGCCAAACCGTCGGATGAACACGTCATGGAGTTCGGCGCCGGCCCGCGCGCGACGCCGCTCCTCTGCGACGACCGCGTCTACACCATCGGCGTCTCGGGCATCATGCATTGCCTGAACAAGGCCGACGGCAAGGTCGTCTGGAAGCACGACCTGTGGAAGGAGTTCAAGGGCACCGTGCTGAACCACGGCTACTCCTCCAGCGCCCTCGACTACGGCGACACCGTCATCGCCATGGTCGGCGGCAAGGGCCACAGCCTCATGGCCTTCCGCAAGGACAACGGCAAGGTCGTCTGGAAGAAGCAGGACTTCAAGAACAGCTACTCCACGCCCATGATCATCAACGTCGATGGCCAGGATCAGATGCTCTGCTTCATGGCCGAGGAACTGGCTGCGCTGAACCCCGAAGACGGCGAACTGCTCTGGCGCGTGGAACACAAGAACCAGTGGGGCCAGAACGTCTGCCTGCCGGTCTGGGACGCGAAGGATCACCTGCTGTTCATCACGTCGGTGGCCCAGGGCGGCAGCAAGTGCCTGAAACTGTCGCGCGACGGCGACGAAACCAACGTGGAAGAGGTCTGGGCCAATCCCAAGCTGCAGATTCACCACTCCAACGCGATCCGCCTCGGCGACACGATCTACACCTCTTCGGGCGGGCGCGGCCCCGGCATCTTCTACGCCGTCGACGTCAAAACCGGCGACATCCGCTGGAAGGAACGCGGCTTCGCCAAGGCGACATTCGTCTATGGCGATGACAAGTTCTTCGTCGTCGATGAAGACGGCAACGTCGGACTGGTCGAGCCGGACCCCGAGTCGTTCAAGATCAAGGCCAATGTACCCCTGCTCACCAAGGCCGCATGGACCCATCCGACTCTCGTCGGCAAGCGGCTCTACCTGCGCGATCGCAAGGTCATCATGGCGCTGGATGTCGGCGCGAAGTCCTGACACCGCGGAGACGTACCTAAGACCGGGCGTGCGCGATTCGGACCGTGCAAGAAAAAAGCCCCCTCGTTCGCCTCACGGCGACGAAGGGGCTTTCATTTTCTCATGACCGCAACCGGACTTGATCCGGCCGCGGACATTTAGATGTGCGGGGTGGGTACCGGGAAGAAGATCCACTGCATCACAACAAAGAAGTACCAGATCGCTGAAAAGATTGCTGCGATATTCATTGGACGGCCTCCTGTGAGGGTTCGCCCTCGCGCCCGCCGAAGCGGCGGACACCCTGCGAGTGCGGGGTCAAGTGTAGCCAATCGAAAATCGGCGTCAACGAGCGCGAAGGCAACGATCACTGCCCGCGTCCACGGCGACCCCGGCGCAAGCCGTCATCCCGACACACCCTCTAAGACAGCATGAGATGCTTCCACACTTCGCCCCGGCGCGGTGCGGAAATTCACGGCCCACTGCGCAGAATCAGCCTCAGAACCTCATCGAGCTGAAAGCCGGCACCGAGACCCACCACGAAGGGCGAGGCCCGAAGATGGCCACAATTCCTCGGCGCGGCCTAATGCGAGCCGAACTCAAGATTCTTGCGAAACGCCCGCGCGAAGAGACCGTGCAGCCGAGCCAGGACGTACATCCCGTAGAAATAGAATGCCATGACTGCGCCCCATGCGACGAGGGCGAGGCCGACCTGAAGCAGGTTGCCCTCCTTCGAGCCGGCCGACATCTGGCTGATCTTGGGGATGAACCAGTCGTGGACAATGGCCCAGAACGCCCCGCCGAAAAGGATGCCATAGACAACGAGAATGATGACGAGAAAGAGGTAGTGCACGTGCGTTCGGGCGATGCCCTTGGCCACGTTCACCGGGTTGATGCCCTGCGACACCGACCCGAGCGCGATGCCGACGAGATTCATCGGGACGCCCAGCGAGATGACGAGCAAGCCGACAAAGAATCCCGCGCCGCCCTTCTCAAGCAGGTCGGTCGCGTTGGTCTCCATGACGAATTCAACCGGCGTCTTGCCCATCGTCAGAAACACGACGATGCTCAACATCACCGCGAAATAGACATTCAAGACAAGATACGCCACGACGCTCTTGCCCCACTGGGCCGGACCCCACGACAGATTCGGCGGCGCCTCCTGCCCGACGGTCGTCGTCCGGACGACATCAAGAAACGTGTGAATCGCCACGGCCGAGAAGAAGAACACCTCCAGCGCGAAGATGCCCATCAGCATGAGCGACGCGGTGCTCAAGTCGCCGGTCTGTTCGGCGGTTTCGGTCCCCGCCGCGCTTTGCTGCATCAGATAGGTGAGCGACGTGAAGATCGCCACGGGCACCAGCCCCGCGCCGACGGCGATGCCGGCCGCGTTCAGCAGCGATGCAATCGCGGGGATCGGGTAGGCCATCGCATTGCCGATGCCGCTGTAAAACGTCGCGACCGAGGTCGGACCGCTCTGCCGTCGGGGCGAAGGCCCGCCGCCTTTCACCAGCGCGGGGATCGGATTCCAGCAATTGGAACACAGCACTTCGGTGTACGGGTCTTTGGCCTTGGTCGGCTTTTGACAATTGGGACAGATGCGAACGTTGGGGTCGCTCTTGGAGGCTTCTTTCTGCGCGGCGGCCGTGACGGCATCCTGTGCCGCCTTCAGCTCCTCTCCCCCCATCTCGCCGGCCCGCTTCTCAAGCGCGGCGAGGCTCTCCAAATCGAGATCGCCGCCGGCGCCGCTTCGCAGCGCGGTTTGAAGCTTCGGCACGGAGAAGGCGCGGTTGCACGCGGGGCAGCGAATGGCGCGGCCGGCATACTTGTCGGCGATCTGCAGTGCCTTCTGGCACCGCGGGCAACGCAGCTTCATGTCGGCACGTCCTCCGTACGCCCGGCCCTGGGGCGAATTCTACGCGATCCAGCCGCAATGAGTAAGGTACACTCCCCCGCCGCCGGCCCGAATCAAATCACGTTGGCCAACCAACCACGCCAATCCAAGATCGTATCATCAGGCAGTGCGTCACCCTGCCGCACCGCCAAATGTCTCATTTCCTGCCCACTGACCTCTGATCACTGACCTCTGATCACTGACCTCTGATCACTGACCACTCCCCCCCACAGGCATCAACGCCTTGCGAACTTCCTCGATCAGTTGGTCGACCATGAACGGCTTGAACAGCACGGCGCTCAATCCCTCGGGCCGCGCGCGAACAATTGAATGATTCGGGTCGTAGCCGAAGCCGGTCATCAAAATGACGGGGCAATCGGCCCGTTTGTCGCGCGCCGTCGAGAAGACTTCGTACCCATTCTTGTGCGGCATGCGAATGTCGGACAGGACCAGATCGTAGTCCTGTTGCTCGATGCGCGCGATGGCCTCACTCCCGTCCGAGGCCATGTCGACCGTGCCGCCCCGCCGCGTCAGCAGCTCGGCGATGGTCTCGCGGATCGTCTGGTCGTCGTCAGCCACGAGGATTCGCTTGCCGTTGATCAACGGATCGACCGGCGTCGCGTCGCCGTGGCGGCCGAGGATGCCGGAGCGGGACGTGCCGGCGGCCTTGATGCGCTTGCTGATCTCCTTCGCGTTTTCACAGATCGCGGCAATTCGCCGCCGGAGCGAGTCATTGCCGATGTACTCGTCCATGATCCCCTGTGACTCGGCGATGATGTCGTTCACCGGCCCGGCCACCTCGCTGCAGACGTCGTCCACCAATTGCCCGCTGAATTCGTACCGCTCGATGATCAGCAGGTCCAGCGTGTTCAGGGCAATCGCGACATAGCGCGCCAGAATCTCCGCGAACTGCTTGTCGTCCTCGTTGAAGGCGTTGACCTCGTCCGACTCGATGTCCAGCACGCCGATGACCGAGTCACGCAGCCGCAGCGGCACGGTCAGCGAGCTGCCGGTCGTGTCCAGCCCCTGGAGATACAGCGGGTCTTGCGACGTATCTTTACATATGTAGCTTTGTCCGGTCGCCGCCACGTAGCCGCTCGTGCCGTTGCCCGTCGGCTCCGCGTAGATCTCGTAGTCGCGGCTCTGCTGCGACAAGCCGTGGTGAAAGACAAAATCCAGCTTGTTCGTCTTCTTGTCGATCAGCAGCACGGCGAACTTGTCGAAATTCAACAGGTCCTTCAGATACCCGTGCATCTTCTCTTCCAGCAGCGCGATGCGCTGCTCGACGTTCATCCCCGCGAACGCCTCCGCGTCGATCCGCGCCAACTCCCGGCCCGCCAGGTCGATCGCGTCGATCTTCTTCTGCAGGCGCCGGCTGTGCGTCACGTCCCACACCACCGCCGCCACCTGCGACACCTCGCCCCGCTGGTTCAGAACCGGTGTCACCGTCAAGTCAAAATACTGATCCTGGCCGCCCGTCAGGCTGAATCGCCGCGCGCGGTGATACGAAGGCTGCGCGGGATCGGTCTCAATCGGCACGCCGAAGGTCTTGGCGCAGACCTCGCAGACCTTTTCGCGAAGATCCGGCGGATAGCTCTGCATCTTGGGATTCGACCAGACATGTCGGCCATCCAGTCCGACAATGCAGACGCCCTGCCCGATGGTTTCAAGCAGCAGCGTCGCCTGGTGATTGATTGAGGCGCGCTCCAGCGCAAGAAAATCACGCTGATCGCTGATCACGAGGTCATATTGACCGTCCCGCAGCGCCGCCACGGCCTCGTCAAACGAAGCGACGGTGCGAACTTCGGCATCGGGAAAAAGCTGGCAAACGCGGTCGGACGAGGGAGAACCGGGGCGGCTCAAGACGAGAATTCGCGAATGAGTCGCCGTGCCGTTCATCGCGTACAAACCCACTGTTCAAGGTCCCATCGAAAGCGCAGGGGACGAGCCTTTCGATTTGAAATGAGCAGCGACCCCCGGAATGCAGCCATGCGAAAACCTTTCACCAAGGCTCCAATGCTGGATTCTATCACACGGACTCGGTCCGGACCAACCCCCTCTTAAGCGTCAATCCGCCCTGCGCGTTTTTACGTGCCGACGCTTTATTATCGACCGATCGGGCGACCTCGGCTGACTGCAACCCGCGCAGGAATGCCAAAACGAGGCTCGCAGGAGCGCACACCGCTCCGTGCCCCCGATATTTGCACGTGTTGAAATGAGTAGTGGGAACAGTGACGCGATGGCGCACCATCGCCCTGTGCCGAGTGCATCCGGTTCAGGCTCGATCCGCAGGACACGATGCCATCGACCAAAGCCAGTTTGCCAGGTTCGTAGCGACACCACCCGGCGGCAAGTCCCTTACAGACAAGCCCAGCCGGTCAACTTATTCGCCGTCGCCATCATCCTCGGAAGCCGAATCAGTTTCGTCTTCCGATGAGGCGCCTTCGGTCGATTCATCCTCGGCGGGCTTGGGCTGCGGCTTCTTGTAGTTCTGGACGCTGTGCGAGCGCCAGGCCTTCCCGTCAAACGTCGTGTAGGTGGACGACGATTGGTAGAAATTCAGTTTGCCCGCGACCGGAGCGAGTTTCGCCAGGATCGGCGGCACCGCGCGGACGACGGCCTGCATCGGCGGCGGCATTTCCTGCGCGCCCATCGCCATGAAACCCATGCCCATCGACAGGCCCGCGATCGCGCCCTGCAACTCCTCGGCGAAGTTCCGCTCGTCGGTGAAACTGATCGACATGACGCGATCGCCCTTGGGCATCATCGCCTCGGCCGTGAACTGCTTGCTCTTGGTGATGTTCGGATGCTGACCCGAGGCCGTCTTCAGGCAGGTCGATACGGCCTTGCTGGACGAGCCGATGACGAGGTGCCCCTCGGCGCAACCGACGACCGGCGAGAGACCTCCCATCATCATCATCATGGGGTGCGAGATTTGGGTGAACTTTGCCTTGCCGATTTCGGTCGGTGTCAGCGTCAGCCCCTGCTCCTGGCCCACCTTTTCCTTGACGAACGCAACGAGGCGCTCCATCTGGTCGGCGGCCTTCTCCTCATCCGTGACGCCGACCAGCAGGACCCAGTCCTGTCCCGCGTTGTAGGAGATGAACGGGCCGGTGTAGAGGGCGAAGATCTCATCGCGCACGTTGATGCCGAGCGGACCCTGCTGGATGCCGTCCCACGACTCCAGCAAATCCGGGCCGCCGGGGACGCTGTCGCGAATGAAATCAATGACGTAGTCATAAAGCTTGGACAGATCGAAGCTGCCGGAACACGAAAAGGTCGTCGCCTCACGCGGGACAAACCTGGCGTAGTCATCCAGTGCCTTGCCGCTGCAGATTGCCTTCGTGAACCCGTTCTTCTCCGTGCCGGGTCGAATCGAGGTCAGGTGCTCGGTGTGAACGCGCAGGCCGTCGGTCCATTCCACCTCGGCGATGTAGTCAAACGTTGACATGTCATCGAGCAGGCGCGAGACCACGCGCATCCATGCCGCGGGATCGTCGGTCGCGTCGGCCGGCTGATCCTCGGCGTCGGCCTCGTCCTCGGCGTCCGCATCGCTGTCGTCGTCCGCGTCGGCGGCCTCGGACTCGTCTTCGTCGGGTTCCGGCGCCGGGCGCTTCGCTTTGGGCCGGGGCGAATCGGCTTGCGCTTCGTCCTCGGCGCCGCGCGCCGCCCGCCGTGCCGCGACCTTGCCCTTCCGTCCGCCGGCCTGCATCGAGCCTTCGATCATCTTCACCATGCCGTTCATGCTGTTCATCATGCCGCTGGAATCGAAGAAGACGAGGCTGTCTTCGGCGGGCGGGAGTTTCTTGAACGCGCCCTGGAACCGCGGGGAATCAAGCAGCGCTTTCTTGTCCGACTTGCCCTGGAGCAGGGCGACCGCGTCGCGGGCGATCTGCGTCCCGCCGACACCAATGACAATTGTATCTTTCCACGCGCTGATGCTGATGACCTTCATCCCCGGCACCGCCAGCACTTCCAGGGCCGCCGTCGTGATGCCGTCGGCCTTGTCTTCGGTGACCTTCAGCACGCCTTCGCCGCCCTGCGTCTCCACCACCTTCACGATTTCTTCCAGCAACGCCTTCAGGGCCTTGTAGTTGGCAGCCGCTTTTTCCTTCGTCATGCGTCCGGCCAGCACGCCCTCAAACTGAAACGCCTGCGGGAACGGGCGGTAGAACCGGCCAGCCCAGATCATTTCCGTGCCGAACAGCTCGCTCCAATCAACCGCGTGACACAGCGTGCCGAATCGCTCGTGCAGGTCCTCGACCATCTCTAACTGCTCGTCATCAACATTCTCCATGACGAGGTCCCAGACGTCGGTCAGGATGCCGCTGTCCATGAAGGCCTTGTGGACCTCGCCCCAGTAGGCGTCGAGAAACGCCCGCTCGGGGTTGCCCTTCGCGGCGACCGCGATGAACACGTCATCGGGGATGGCCTTGGAAAGCGGAAACTTGCCAAAGTCGGTCTGGGCCACGGCGGGTACCACCGCGGTCAGAAATCCCAGTGCGACGACCGCCATTCGGATTCGGCACGACTGATTCTTCATGGAATTAACTCCTGCTCCAGAGTGTGAGGTTTCATATTCCTGGCCCCGCTTCGGCGCTCCACCAGCGTCTTCGCGTCGGGCCTGCGATCGGCAACGGCCTTGAGTCGGCAACACGACCGCCCGGACCCGATGGGTCAGGTTCGATCAAACCGAAGCCTCCGGCACGATAAGGGGCAACGGGAAGTGTGGCCGAAATTCACGCTTCGGGCAAATCGGGCCAGACCAAAATCGCCTCGTCGGCGGGAATCTCGGCTGCCGAGGTGGGAAAACGCAGGATTATCAGGGGGTTAGCGACGCCGCCCGGGCGATCCAATCATCCGCTCGCTGCGCGATGCGATGAACGGCTGGGTCGGATCGAAACGCCTCGAAGCACCGAGCGAGATGAGCATCCAACTTTGCTGCGCGGCGCGCAAACTCATTGACGCCGGCCTCCGCCAGGTCCGCCAGTTGTTCGGGGCGGGTGGATGATTTTCCGGCCTTGAGAGCGTGTCGATGAGCGTGGCCCAATGTCTCTCCGACAAGGTCGGCGGCGGCAAGGAAGTCGTCAACGCTGCGCAGATCTTCCCAGTCAGGTTCCTCGCTCCATGGGTCCTTCGCGCGCACCAGAAACGACCGGCCCTCAATGCTGGCGTGACTCACCAGCCAGCTCGGCGAGGGCTGCAGCGCGGCGTGTGCGGCGGCGACCTCGCGGCTGCGGTCGGTTTCGGAATGCGTCAGGCCGGCGCGCTCTGCAGCGGAGCGCGGCTGCTCTTTGAATTCAAACAACATCGGTGCCGCGCCATCGCTCAGTGTCGCATCGGCGATGACGAGGTACTTGGCGACACCCTGGCTGCCGCTGGAGCCGAGTCGCGTCCAAATCGCGGCGTCGATCGGCACCGGCGCGCGATCGCCGATCAGCATGCGGCGCGAGGCGGGCGGCATGCGGCCCATCGCATCGCGCAACGAATCAGCCAGCGCCGCGCGGACGGCTTGCGACGGAGGCTCCATGATATCGACAACTTGATTCTTCTTGTGTCGGGCCGGCGCGAAACGCGGCGGACCGTCTTCTCGTAGGTATCGCTTTGCAAACTTTCCCAGCCGCGCATCCCTTACTTTCTCGACCAGCTCACGCACGACCGCGTGGCGATCCGCGAGCGTGGAGGCGTCGAGTTTCGCGCGAAGCGCCGCTGAATACGCCGCGCAGAATCGCCGCGCCAGCTCCGCCTGCCGCGATTCATTCAGATCGATCCGTCGCCCAGTCGCCGCGACCCGCAGCGATGTGATCCCTCGAAGCACGTCCAGTTCAAACGGCCCCTCAAACGTCTCATCGAGATCGACCACGCCAAAACGCACGAAGTCACTTGACTCGGCCGTGCGGAACACACCGATGTTCCCATAGTGCACGTCACCGTGCAGACGGAGACGCGCATCCGGCCGTTTCAGCCAGTCGGCGGCGTTTTCTCGACACCAGTCATAATAGAGGCCGGCGGTTCCGCGGAAGAACGTGTACGCGTCGGTCCGCAGGCTGCGAAACTTCATCGGCAGTCCGCGCGGATCGTCGGGCGAAAGATGCGGGTTCAGTTCGGCGATGCGCGATGCGATGCCGCGGAGACCCTCTTCAGCCCGCGCCGTCGCAACAGCCCCGAACAGGACCGCGACGATCAAGAGCACGGCCCCCCTGGTGGTGCCCGGCTTTGATCTTGCTTCACGCCGGGGCGCACCGGCGGCGGTGGCGCTTGTTTCTGGTTGCATGGTTCGTGTTGGCAAGCGTTTGGAATGCTATCGCCTGTGGGGCCGTCGAAGCAACTCGGGAGCCCCCATGCCAAGGCGACCATGGATGCTGCAGGGAAGGTGATCTTCGGATTAACCGATTCTTAATACGGCCTGAATACACCTCAAACAGTCGGTCGCCACACTACGCGGGAACTCATCAACTGGCCGGGTCATCCGTTGCGCGGCGGATCGTCCAGTTTGCTCGCAATACCGAAATCCGAATCACGTCAATCAATCGAGCGAGGAACACCTCTCATGCGGAGAAAGTCTTGGCCGACAGCGGAGGGGGCCTTCACGCTGATCGAATTGCTGGTCAGCATCGCCATCATCGCGCTGTTGATTTCGATACTTCTGCCGGCGCTGACGGCAGCCCGCGAGCAGGGACAGGAGACCAAGTGCCGCGCAAACCTCAAATCGTTCGGCATGGGCTTCATGACCTATGCGAACGTGCATGACGACTATACATGCAGCGGTGCGTTTGATCCCGATGTCGGTAAGAAGCGCGATGGACCGGTCGATCAGGTCGGCTGGGTCGCGGATCAGGTGAACTCGCAGGCGTCGGTGCCGGGGCAGATGCTCTGCCCATCGAACCCCGCGCGATACAACCAGAAGCTCGGTGCCGAAGGCGCGACCTACACGCCGGCGCAAGCCGCTGAGCTGATTCGCCTGGGGTACAACACCAACTACACCCAAAGCTGGTACATGGGCCGCACGCAGTACAACCCCCACGGCACCGGCAACCTCAAGAGCACCACCGGCACGCTGTGGGCGCTCAACTTGAGCAGCCTCAAGAGCGTCGACACATCGCGTGTGCCCATGCTCGGCGATGGGCGCACCGACCCCGACAACCTCGTGCTGGGCGAGCGATCGGTAAAGTCGATGACCGACGGTCCCTATCTGGGGAACTACGGCGTTCAGAGCTTCGCGGACTTCGGCCCTGCACACGGACGAGCCAAGTGGATCGCGTCGAAGAATCACAACCGCGTCCGGGCGAACATCCTGTTTGCTGACGGCCATGTTGGTTACTTCCGCGACGTCGATGGGGACGGGGAGTTCGCATTGAACGACGACGATTTTCCGAACGTGACGCAGCGTGATGTGGATCATCAGGTGTTCGACGGCGTGCTGACGCTGGGGCGAAGGTCGAGGAACGCGGACGCCATTGAGTAGGCCAACGGGACGTGCCGCGAGGGGAATGAGCCTGCACGGAAGCACGGAATCGCAATGCCACGGGGGTCACACGCTTTGCGAGCGTTTCAACTTTGTGATTTTCCTGACGTTTTGACTTTTTGACGTTTCGACGTTTCTTGAGAAGGGGAGCCATGCGAAGCAAAATCACCGTCATCGTCTGTCTGTTCAGCTTTACGTTCGCACAGGTCGCGCCGGCGACGGTCTTCATCAACGAAGTGCTGATGAACCCGCCGGGCAGCAGCAACGACGACACGCGCGAATACGTTGAAATCGTCGGCACGCCCGGCAAGAAGCTCGACGGCTACGCCTTCACGCTGATCAACGGCGGCCAGCGCAGGCACTACGCCCTGGGCACCATGGACTGCGCCATGCTGAACTCGATTGGCGAAGGCACCCCGGAAGTGGACGAATTCTTCAGCCTCGATGGTTTGCAGATCGGCCCCAACGGCATTCTCGTGCTTGGAATCGGCCCGACCGGCGCGTATCCCACAATCCTGGCGGACTCAAACTTCCGCCGCTGGACAACGGTATGGCAGAGCAATCCCGGCGACCCGCACGGCAAGTTGAGCAACGACGGCTCCAACACAATCCTGCTGCTTCGCAATCGGCCCGGCGACACGCAGGCCACCGGCGACAACGGCGACGTGCGCTGGGGCAAGGACCGCGTGCACGTCGATTCGGAAGTCACGTCGCCGGTTGATACAAATATCTGCATCGGCGGCTCCAACAACGGCTCGCCCTGTCAGGACAGCAGCATCTGCGTTGGCGGCGGCGTCTGCAGCGCGGGGCAGGCCGACCTGCTCGGCGACGGAAACGTGGACAAGGGCGAACCGAACGGCATGGCGGCGCCCTGCGGCCCGAACTCGGTCGATCTCAAGGGCGCGAGCACGCTTGGGGATGAAGCCGACGACCTGGAAATCGTTGATGAGATTAGCTACGAACACGATCAAGGCTGGGAGTACGACTTCGACGCGCGGCACGTGGACATCGGCAGCACGTCGAACGGGCTGCCCTATCGCCACGTTCATGCCCTGGACGATCCGCAAGGCATCAACCCCGATGCCTTCTCGCGCGTCGATTACCGCACCAAAGGCCCCGGCTGGACGCCCGTGGCCAGCGCAACCGGCGAGATGGGCAACGGCAACAACTGGCAGGACACCGCCACCGAGCAATGGATTCGCGGCGAGAGCGCGGCCACGACCGCGACCTGCCCTCCGCCGGGCGGCAACCCCTCTCCGCCGTTCTTTTATGACAATTGCACAAATACGAATCCCGACAGCATTCAGCCCTTCCTGACCAACGTGCCGCTGTGGCTGAACGATGGCGCAGGCGTCGATTACAACTTCGCCGCACAGAACACGTACGAGATCATGGCCGGGCGCGTGAACCCGCTGGCGGTTCCCTTCATCCCCGGCGACGCCGATCGCGACGGTGCCTGCTCCGCATCGGACATCGCCAAGATCGCCGTGTTCTTCGGCGACGACGACTGGGTCTTCAGCAACAGCTTCTCCGAGTCGGCCCAGGGTGACGGCGGCGACCCGGCTGCGCAGATTCGCCCGTGGGACGTCGACATGACCGGCGACCACGGCATCGAGCCGACCGACCTGCAATGGGCGCTGAACTTCCAGGGCAACACCGACGGCCGCATCGTCGGCCAGCGCTACGACAGCACGACGCCCTCGGCCACGGGCGTGTACTTGAACCCCAATACGGGCGTGAACGTCGCGGTGACGGCAACGGCCGCGAGCGGCTGCGGTCGGCCGATTTCGGCGCTCTTCATCGGCGATGTCGTGGACGTGACGGTGAGCGCGCAGGTAACGGCCGGTGCGAACCTATCGGCCGGTCAGGAAAACGGCGTGATGCAGTTCGCGCACGACGTGGCCGTGAGCAGCGGCGGCGTGTTGGAGCTGGTCGGTGTGACGCTGATCAACGGCTTCAACACAACCCGCGCTGCGATTCAGTCGCCGCAGGGCGCGGGCGGCGAGCTGGGCGTCAAGCTCGTCAACGGTTACACGACGGCGTTCAATCGCGGACTGACGGCAGCCGATGCCATGTATCGCGTGAGTTTCCAGGCGGTGGCGCCGGGATCGACCAATGTCAGCATCGCAGCCGCGACCGAGGCGAAATTTGCCGCGAGCACGCCCGGCGGCGTGAAGATCGGCCACACGCGAAACCTGCAAACCCTCGGCGCGTTCAACATCACAACAGTCAGCTACGGCGACCCGGAGAGCGCAAGCTACCCCGCCGCCATCGGCATCACCGTCACGCCCGGCCTGCACGGCGACGTGAACGGCGACACGTTTGTGAACCTGTCCGACGTGCCGCTGTTCGTGAACGTGCTGCTGGGGACTGACACCATCCCGGCACACGTGGCCGCCAGCGATCTGAACTGCGATACAGCGGTCAACGGTCGCGACATCGAAGGCATGATCGACGCGATCCTGCCGTAAGCGGCGAGCATCAGCCGTAGGGTGCGTCCTCGACGCACCATGATTCTCAAAAAACACGCCCCGCGCCGACGGCGATCCGTGGCGCGGGGCGTTTTTTCAGATGCACGCAATCTCATCGTTCGCCGCGCGTCATCACCGCGACGGCGAATGCCGCACTACGCACGCGCTCGGCGGCGTCGGTGACAGGCCGCCACGACCCCCAGGAGCGCGAGGGCGGCGGTGGACGGCTCCGGCGTGACGAGAATGTTGTCAACCTTGCCCATGTCGCCGTTGCCGTTGTTCATCCAAAAGGCGACCCACACGTCCGGCTTGTTCGCGGGCAGCGGGTACGACGCCGACGACCACGAATTCTCGTTTCGGTCGCTAAGCAACTGGGTCCAGTTGCTCCACGCTGGGCCGTCCACGTCGAACCGATGAATGAGATTTTCGTTCGGACCGCCGTCGGGCGTGTCGTTCACGAAATTGATGTTGCCCAGGTAATAGCCCGCGGTGAATCGATCCGTGCTTTCCGTGTTATGCGTCTTCCATTGGAAGCTCAACACGGGGTTGGCGATGCCGACGGTGCTCACGCGAAACAGCAGGCCCGCGTCATCCTGGAACTGACCGAACGTGACGTTGTTCGGATAGACGCTCGGCAGCCGCAGGACGGCGAGGTCCGAATCGATCGTTCCCTCGCCCGGGGCCATGCGCCCGCCGTACCACGTGCCCTTCGCGCCTTCGGAGACCAGCGGCAGCCCGGGATTCTGGCTGTTCGAGAAGCTGGTGTAGCCCTCGAAGTCCTCGCAGAACAGGCTGGTTACGTTCTTGCAATACATGCTGGCCGATGCCGTCGACGCGACCGCCAGATTCGCCAGCACGACCAGCGCCAGTCCGCCGCAGATGCTTCGCTTCGAATCAATCGTCATCACAATCAAACCCCCTTTTGCCCCGCGATGCAGGATCCCCGAAAAACAATTCCCCGCTGCTAACGCTTCAGGCATTGCCGGATCGGATGGAGCGCTTCGCCGTGTGAGACGACCTGTCCCCGGCGAATCGCCATCCCGGCGATGCCCGTACCCACAAGCTCCCAAAAACCGTGACCCCCCGGGTCCGCAAATGCATCGCGGACCGTGTCGCAACAGCGATGGCTGCCAAACTGCCGTCACTCGGAGTCGGCAGGCCCTTGTGTTGCCCGCCCGCTGTGCGACGAATGAAACCTAACCAACGAATGACGAGAAGCAAGCTGCGGCTGATGAATTTCACACATTTAACCAAACTGCGAGGTGACAACGAGTTAGGGATAGAGCGACATTGCGCGAAATGCGGACGTTCGCGGCGAGTTTGTGTTATGAGATGAATGACCCCTGGACCGGGTGGTCTATTATTGGATACTCGAAGGCCGCTTGCCCATC
This sequence comes from Phycisphaerae bacterium RAS2, assembly GCA_007753915.1. Classification (NCBI taxonomy): domain Bacteria; kingdom Pseudomonadati; phylum Planctomycetota; class Phycisphaerae; species Phycisphaerae bacterium RAS2. The sequence goes on from CP036352.1 coordinate 3,598,767, forward strand.
CGGACGATGCGTGATTTCACCGAACGTAGTAACTGAAACGACGACGCTGCTCATGCCTGACAAGTCTTTGACCGGACCTACGAATTGGGCTTGGCGGATGTGAAAGCGAACGCCACTGCGAATCCGACAAGGCAGAGCCGCAGCACTGAGTGAACTCCCCCGGCATACCAAACCTGCCATGCGAATTGTGGATCCAGCGCCGAGCCAACGGCCACGCGATGGATCGTCGTCATAAATGTCAGGAACGCCAGCTCCCCGAGTACAATTCCAAGCAGGCAACTCAACGCTGCCACCCGCGCGCCGCGCATTCCGCGCCCCTCAATCCGGCCGATCAGCCGTTCTTGTGGATACGACAACAGCCAGGCCGCCGCCAGGAAGGCGATTGTCTCAACCAATAACGCGTGCGGCAGATAAAATTTTCGATACGGCCCGACCAGCCGATCTAAGAGCCAGGCAACGCCGATCCACGCGCTCGACCACACGGCCGCCGTCGCCAGCATGGCCAGGGGCCCTCGCGTCATCAAGGCTATGGTGCCGTCAAGGGTCGTCACCTGCGCCCGTTCGCGCTCCTGTTGGCGCGCCTCTCGACAATGGCTGCATATCTGCTCGATGCCATGCTCGCCGTAATCCGGAGAACTCACCTGACGACGCATGCACACATGACAGACAGATCGGTCCGGTCGAACGCCGGCGGCCTCCAGCGTCGAAAGCAGATCGTTGATCAGCGAGACTGAATCGCATGCATTGTCATCGTGTTCGACGCCGAATCGCGTGAACCAGGTCCGCCCGCGTTCGTGGCTGATGCGTGCGCGTCCGGCCGCAATCATCTCCGTGATCGAATCGGGCCAATTCACGGATTCCACCATTGCATCTTGAACGGGTGGATACACGACTTGAAACATCAACACGAGCGTCGTTTCAACGGCGTGGAACGACTCAAGCTGAAATAACTCGGGCGGTTCCGCACTAGACATAAAACAGCGAATCATCATGCGGAAATCGCGATACGTGCCAAATGCCTCATTGGGCGCAATGGGAAATAGCCCCATTTCGCGCGCCAGTGCTTCGACGACATCGGAACCTGACTGGACGCTCATCGTCGGATCCAATTCAAGAAGCACCAGAGTGTGGCTAGGCTTACAAGCATGCAATCTCCGTCATGGCGTCATGCAAGCTACCAAAGCCAAACAGCAGAACCAAGCTAGCCGGCTCAATCTGACGCAGGAATCTGCCGAGATTGTGTACTCGAGTCAAGATGTAACAGTTCTCGCTGCTTTTCAGTGACCGGCGTGTTACATTCAGTGCACGTCCCGCGACTATTTCCTGTCAAGTTGTAACCGCAAACTTTGCAAAGCAATGGCGCTGCATTCCACCGAACCAAAGGAAGCGCTATCCCTGCGCAAACGATTCCAAGCAGCGCCGACAATAACCAAAATGGCCAGACTAGGTACTTAGCACGAATCAATTGCGAGTCGCGAACATAAATGAATCTGTAAATCATTGGAAGCGACGAGTACTTTGACTGGGACAGTGCGTTGAATCGAGCAAGGCGAGCACACTCAATATCAACCCCCACAATGGACGTCATGAACACAAACTCATCAGGTGCCCATAGCATCTCCAATTCTCCCGGCTTTCCCGCCAGTTTTTCGACCACTTGGAGAAGCACAGATACCCGACCGTTTGCAATCTCAATGATACAAACTGGGGAACCAATTCTTGTTACGGTTGAATTTGAAACAAACCACAAACAACAAACGAGAAGGAAAGCCAAAAGGGTGAAGCCAAGGCCGATCTTCCGCTTGCGGCTAATTCTGGTGAATTTTGGTGTTCGTACCATGATAGCCCTTGATATTCCCAAACTGCAATTCTGCTATCCAATGGACAAGTCAGTTGGCTAATCAATCTCTCTCGACTACTAAAGTTTTCGGCCATTCAGCGTTTCAAGCCTCTCGTTATTACAACCCCCGCCGCGCCGCCCGGTCGGATTCAAGTCACATCCGTCCGAGTGAAGTCACCTTTCAAAGGCCACAGCCCTGACATTCGAATGCAGATCGCTCCGCGTCACTGCGAATCTTTAAGTTCACGAATGCGGCCCGGAACCGAGACTCAACCTCAAGCCCCAATTCTCAAGCCTCGGGCCCCTCTCTTTACCCCCGCGTCGTCACAAATTCCCCCGCTGTGCCGCCGGGTTGCCACCGCGACAGAATCATCTTCGACTGCGTGTAGAACGCGATGCCTTCCTTGCCCTGGATGTGCAGATCGCCGAAGAACGAACCCTTCGCCCCGGTGAACGGGAACATCGCCATCGGCGCGGGCACGCCGACGTTTACGCCGATCATGCCGGCCCCGGCGCGATGTTTGAACTCGCGGGCCGCGTGGCCGTCGCGCGTGTAGATCACCGCGCCGTTGCCGTACGGATTGGCGTTGGTCAATTCAATCGCCTCCTCCAGCGTGCCCACGCGCGAGACGCTTAAAACCGGGCCGAACAGCTCCGTGCGGCTGGCGAAGCTCTCCGGCGCGACATGATCCAGCACCGTCGGCCCGAGGTAAAAGCCCTTCGGCGCGTCGGCCACCTTCACCCCGCGGCCATCTCGCGCCAGCTTCGCCCCGTCTTTCACACTCTTGTCGATATTGGCGATCAGGCTCTCCAGGTGCGGCCGCGTCGTCACCGGGCCCATGTCGGCGGGCGCCGCGCCGCCGTCGATGTCCGTCCGCCCCACGCGCATCGACTCGGCCGTTGCGCGAAGCCGCTCCACCAGCGGGTCGGCTACCTTGCCCACGGCCACCGCGAGGCTGCCGGCCATGCAGCGCTGCCCCGCACAGCCGAACGCGCTGACCGACAGCGCCGCGACGCTCTTGTCGAGATCGGCGTCGGGCATGACGAGGATGTGGTTCTTCGCGCCGCCGTTGGCCTGCACGCGCTTGCCGTGCTTCGTGCCTGTTTCGTAGATGTATTTCGCGATCGGCGTGCTGCCGACGAAGCTGATCGCCTGCACGTGCGGATGCGTGAGCAGCGTATCGACGCAGGCCTTGTCGCCGTGGACGACGTTGAGCACGCCCGGCGGCAGACCGGCTTCGGCGCACAGCTCGGCGAGCCGCATGGCCGACAGCGGCACTTTCTCGCTCGGCTTTAAGACAAAAGTATTTCCCGCGGCGATGGCGATCGGGAACATCCACAGCGGCACCATCAAAGGGAAGTTGTACGGCGTGATGCCCACGCAGACACCCAGCGGGTGAACGTACGTCTCGCAGTCGACGTCGACGGCGATGTTCCGCAGCGTGTCGCCCATCGTCAGCGTCGGCATGCCGCAGGCGAACTCGACCATCTCGATGCCGCGACGCACCGATCCGACCGACTCGGCATGCGTCTTACCGTGTTCCAGCGAAACCGTCCGCGCGAGATTCTCGGCGTTCTTCTCCAGCAGGTGCACGAGGCGGAACATCACGCGGGCGCGCTCGACCACGGGCGTGTCGCGCCACGCGGGAAAAGCGTCCTGCGCCGCCTGAATGACTGCGGCCGTCTCCGCCGAGTCGCACATCGGCACGCGGGCGATCACGTCGCCGGTCGAGGGATTGAACACCTCGCCGAAGCGCGCGGCCTTCGTCGGCGTCATGCGCCCATTGACGAAGTTGTGGACGGTTTGAATCTTCTCCGAGACGGCGACGGACATGGGGCACCTCCGGTGGAATGCGAATCCGGATAGTTTACCCCGCCGGTCGCGCGGCGTCCCGTGCGGCGATTATGGCGCGACCGGAACGATGCGATGCACCTGGCCGGTCGTGCCGACGGGGCCGAGGTTGGCGCTGGTGAGAACATAGACCTCTCCGTCGGGGTCCTGGCCCATGCCGAAGAGGTATCGGCCGAGGCGGCCGCCGTCGCCGCCGTCGATCATGAACTCGCTCATCTGCCAGGTGCCATTGTCCTGACGCTGCGCGGCGAAGAGCGAGCCGTCGGGCGCGCCGAAGTCGCGCGAGAAGTCACCGAAGACGTACCGCCCGAACAACCCCGGCACGGTCTGGCCGCGATAGACGTAGCCGCCGATGACGGCGATGCCGCGCGGACCGTCTGCCGGATCGGTGTGCGGATATTCGACGATGGGATCGAGCAGCGGTCGTCCGGCGTTGTCGGCGGTGGCGCAGCTGGCGGGCGGCGAGCCAGCGTCGTCAGGATTGAAGCACTGCGTCCCTTCGCGCACGCGCCAGCCGTAGTTTCCGCCCGCAGTGACGATGTTGACTTCTTCGACAAGATTCTGCCCGACGTCGGCGACGAAGAGCTCCTGGGCGCCGCCGGCGTTGAAGGAGAATCGCCAGGGGTTTCGCATGCCCATGGCGAAGATTTCCGGAAGGGCGCCGTCGGTGTTGATGAAGGGATTGGTCGGCGGAATGCCGTAGGGATTGCCGCTGTTCACGTCGATGCGCAGGATCTTGCCGAGCAGGGTGGCAAGGTCCTGACCGTTGCCGATGTCAGGATTGTGACCCTCTCCGGCGTCGTTGGCCCCGCCGCCGTCACCAACGGCGATGTAGAGGTAGCCGTCGGGTCCGAAGGCGAGCTGGCCGCCGTTGTGATTGAACTGCGGCTTGCCGATGACGAGCAGAACGCGCTCGGAATCGGGGTCGGCGACGTTTGCATCGCCCGCCGAGACGAGAAACTCGGACACGTGCGTTTCGGAGTTGAAAGTAAGCGGTACGCCGTCGGACGCGCGGGGAGCGGTGTAAAAGACGTAAAACTTCCCATTGGCAGCGTAATTCGGGTGGAACGCCAGCCCCAGCAGGCCGCGCTCGTCGAAGATGAGCCCGCCGCCGAAGTCGATGCCGACGGTGACCATCCGATCGCGCAAATCGAGGAATGGCGTGTCCAGCAGATTGCCGTTGGCGTCGATGACGCGAATGAGGCCGATCTGATCAATGACAAAGAGGCGGCCGGAGCCGTCGCCGGCGTGAACGAGGCCGACGGGCGAGGTCAGCCCTTCGGCGACGAGCTGCAGGCCGATGGACTGCGGCGTAGGCCCGGCGAGGAGTGCCAGTAGTGCGTCACACCCCGTGCACGGCAGAGCCGCCAGCAACAGGACACAGACGATCAGCCTTGGTTTTCGACTGGGACAGCACCGCGGGGCAAAGGCAGTGGACATGTGAAGACTCCTGACTTCGGCGAGGCATCCGCGCGAGGGCGAGCGCCGCGGGTGATTGTCGCGCCGGGCGGCCCGCGCCGCCACCCCACCCGCGGGAGTTCCTGCGGCGAATTGCCCGGCCGCACAATGCAACGCCGGCCTGGAAATGGTGCGGCGTGCACGAATGCGCGGGCGCCCTGTGCCAAAATGCACCGGACCGCTTTTCCGGCAATTTAGGTCCGTTTGAACTGCCGCTCGAGGTCGCGCGTCGTGAGCTGGAGCGTCGTCGGGCGGCCGTGCGGGCAGTTGCTGGCGCGCTCGGTGAGATCGCGCTGGCTAAGCAGGGCGACCATTTCCTCCTGCGACAGCGCGTCGCCGGCCTTGATCGCGGCCTTGCACGCCATCATGTCCAGCGCCGCGTGAACGAGCGTTTCGGCCGTCGCCTCGCCGCAGTCGGCGAGCTTGTCGAGCAGATCGCGAACGAACGCGGCGGAATCGAGATTCGACAGGAGGATTGGGAAGCTTTGAATCGCCAGCGAGGCCGGACCGAAACGTTCGAGCTCGATGCCCAGGCCGTGCAGCAGTTCGCCCTGTCGCTCTGCGGCTTCGGCTTGCGCCGCCGAAACAGAGACCACCGGCGGGATAAGCAGCCGCTGCGATTCGAGCGGCCCGGTCAGCAACCGCTGGCGGAATTTCTCATACAGGATGCGCTCATGCAGTGCGTGTTGATCGATGATGACGATGCCTTCGTCGGTTTGTGCCACGAGGTAGGCATTATGCACCTGGATGACCGAGCCGGCCGGGGAATCGGGCGCGGGCTGCGGAGCCGCCAATCCGTCCGCCGAAATCATCGCGTCGCGATCAGCCGGCGGCACGTCGCCGGGAGGTAGACGCGGGCCGGTCGGCAGAACGGGCGGCGCGATCGCTTCATCGTTCGGCGGCGTCGCCGGCGTGGCGAAAGTCGGCGAGAGCGACGGGCGCACATTGCGCAGCGCGTAAGACGGCGGCGGGGCGAAGTCGATCCGCGCCTGCGTGGGGTCGATGGTGCGCAGGTAATCGGCGACGGCCTGTCGCACGCTGCGCTGCCGGTCATCGCCGCCCGCTTCACGCGCGGCGCCACCGTCCCCGGTCGCGCGGTTCAGCGAGAAGGCCGGCGTCAGATCGCGCGCCAGCAGCGCCTCGCGCAGCACGGCCAGCACCTGCGACTGGACCAGTCCCGCGTCGCGCCAGCGCACCTCGAGCTTGGTCGGATGCACGTTCACGTCGAACTGCCGGGGATCAGCCCGCAGAAACAGAAACACGACGGCGTGCCGGTCGTGCTCCATCAGCCCGCGAAAGGCCTCGCGCACGGCGTAGGCGATGCGCCGGTCGGTGATGAACCGGCCGTTGAGAAAGACATATTGCCATTTGCTCGACGCGCGCGACTGCGCCGGCGGCGCGAAGAGCGCCTCGATCTCCAGGTCGCGCTCGCTGCGCTGAACGGGAATCAGGCACGACGCCAGCTCCGGCCCGTAGAAGTCGCCGATGCGGCTGCGGCGGTCGCTCACCGACGGCAGGCTTCGCGCCGATCGGCCGTTGTGCGATACGGAGAACGCAATCGCCGGGTGGGCCAGCGCCAGGCGCGCGATCTGCTCGGTGACGTGGCCCATCTCCGTCGCCGCCTGGCGGAGAAACTTCCGCCGCGCGGGGACGTTGTAAAACAGATTCCGCACTTCGACCGTCGTTCCCACGGGACCGGCGCTGGACCGGATCAACGGCGCGTCGCTCGATTCGCCGGCCTCGCCCGCGCCGCGCTCGCTGCGACCGACGTACTCAAACGCTTCGTCCTGACCGGCCGGCCGACTCACCATCCGAAAGCGGCTGATCGAAGCAATGGAGGCCAGTGCCTCGCCGCGAAAACCCAGCGTGCGGATGTTGAACAGGTCCTCGGTGTTGCGGATTTTGCTGGTCGCATGGGGCGCGACCGCGAGCGCGAGGTCGTCGCGCCCGATTCCGCAGCCGTTGTCGGCCACGCGGATCAGTTGAACGCCGCCTTCCTCGATGGCGACGTCGATTCGCGTCGCGCCGGAGTCGATGGCATTCTCGAGCAGCTCCTTCACGACGCTGGCGGGCCGCTCGATGACTTCGCCGGCGGCGATCTGATTGACCAGCGTCGGGTCGAGCCGGTGAATGACCGGCGATGCCGGAGCGGAAGGCGAATTCGGCAGATCGGAATTTGATGCAGGGCTCATCGCGGGCGATTCCATTCGTCCGCGCGAGTATAGGAGGCGCGATTTCCGGCCGTCAAACGCCCAGGGGCATTCTGTGAATTCCGCGGCTACCCCGCCCGCCGGGCGTGCTTGAGGTGCTCTTTGAAGTTCTCCAGGTAGGCATTCACGAGATCGGTGTCGTTGCGAATGATCAGGATGTTCTCGGCGTTCTTCTCCTCGGCGGCCTTCGTGAAATTGTACGACCCGGTGATGACGGTGTGCTTGTCGAGGATGACGACTTTGTTGTTCGCGGTGTCGTGGTCGGCATCGAAGTAGACCTTCACCCCGTCACGCCGCAAAACGCGCCAGGGGCCGTATGTCATCTTTTCCTGCGACTTGTCAAGAATCAGCTCGACGTTCACGCCGCGCTTGGCGGCCTTGGCCACGGCGTCGCCAATGCGCTTCGACGTGAAGATGTACATCTGAATGCGGATGTTCTTCTTCGCCTCGGAAATCGCCGCGACGATCCGGCTCTCGCACCCGCCTCCGGGGCTGAAGACCGCCTCGCACAAGACGGGCTTGTCCTTCTCGCTCGATTGCATCGCCACCGAAAACGCGGCGACGACGACGAGTCCAACGACGCACCAGGAAAATCTTGGCGACTTGCGCCGGGCGAACGACTTTTGCACACGCGTGGGTTGCATCGCGATGTCCTCCAGACAGCGGTAGGGATTCTGCGGCAAGGAACCGTCATCTTGCAAGGAAATTCCCACACCGCTGCGCGAAGTTTCACAAAGCTAGTTGCGGCCCGCAATCACGCAGCCGGACCAGGCGGACCAGGCGGACCACCCCCCGTATTTCGGCCCTATTGGGATGAATCCAGCCGGCCCACGGCAATAACGCTGAAATCACTGCGTTTGGCATTCCCAGTTGAAACCCCTGCCTCTTGCGACCGGATCGAGGCGCTGTTCCCCCCTCGACCGCGAGGAGGGCGATTGGGGCTTCGGGTGTGAGTGGGCATGTCCGGCTCCGGCGAGCAGATCAGCCGGGCGACTGCCATGTGATGTTCAGCCAAGCTCTCCAATAAGGAGTGGGCAGCCATGTCGAGGCATCGTTGCGCGCCGGCCATTCTGTGTTTTTCTCTTGCCACCGTAATTACCGTGGTCGCAATCGACACCGCGACGGCCCAGCCGCTGCCGCCGCCGCTTCAACCGCCGCCCGTCCCGCTGCAAAATCCCATCACCGAGCCGAAGCGCGTTCTGGGGAAGATCCTCTTCTGGGATGAGCAGCTCTCGAGCGACAACACCATCGCCTGCGGCACCTGTCACATCCCCGGTCGCGGCGGGGCCGACCCGCGCATCGCACGCCACCCCGGCAACGACAACATTCTGAATACGCCGGACGACAAGCTGGCCTCGCCCGGTGTCATTCGATCCGATTCGGCCAACCGCTATTTCCGTGATCCGGTCTTCGCGCTGCTGCGGCAGATCACCTCGCGCGCTGCCAATCCGTCACTTACCGCCATGTACGCGCCCGACCTCTTCTGGGACGGCCGTGCGCGCACGACGTTCATCAATCCGCAAACCGGCGTCGTGAGCATTCCCAATGGCGGCGGACTGGAGAGCCAGGCCGTCGTGCCGATCCTAAGCAGCGTCGAAATGGCTCACGACGGGCGAACGTGGAACGAGGTCGTCAACAAGCTCAACGTGATCGAGCCGATGATCCTCGCGTCGAACCTGCCGGCAGACGTGTCGGCGGTCGTGCAATCGAATCCGACTTATCCCGATCTGTTTGCCGCGGCATTCGGCGATCCGATGATTTCCGCGGAGCGCATCGGCTACGCGATTGCGACCTACGAGCGAACGCTGCTCCCGAACGATACGCCGTTTGACCGCTTCCTCGCCGGCGTGCCCAACGCGATGACGCCGGGGCAGGTGCAGGGCTTCAATGCGTTGCAGGCCTCGCCTTGCGTCATCTGCCACACGGCGCCGCTTTATACGAACAACACGTTCCAAAACATCGGGCTGCGGCCGGTCGGCGAGGATCGCGGAAGGCAGGACGTCACCGGCCTGCTCGCCGATCGCGGGCGTTTCAAAGTGCCGACCCTGCGAAACGTCGGGTTGAAGCCCACGTTCATGCACAACGGACAGTTCACGACGCTCAACCAGGTGATCGCCTTCTATGCCAATGGTGCGGCACAGTTTCCCGATAACCGCTCGCCGCTGCTGCCGATCGGCCTGCCGCCGCCAGTCGTGCCCGCCGTCATCGATTTTCTCGCGAACGGCCTGACCGACGCGCGCGTGGCGAACGAGGCGTTCCCATTCGACCGACCCCGGCTGCACAGCGAGTCTCCGCAACCCAATCCGTCGTTCATCGGCGCCGGCACGCCCGGAACCGGCGGCCTGGTGCCCGCCATGATCGCGGTCAGTCCGCCCAACCGCGGCAACATTGATTTCAAGATCGGCGTGAACGGAGCGCTGGGCGGGTCGCAGGCGTTTGTCGCGTTCTCCGCGTCCCCGCCGGTCGGCGGGCAGCTACTCAATCCCACGCTGCACGGCCCGTTCACGCTGGATGGCGCAGGTCCCGGCAACGGCTTTGGCACATGGCAATGGCCGATCGACGCCGAAGCGGTCGATTCATGCAATGTCTATTTGCAGTGGCGCGTGACCGATCCCGCCGCGGCAGGCGGCGTGGCGCTGTCGCGCATCGCGCACCTGCGGATGATTCCCTACTTGTGCGGCGGCGACATGAACTGCGACGGCGAGGTGAACGGTCTGGACGTGCAAGGGCTGGTCGAAGCGATCCTCGATCCGGCCGCCTACGCCGCGAATCATCCCGATTGCAATGCGGCGCGCGGCGATTTGAATGCCGACAATCTGGTGAACGTGCAGGATATCGCGGCCTTTGTTGCGGCGCTGGGGATGTAGGGGGCCTCGACGCGCCGGCATCATTCCGGATCATCCAGATAAACCAGCGCCGACAGGATGACACACCGTGAATGCATGGCGCCCTCCCCTCCGGCCCAGGCTGATTCTAGAATGGCCGCCGAGGGTTGGCGCGCGAACCGACCCGCCCGGCGCGAAAAGTTGACAACCGTTGTATCATGGCTCAATTGATTCATCCGCGCTGCGCAAAGTTCCGCGCGACTGCGAAGCATCACACAGGTTGACCCATGAGCGGCGAATTGTTGAGCCAATTGATTCCCACCGGCGAAGCGACCGCGATGTTGCCCGTGAAGCACGGATCGCCCGTCACCGTGATCGGCACACCCGCGATCCGCGAGACGTTCTCCGACGACACGCTTCAACAGGCAATCAACACTCGGCAGGCACCCGGTGTGGTCGAGGTCGTGCTGAATCCCGACGCCCACATCGGCTACGGCGCGCCGATCGGCTGCGTCATGGCGTCACCGTCGCACATCTACCCCGGCCCGGTTGGTGTCGACATCAAGTGCAGCATGAGCCTGCTGCAACTGGACCTGCCGGCCGACGCGATCCAGACGCGGCAAACTCGCCGCGCGATCATCGACGCGATCTGCGAGCGCGTGCCGACCGGCGCGGGCCGCGGCCAGCGACATGTGCCAAAGTCGCGGCACGTATCCGAATCGCTGGGGCGAAACGTCGCCGTCGAAGGCGCGTCGCCCGTCGTCTGTCAGGCGCTGGGCATACCGCCGCACTGGGCCGACCGCTGCGAGGACAGCCACCACGTCGGCCACGACGACACGCGCGACGCGCTGGCCGCGCGGCTGGACAAGCTGCTGCATGCCCGCGCGATCGGCAACTTCGAGGAGAAGGTGCGCCAGCTCGGCTCCTACGGCGGCGGCAATCACTTCGGCGAATGCGAGATCGTACGAGTGGACGAGGGCGACGCCGCGCGACGCTGCGCCGAGGTCTTCGGTCTGCGCGACGGGCATGTCGCGTTTCTGTCACACTGCGGCTCGCGCGGCCTGGGGCACAACCTCGCGATGGGGCAGTTCCGCAGGCTGCAGGGCAAGTTCGCCGAATGGGGCATTCCGTTCCCCGGGCGGGACAAGGAGCTGTGCTACGCGCCACTCGGCACGCCCGAGGCGAACGATTACCTCGACGACATGGCCCTGGGCGCGAACTTCGCGACGGTCAACCACATGTTGATCAACTCGCTGGTGCTGGACGCGTTTCAGGAGATTTTCCCCGGCGTGAAAGGCGAACTGGTCTATTTCATCAGTCACAACATCGCGCGGAAGGAAATCGTCCGCAACCAGCCGATGTGGGTCATGCGCAAGGGCGCCACGCGAGCGTTTCCCGCGAACTACCACGCTCTGAAAGGCACGCCGTTTGAATCGACGGGCCACCCGATCCTCCTGCCCGGCGATCCGCAGCGCGGGTCGGCCGTGATGGTCGCGCAGCCGACGGCGTCGCTCTCGTGTTACAGCGTGAATCACGGCGCGGGGCGGATGCTGGGCCGCAAGCAGGCGATTCGAACACTGGATCAAAAGGCAATCGACGCGAGCTTCGATGAGCGCGACATTCTCTCGAACTGTCGAACCTATCCGAAGGACGAAGCCCCGGCGGCGTACAAGGATTTCGAGGAAGTCCTGCGCTCGGTGAAGCTGGCCGGGCTGGCGAGTGAGGTGGCCCGGTTGCAGGCGCGATTTGTCATCAAGGACGCCAGCGACGCGGATGATTGAACCCTGCGCCGAGGCAACTATACTTAGGCTCGTTACAGGGTGGCTCCGCGCAGGCCGGTCCCGACTCACAAAAAGGAGCAACGGGATGTTTCCTCAATTCGTTGATAGTCCAGGGGACCAGTTTGGAGCCGTTCTAATCAATTTATTCGGCTCGATTCTCAACGCGCTGTTCAGCGGCATCATCGGCGCGTTCATCGATGCATTCATCGCGCCGCTCTTCCAGAGTCTTGCCGGCGGCATGGCATAAACGAGTGGTGACGCGCGCCGCCCCGGCGCGAAAGGGTCCCTCGCCGTGCGTGCTCCTGTCCCACATTTCAAGCACCGGCGTCTTTACCGATGGCTCGGCCTGGTCGGGGCGATCCTGACGCTGACCACCCCGCGCGCGTTCGCCCAGCCCGAGGCATCGGTTGCTGCAACCACGCAACCCACGGAGCAGTCCGCGGAATCAGCACCGAGCACGCAGCCCTCACCGGCCGAGCGACCGGGGTATTACACAAGTCGATCAATTGGAACGACCCCCGCGACCGACCCCCCGGCTTATGCCCAACGCGCGTCCGAACTGGCTGAATGGTTCGGCGCCGAGGATGCCGCGAGTTTGAGCTGGCTCGATGTCGGCATCGAGCAAATGACGCGTTACGAGCATCGCCAGAATTTCTACCCGGCCGGCAACACGAACGACAATCGTTTTCTGATGCGCAATCGGGGCTATCTCGGCCTGCGCGAGATAGCCGATCCATTTCGCCTCGCTCTGGAGTTTCAGGACGCGCGCGCCTTCGGCAACGACTTTCCCGAGACCACGGCGGACGTGGACGAAGCCGATATTCTACAGGCGTATGGCGAACTCTATCTTCGGGACACATTTGGAGCGAACAACCCACTTAGCGTTCGCGCGGGGCGGCAATCCTTCGACCTTGTGAACCGTCGACTGGTCGCGCGAAACGGATTCCGCAATACAATCAATGCCTTCGACGGCCTGCGGGTCCGCGCTGGTGACGAGACCACGCCCTGGGAAGTCAATGTCATTGCCATGAAGCCCGTGGAGCGATTCGCTCGACAATTCAATCACCCCGATGACGAGCAATGGTTTTACGGGCTCACCGGCGATATTCGATTCCTCGATCCGGCGATTCTCTTTAAGCCTTACTACTTCGTCCTCGATACCGATCGAAAGGGATTCAACCGATACGACCGGGAAGTGCATACGGTCGGCCTGAACGTCTTCGGGCTCCTCGGCGACAGCGGCTTTGATTACGACCTCGACGGCGCGTGGCAATTCGGCAAGAGCGAACGCCGCAACCATCGTGCCTTCGCCGCGCACGGAGAACTGGGCTACACCTTCGAGCACGAGTGGGACCCGCGCCTGGCGGCCTTTGTCGACTACGGATCGGGCGACCGGCACCCGTTCGATCACACCAACGAGCGCTTCGATTCGTTGTTCGTCGCGGCGCACCCTTTCTACGCGCCGACCGACATGTTCACGCGCGAAAACCTCATTCAGCCCGGCCTTCGATGGACGGTCAAACCGCTCAAGACCCTGACGATTGAAAGCTTTTATCGTGCGTACTGGCTTGCCAGCGATTCCGACACGTGGGCCCCCGCAAACGTCCGCGCGATCTACGGGCGCAACGGCGATTTTCTCGGCCACGGGCTGGATATCATCGCGACCCTTCAGCTCACGCAGCGATGGTCGATTGAAGTCGGCTACTCCCACCTTATGGCCGGCGAGTTCATTCAGAACCTCCCCAACGGCGACGATGCAGATTTCTTCTACGTGCAGACCACGCTACGGCTCTGATGCGTCGGCACGCGGTGCGTCAGGCAGTGGGTTCCGGCGATGCGTCAGGGCGGGGGAGGCGATCCTTCTCCACCAGTCGCGTGAACGCGTCCACCGTTCGCGGATCAAAGAGCTTGCCCGATGCACCTCGAATCGCTTCCAGGGCCTTCTCGGTGGTCCATGCCGGTTTATAGACTCGCTCGCTCACCAGCGCGTCGTACACGTCCGCGAGATGCACGATCCGCGCGGCCTGCGGCGTCGCGTCGCCCTTGAGGCCGTCGGGGTAGCCGCTGCCGTCCCAATTCTCGTGATGGCTTCGCGCGATCTGCCGGGCGATTTCGAAGAAGGGCTTGCGCGAGAGAATTCGCTCGCCGGCGACGGTGTGTTCCTGAATCTGGGCACGTTCTTCGGGCGTCAGCGGCGCGGGCTTCTTGAGAATGTGATCCGGCACCTGCATCTTGCCCACGTCGTGAAGAATCGCCGAGTAACCGTACTGCTCGGCCGTGCTCTCGGTCAGGCCCAGCTCCAGCGATAACGCGCGAGTGTAGGCCTCAATGCGGCGCACGTGTGAGCCGGTGTCCTGATCCTTGGCTTCGCTGGCAACGGCAAGCATGTAGATCGCTTCCATGTTCGCCTCGCGCAACTGCTCGGTGCGCTGGCGGACGCGATCCTCCAGCTTCGCCGAGTAGCGCTTCAACTCCAAAGCCTGCTCGATCACCGTGTCGCTCATGCGCGACATTTGTACGTATTCTTCGCGCGCCCGCTCCTCGGCCGCCTTCTGGGCCGTCAGATCGATCACCGTCACGAGGCGAAAATCCGACAGCGGCGGCTGTTCGCCGATCAGTTTGCCCGAGACCCGTGCCGGCACGATACCGCCGTCCGCTCGAATCAGGCCCAGCTCCATTTCGAATGCGGCGTCGAAATCAGCCGCGTGATCGGGCCCCTCGGTCAGCGGCTTGCAAAGCGTGCGCGGGTCGCGCCCGATGAGATCCTGCACCGTCAGCCCCATCAGGTCGGCCAGTCGGACGTTGGCCAGGACGATCCGCCGCGAGCGGTCCACCACCAGCGCGCCGCAGTGCAGCGCGTCGATCAGGCACGGGAGTGTCGCCAGCATGGGGTCGTCGGCCATGGCGTGAATTGTAACCGGTGGCCCGCGGGCCGCACGCGGCGTAGAATCCAACGGGCGCAAGCGCGATTGGAATCCCATCATGGCACAGCGCAGGACGGCACCGGCTCGCTGGGTGTTCTATACACTCGTCCTGATCGGCGCCGCGTCATGGACCGCAGCCGCCCCTGCCGAACCGGGCCGGGAGAAATCACCCAAGGCCGAACGCAAGTCGAACCAGCGAGACTCCGCCGGGTTGAAGGACGACGCGCGCCAGCGCCGCCTGCGGCTTTACCCTCCGTCAACGCAACCGGCCCTGCCCGAAGGTGCTACCGTTCGCATCGGCGATTGGGTCTATCGGGCCATGCGCGCCAACCCGGCCGACGGCGTGCCATGGGACCTGATGGTGACACCCGTCGAAGAAAAGGCCGACCGCTGGCAGCTCGGTTTCGCCGGTCAGCAACTGCCGCCGCTGGAGATGGGCCGTCGTCGCGCGTCGGGCGATTTGCTGCGCCCGGGCATGGCGGTGCCGCGCGGATCGGCAACCGTGATCGAAGTGCCCGACGTGCTCTGGAAGCAGTGGTTCGCGAAGGACATGGCCGATGTCGTCGGCGTGCATTTTCACGAGGTCGTCTCGGAGGACAAGGCGCGCATTCTGTTCAGTCTCCACAAAGTGCCGCCCGACAGCCCGGAGGGTCAACCCCCGGCCGACTACAAGGGCGTATCCGGCAGCCGCATCGAGGCGACGTTGCTCACGCCGCTGGCCTTTCACCTGGATCAGACAATCGTCGCGCGGATCGATCCACTCAAGAAAGAGCTGGTGGAGAGTCGCGCGCAGCACGAGCTGGCCCACGCCGCCGTCTCACAGGATGTTTTTCTCGCCGTGCTGCACGGGCCGCAGGATTGGAACGTCGAGGCCTGCACCGGCCGGCGCACGAAGCTGGCCTATTACTGGCGGCGCGAGGAGATCGGCCGCACCTGGCGCGAGTTTCGCGGCGGGCGGGAGAAGGCGAAGGCGATTCGCACGACCGTGGTGCTCGTGCCGCCGACGCGATGGTCGCTGATGCTGCCGGTTCCGCCGGAGCGCGTGATGCAGTCGCAGGTGGACGAGTTCAACGAGTCGATCGTGCGCGTCAGCCAGCGCTTCGCCGAGGTGGACGCCGCGGCGCAGGAGCGGTTCCACGGGCAGCACGGGGCGTTCGAAGCGGCGGCGGGGCCGTGAGCCAGTTCGTTCGCGCGGCTCGGATCGACTGATGCCTATTCCCGGCCCGATCGGCGGTGGTCCTCGACTCTCCGAAGACGATAGGAGACATCCTCCAGAATCGCGCGGCTGGAGTTGATGAGATCGGCCACGATGCCGGTGAGCACCATTTGAAACCCGGCGATGAGCAGGATCGCGCTCAAGATGAGCGACTGGATATGCTTGTCGTGTTCCGTGGTGAAGAAGAAGTAATACAGGAATCGCAATCCAATGAGAAAGCCGAGCGTGAACGTCGCGCCGCCGGCGAGCGTGAAGATCTTCATCGCCCGGTAGGACGAATACACCCGCACCATGATGCCGACCGAGCGCGAGATGAACACGCCGATGTTGGAGAACAACCGGCTCTCGCGCAGCTTCTCATTCGTGCGAATCGGCACGCTGATGGTGATCAAGCGCTTGCGCCCGGCCTGAATCACGTGATCGACGGTGTGATCGAAATCGGTCGAACAGGCGAGCCGCATCGCCGCCTCGCGCGAGTAGGCCTTGAAGCCGCTCGGCACGTCAGGCACGGTGATCCCCGCGAGGTGGCTGACCACGCGGCTGCCGAGCGTCTGCATCTTCTTCTTGACAAACGAAAAGTGCGGCACTTTCTCCGGCTCGCGGTCGCCGATCACAAGATGCGCGCGGCCCTCAAGAATCGGCTGCACGAGCCTGGGGATGTCACCGCCGAAGTATTGATTGTCGCCATCGGTGTTGACGATGATGTCCGCCCCGTGTGCGAGGCAGTAATCGATCCCCGCGGCGAACGCATGGCCCAGGCCGCGATTGCCGGGGAATTGAATGATGTGTTCGACGCCGCTCTGCCGGGCGATCTCCACGGTCCGGTCGGTGCAGCCGTCGTCGATGACGAGGATTTCGACCTTGTCGATGCCGGGGATTTGGCGCGGAATGTCGCGCAGCGTCGCCGGCAGCGTCGCCTCTTCATTCAGACAAGGAATCTGGACAATCAGTTTCATGCTTCAGGTCGTGCGGCGAGCATCATCACGGAACCGATCGCGCGAGCGATCGATTGAACGTGCGGCGCTGCAGCATCACGACGACCGCTATCGTAGGCGAACGCTGCAATTAGTCCAGAAAGACCAACGGTCATGCGCCCCAGTTGGCCAGCATGCGCCCGAGCAGTTCCATCGGCAGCCCGACGATGTTGGAGAAGCTTCCTTCGTATCGCTCCACGAATTCGTCGCCGTGGTCCTGGATGCCGTACGCCCCGGCCTTGCCGCGCCATTCGCCCGTGTCGATGTACTCATCGATCTGCCGGGTGGTCAGCGGGCGCATATGAATAACGGAAACGTCATGCTGCAGCAGGCGGCGGCCCGAGGCCGGCGCGAGCAGGGCCACGCCGGTGATGACCTGATGCGACGTGCCGGCCAGGCGCGTGAGAATGGCGCGGGCGTCGTCAGCGTCCGAAGGCTTGCCGATCAGCGTGTCGTCGTGAAACGCCAGCGTATCGGCCGAGAGAATCGTCTGCTGAAAGTAGTCCCCCGCAACGCTTCGCGCCTTGTAGTAGGCCAGCGATTCGACATGCATCATCGGCGTGACGTGCGGCAGCGGATCGTCCGGCTCCTCAAATCGCGGCGAGGTGACTTCGAACGCGTATCCCGCCTCGGCCAGCAATTGTCGCCGGCGCGGACTGGTGGAAGCGAGTACGAGTGCTCTGGATGGGTGCGGGTCCATGTGTGATCGTCCGTTCCGCGAAGGGAAAGCCGGGCGAATGAGCGGAACGCCGATATTGTCATGTAACGAGGGGGGCCCGTAAAGCCCATCGGCCTTCGGTGTATCAACCGCGTAGTCCTCGTATGCTACGTGACCGTGGAACCCCGCATGACACGAGCTTCAATCGCCGACGGGAAACCAGACGGCCGCAGTCCAGCGACGCCTCCAGCATGTGAGTGCGTCGCCGGGTGGTGCGTGTTCCTGTTGCTGGCGCTCTACGCCACCGGCCTGACGCAGCGATTGACCGCGACATGGAGCGGCATGCACGACTGGAATGGGGCGTTCTACTCGCAGCTTGCCCGCAATTTGCTTCGGTATCCGTTCGATGTTCATCACGGCATGGGCGTGTTGGCAGTGGGAGCGGATGCACCGCCGGCGGATGAGCGCGGCCTGTATGCGCATCACCCGCCGGGCATGGTCTGGTTGACCGCGGCGGCGTTTCGGATTGCAGGTGAGAGCGAGGCGACCGCGCGCGCCGTGCCGATTGCCGCGTCGCTGGCGAGCCTATGGATGCTGGTCGCCCTTACAGCCCGGCGATGGGGCTGGGATCGGGCGCTGTGCGCCGGTCTCGTGTTCGCGATGATGCCGATGAGCGTCTATTTCGGCCGGATGGTCAACCACGAGGCCGTTTGCCTGTGCCTGATGCTGGCCGCGGTGCTGGCCTGGCAGTCGGCGGCCCCGGAACGACCGACAAGAACGAGGGCCTTCGCGCTGACGGGCTGGGGCGCAGCCATCGCCGCGATGATCTGGATCGACTGGATCGGTGTGCTGTTTGCCGGGCTTTTCTGTGCGCGGGTCACGCTGCATCACCGCCGGCAGGGTCTGACCGGCGGACGGCTTGTTTATGCCTGGGGCGTTTCGATCGGGGCCGCCGCAGGCATGGTGTGCTACCTGGTCTACGGTGGGTTGGACGGCAATTGGGAAAAGCTATGGTCGATATTCGTGTCGCGCCGGGAGAACGACATCACGCCGTCCGATTCCGTCGCATGGGAACATGTGCTGGGCAATCTGTCGTGGCCGATCCTGGCGCTGGCGGTGTTCGGCGCGGCAGGACACATCGCGGGCCGCGCATCAAGACAAACACAATTATACAACGGTCCATCTCATCATTCCGGCAGGGCAGTCGGAGGCCTGGGTGTCATCGCGCTGACGGGATTGATCTGGGTCGTCCTGTTCTGGCGGCTGTTCAAAATACACAATTACTGGATGTTTTATCTCGGGCCGTGGGTCGCCCTTTCGGCGGCGGCGGCGCTCGCCGGCATTCGATCGTTCGTATTCGCCCGCGCCCCGATGCCGGCAAGGGCGTTATTTTATACCACAGTCGTGATTGCAGGCGCCGCCGCGCTGAACGGCACCCAGCGGTATTTCGCGAAGACGTTTCTGCCGGAGCGCACCATCACCGCCTGGCGTGATGTCAACCAGCTCACGCGACCCGATGAGCGCATCGTGCTGCAATGGGATCCGATCCAGTTTGACCGCTACGGCGCATTTGCATTTCGCACGATCGTTCCGCCGCAACTCGCCTATTACCTAGACCGCGCGTTTGACGTGCGGACCGACGCATCGCACGCGGTCGCGCTCGGCGCCCCGGCCAACGCCATGTATGTCGTTCCACAGCAAGCCGTGCTCGCGAATCCGGAGTCGTTCAAGGCGGTCGGTTCGCTCCCAGCAACACCCGCCGGCGATCTACTCCTGATCCGGCTGGGCGGGCGCTCGGTCGCCCCGACGGCGAGTGTCGATGAGCCATAAACTATTGTTAATAAAATGCTTACGGATAAACTGACAGCCGACTGTTGTCCGGATCGATCGACTAAACAATGAGCATTGCCGCGTTTGACGGATTGGCCTTGCCCCTTATACTGGTTGGTCTTACAAATGGGCTGGCGCGGGTCGTGGTCGGTTCGTCTGCCCGGGTTGCGTCGGTCCCCGGCGCGGCAGGACGCGCGTGCCATGCGGCTGCAAAGCATGGACAACGTGCTGCTGTAGCTCAGCTGGTAGAGCGCGTCCTTGGTAAGGACGAGGTCACGGGTTCAAGTCCCGTCAGCAGCTTATTGCATTGGGGCTGCGGTGCGGAGCTGTCCCGCCACCCGTCAGCCCGCTGAAGACGTCTGCGGCGTGTTGTGCAAGGCCGAGCGCGATGGAAACATCGCGACCGCGCATCGCATCAATGACTCCGAAGAGTACGTAAAGCAGCCACGAAGCGGCCGGCCGACGGCCACCGGATCTCCGGGTGTAGTCGGCGGGCTTGTTTTGGTTTGTTTTGAGGTTTAGACAAGTACACGTTGTAGAACACCAAAGGAAAAGCTGGCACGCGGAGGAATCGCAGGAATGGCCAAGGAAAAATTTGAACGAACAAAGCCACACGTCAACGTCGGCACCATCGGCCACGTCGACCACGGAAAGACCACGTTGACGGCCGCCATCACCGCCGCGCAAGCCGCGAAGGGACTGGCGAAGTTCAAGGCGTACGACGAAGTCGCCAAGGCCTCCGAGAAGGACGGCCGCCGCGACCCGACGAAGATTCTGACCATCGCGACGAGCCACGTCGAGTATGAGTCGGAAAAGCGTCACTACGCGCACGTCGACTGCCCCGGTCACGCCGACTACGTCAAGAACATGATCACCGGCGCCGCCCAGATGGACGGTGCGATCCTGGTGGTCAGCGCCGCCGACGGCCCGATGCCCCAGACGCGCGAGCACGTCCTGCTCGCCCGCCAGGTCAACGTGCCGGCGCTCGTCGTGTTCCTCAACAAGGTCGACCTGCTCGACGACCCCGAGCTGCTGGACCTCGTCGAGCTGGAAATCCGCGAGCTGCTCAACAAGTACGACTTCCCCGGCGACAAGACGCCGATCATTCGCGGTCAGGCCAACGCCGCCCTGAACAACCCCAAGGACCCGAAGGCCACCGAGTGCATCACCAAGTTGATGGAAGCCCTCGACTCCTTCATCCCCGAGCCGGTCCGCGATTCGGACAAGCCGTTCCTGATGCCCGTCGAAGACGTGTTCAGCATCAAGGGTCGCGGCACGGTCGGCACGGGTCGTATCGAGCGCGGCATTGTGAAGGTCGGCGAGGAAATCGAGATCATCGGCCTGCAGAAGGAAACGCGCAAGTGCGTCGTCACCGGCGTTGAAATGTTCAACAAGACGCTGGACGAAGGTCACCCCGGCGACAACGTCGGCCTGCTCCTTCGCGGCATTGAAAAGGACGAACTGGAGCGCGGTCAGGTCATGGCCAAGCCCGGCTCGATCACGCCGCACACCAAGTTCGAAGCCGAGGTGTACGTGCTGACCAAGGAGGAAGGCGGTCGTCACACGCCGTTCTTCAACAACTACCGGCCGCAGCTTTACGTGCGCACGACCGACGTGACCGGCAGCCTGAAGCTGCTGGGCGGCGCGGAAATGTGCATGCCGGGCGACAACGTGACCCTCGAGGTCGAGTTGATCTCGCCCATCGCCCTGGAAGAAGGCGTGCGGTTCGCCGTGCGCGAGGGCGGTCGCACGGTCGGCTCGGGTGTCGTTACGAAGATCATCGCCTAAGGATCGGGCGATTCCGCAGGACAATTCGGTCGCCGCGGCCGATTGGAACGGTCGCGGCGACCGATACTAAAATTCGGGGCTGGTCGTCGCCGGTTTGAAACGCGGCGACGGGGCCGGCCGATGGACGGTGAGCGATGGCAAAGGCGAACAAACGGGAATATGTCTGGCTGGAATGCACCGAGTCGGGCGATTTGAACTATCGCACGCAGGTGAACGTGCAGCAGGGCATCCCGGAGAAACTCAAGGGCGGTTTGAAGAAATACAGCCCGCGTCTGCGAAAGCACACGCTCCACAAGTTGAAGAGGAAGTAGTGGTCAGGCACCAGTAGTCAGTGACTGGTGGCCAGTGGAAGGCGTTGAGCGGTCGGAGGATTGGCAGTCCGCAGTGGTACGAATGGCTTGCATCGTCGCCTTGGCCCTTGACTGCCCACTGACCACTGACAACCGACCACAAGAATAGGAGCGTAGCTCAATTGGTAGAGCACCGGTTTCCAAAACCGGCGGTTGGGGGTTCGAGTCCCTTCGCTCCTGGTTGGGTGCTCGCCGAGGCAGCGGTCGAGCGGTTGGTTTGACCGCCCGACAGATCGATCAACGGGTGTTCCATGGCGCAGGACCGACGCGATCGTACGACCGATTCCGGACGACGTAACGGCGAGCGCGGTGGAGCGGCGGTTGACGAAGAGGAGAACGACGTGTCCGACGTGGCGGTTGATCACCGGGACGACGAGCGATACGAGTCGCAGGGCTATTCCGCGCCAGGCGAGGCGGCCGGCGAGCGAGGCTTCTTCGACATCTACAAGCCCGGCCAGGGTTTTTATACGCGCGTCTGGAGCGGCATCGCCTTCGGCGCGATGGCCTGCTGGTTTGCCTACTTCCTGTTCGAGAAGTTCTCCATTCTCGGAAACCACGCAACGGCGCGGTACATCCAGTTCGGCGTCGCCACCGCGGCCATCGTCGGGCTCGGCTTGCTGGGCTACTGGATGCTCGCCCTGAACCGCAAGATATGCGATTTCATGATCGCCACCGAAAGTGAAATGAAGAAGGTCCACTGGACCAGCCGCCGCGAGATCATCGGCTCCACCAAAGTGGTGATCTTCGTGATGATTGCGTTGTCCCTTCTGCTGTTCGTCGTGGACATGCTGTTCCTGGCGGCCTTCTCCGCGGCCGGCGTCCTCAAGGGCGGCGGCGTCATGGAAGCTTTGAAAGGTCTGTTCTAATGCCTGAAGGCGACGAACACACGACCGACACGATGATGCACGGCTCGTCCGACGCGGCTGATACCGCAAGCGAGCCGGTTGCGGCTGCCGCGCCGAAGCCCGCCAAACCGAGCGGTCCGCGCTCGATGCACTGGTACGTCCTGCGCGTCGCGTCCAACCGCGAGGATCAGGTCTGCGACGCCCTGACCCGAAAGGTCAAGATCGAGCATCTCGACGACCGCATCGGTCGCATCCTCGTGCCGACGCAGCGCGAGAAGCGAATGCGCGGCCGCGTCGCCAAGGTCTTCGACCGCAAACTCTACCCCGGCTACGTCTTTGTCGAGATGGCCACCGAAGAGGACGGCAGCATCCCCGAAGACGTCTGGTTCATGGTGAAGGACACCATGAGCGTCGGTGATTTCATCGGGTCCGACGGCAAGCCCACGCCGATGAAGCCGCACGACGTTGAGAAAATGCTCGCCGTCGTCGAGAAGTCGGCCGAGCAGCCGACCCTCGCAGGGATGGCCGGCATGAAGAAGGGCGACGCAATCAAGGTCAAGGAAGGCCCGTTTGAAAACTTTGAAGGTGAAATCGACGAGGTCTTCCCCGACAAGGGCCAGGTGCGCGTGATCGTGACGATCTTCGGCCGCGCGACGCCGATCGACCTCGAATACTGGCAACTGGAAATGCTGGAGAAGTAAGTTCGTCCGCGGGCAATTCACGCGGCCCCAGCCGAATCACGACGAGAGGTAGCGCGCATCATGGCGAAGAAGAAGAAGATTCCGACAGCGGTGTTCAAGGTGCAGGGCGCCGGTGGCCAGGCCACTCCCGCTCCGCCCATCGGCCCGGCCTGCGGTCAGTACGGCGTCAATCCCGGTCAGTTCGTGCAGCAATTCAACGAACGAAGCAAACACCTGAACGGCATGCCGGTCACGGCCGTCGTCAGCGTCTATGCCGACCGCACGTTTGATTTTGTTCTCAAGAGCCCGCCCGCGTCGGTGCTGCTCAAGGCCGCGGCGCAGGTCGCCAAAGGCGCCGGCAACCCGCTGAAGGAGAAGGTCGGCAAGGTCACACAGAAGCAGGTGGACGACATCTGCAAGACCAAGATGAACGACCTGAATTGCTGGACGGTCGAATCGGCCCGCAAGATCATCGCCGGCACCGCCCGCAACATGGGCATCGAGATCGAGGGCTGATCGAGGCTTCGGCGCGCGTCTAATCTGTTTTTCCCCCGGAAGCCGGCGGATTGCAATCCGTCGGCTTCTTTCTTTGCTGTCCGCGCCGGCTCTTCGTATTCCTGCCCTGCGCTGCCGAAATTCGACGATAGATCAAAGATGATCGTCCTCGATCCTGCCTCGACATTTTCGCTTGCGTCCTGCCTCGCGCAGGCGCGGTTTCACCTGATCGATTGGGGAGTCGTCGCGGGGTACCTTGTCTTCACGACGGTACTCGGCGCGAAGCTCGCCGGCAAACAGGCAACGATCCGCGATTTCTTTCTCGGCGGACGCAAGCTCCCATGGTGGGCCGTCTGCGGATCGACCATCGCCACGGAAATCTCAACGGCGACATTTGTCGTTGTTCCGGCCATCGTCTTCGCCGCCGGCGGCAACCTTACTTATCTCCAGCTCGCCATCGGCAGCATCCTCGCGCGATTTGTCGTCGCCTGGTACTTCGTGCCGCGATTCTACGAGGAGGAGATTTACAGCCCCTACGACTACGTCGGCCGACGGCTCGGCCCGCGCGTCAAGACCGTCACCACTGGGCTCTTTCTGATCGGCGCCGTACTCGGCCAGGGCGGCCGGCTCTTCACCGCCGCCTTCATGGTCAGCATCGTTGCCGACATCGATCTCGTCTCGGCCATCTGGCTGATGGGCGCGTTCAGCGTGCTATGGGCGATGATCGGCGGCATCACCATGGTCATCTGGACCGACGTGATCCAGTTCGGCATTCTGCTGCTCGGCGCAGCCGTCGCCCTGGGCTTCGCGATGCACGTCGTTCCCGGCGGAATCAGCGAGGCTGTGCGACTTGGACGCGAAGCGGGGAAGTTTCAGTTTCTTGATTTCAGCACCGATCTGTCCGTGCGCTACACGTTCTGGTGCGGTCTGCTCGCGACGACGTTCTCAAACCTTGCGGCCTTCGGCACCGATCAAGTCATGGCCCAGCGGATGTTCTGCTGTCGCGACGCGCGCGACGCACGCTTGTCCGTCGTCTGGAGCAGCGTCAGCATTGGCGTCGCCTTGCTCATGATGTTGCTTGGCATTTCGCTGTATGCCTATTTCCAGCACGCGCCGTTCACCCCCGGCGAAGCCGCCCGGTACGCGAAGCATCAGGAATACCTGCTGCCGATCTTCATCGTTCGCGCGCTTCCGATCGGCGTGCGCGGCTTGATTGTCGCGGCCGTCCTCGCGGCGGCTGTGTCGACACTCGAATCGGCCCTGGCGGCGCTCTCACAGACAACCGTCAACCCGATTCAAAGCCATCTCAACCGACGGCGCGGCAAAGCGGACGCCGTGGCGTCGCCCGACAGCGAACTGGGCCTTTCAAAGGTCCTGATCTTTGCATGGGGCATTGTGCTTTGCGGCATGGCGACGGCCTGCATCGGCATCGCGAGGAACTATCAGAACGCCATTGACCTCGTGCTGGCCTTCGCGGGTTACACCTCCGGGCCGCTGCTGGGGATCTTCCTGCTGGCGTTCCTGAAACGCCCGCGCGATGACCGGGGCCTGCCGTGGGCGGTTGCAGTCTCGATCCTCGCCGTGTTTGCGGTGTCGGTTCGCGAACCGTGGGTGATGAAAGTTGTGATCGTCGCCGTGATCGTGGTGTGGCTTGTCACGCCGGTGATAAGGTCGTTACCGTGGCAACACAAATTGATCATTAACCTAACCGCGCTGGCTGCCGGCGGACTGCATTTTGTAGATGGTGCGACCGCTCCATGGCTGATGTCAGCGGGTTGGGCCTTTCCGTGGACGTATCCACTCGGCACGGTCATCACCTTCGGACTGGGCTTTGTGCTGGGCCGGCCGCGAAACGATCAGATTGTTCGAGAGAATTGAAGCATCCTCGCTTCAGCAAACATCCACTCCAGGCCAGGCGTTCATTTCTGTACAAGCATCCATTCCCAAATCAGCATTCATACCTGAAACAGCGGTCCATTCCGCGTGAGTATTCGCCAAAAAGAAAAGCCCCCGGCAGGCCTGCCGGGGGCTTTGATTCAATCATTCAACTTTTCGAGGCGCAATCAGCGTCCTATGACATCTTGCCGCTGCTTACGGAGTCTCGAACTCTTCCGCGTTGATGTCGCCGGCGAGCGTCTTGGGCGATTCCAGCGATGCGGCATCCGTCGCCGTTCGGCGCGGAGAGGTCGTGCCGGCGTTGGCCTGCATGCCGGGAACCATTTCCTTGCTGCTCACAAGGAAAATCTCCACGCGTCGATTTTCTTCCGCGCCGCCGCGGGGCGGATTCGGCACGCGCGGGCGGTGCTCGCCGTAGCCCATGACGCCCATGCGATGGAAGTCCACGCCGAAGCTCTTCAGGGCGAACATGACCGCGATGGCCCGATGGCTCGACAGGTGCCAGTTCGTCGGGTGATTCTTGCCGGTGATCGGGCCGATCGGCAGGTTGTCGGTGTGACCGACGACGATCACTTCGAACTGGCTCGCCGCCGCCGAGTTGACGATGTTGGCAAATGCCTGCATCGCCTGCTTGACCGTCTCCTTCACCTGGTCGCTGCCCTTGTCAAACGTGAGGTCGCTCTTCCAGCGAACCGCTCCGCGCTGCGGGTCATACTCGATCGCATCGGGGTATTGGGCCGCAAGGTCCTTCAGCGCCTTGTCCAGCTCCGGCGGAAGCTTCACTTCCACCACTTCGATGCCGCCGACGCCCTTCTTCAGCACGTCGTCCATCTGCGCCTGAAGCTTGCGGGCGAACTCGTCCAGCCGCTTGTTCTCGGCGAGCAGCGTCTCGTTCATCGCCGACTTGGTGTCAAGCTCGCGTCGCAGCGCATCCCGCTCGGCCTCCAGCGACAACACGCGATTGCGCTCGTCGGCCAGGTCGCGCTCGGCCGCATCCGCGCGCTCGGCCGCCTTGCGCCGCGCGAACTCGGTCCGAAGAAACTCGTCGCGCGACACGCAGCCGACCGACGTGAGCGCGAGGCCGCCGAACACGGCGAGCATGGTGAGTCGTTGATACTTGTTCACGGTGAATCCTCCCTGATAGTCAGGCTACGACGAAACAGCGAATCCGCGTCGCACGTCGCCAGCATGTCGCCACAACGGCCCGTGCACGGTCCGCCCCGCATCCGTGCCGTCGCGGCGTATTATGCCGACCCGGCCTGTCGTCGGCAACGGGGTACCCGGGTGAATTGAAAGGACTCGGGGGAGGCTAAGGTTCGGCGGATGCGAAGCTCACAGGGCATCGAGCGGCCTGTGAGTTGTTTCGGGGGCGCGTGGCCGCCGCCGATCGTGTCAGCCGCGAATGGCCCATTTTGCGAGGTCCGTCAACTTCGGGGGCTTGCCCTGCATGAGCAAGCCGACGCGGAAGACTCTGCCCGCCGCCCAGACACAAAGCAACGTCGTGAGCAGCGTGCCCGCGACGCCGGCGATGGGTTGCCACATCGGCACACCGGGGGGCACGGACTGGCGAACCATCATCACCATCGGAGTGGCGAACGGAATCAAGGAGAGGACGGTCGAGAACTGGCTGCTGGGAAACCGCAGGACCGTGCCCAATGCCATCATCGGCAGGACCATCACCATCATGACCGGCATCATCAAATTCTGCGCTTCGCGCAGATCGTTGCAGCAGGCGCCGATGGCCAGAAACACCGACCCAAACATGAGAATCGCCAGCGACAGATACACGACGAACCAGCCGAGCATCGCCACCGGCACGATGTCCAGCGCGTCAAAATGCCGGGCGACAAAATAGATGCCGATCGAATAAACGCCGATCAGCGTCAGCGCCATGCCGACATACCCGATGAGTTTGCCCAGCATCAGGTCAAACGGGCGGACACTGCCGAGCAGCACCTCCGAAATGCGCTGCATCTTCTCTTCGATCGCGCCGTGCAACAGCGGCTGCGTCGCCATCATCATCGACACCCACATGAGCATGACGAGGCCGAACGGAACCATGAACGTCTGCAGTTGGTTGACCTGCTTGGCGGCCTCGACCTTTCCTCCTTCGCCGCGCGTGACGAGTCCGAGGCTCTCAATCCACGGCGGCGTCATGGCGCGCTCGACCAGCTTCTGGTCGATCCCAGCCTGCGCCAATCGCACCTCGCGCACCCGATCGCTCACGACGCGCCGCAGCCACCGCTGAATGTCTTCATAGGTCGGCGAATTGGAGTAATACATGATGCCGGGGTCAGGGCCGCCGTCGGGATTCAGGATGTCCGCGCCGACTTCGATGATCGCAAACAGCTCCTTGCTGCGCACGCGGTCCGACAACTCCAATCGTTGCGATTCTCGATCGTCCTTCGGCGAAACCTGCTGCAACGCGATCTTCGACCGGACCTGCTTGCGCGAGTCCTCGCCCTCGGCCTTCTTCCCGTCGCCTGCCCCGTCCCGCGTGATGCGCGAACGGTAAACCTCCTGCGTGTTGTACTGCTCCGCCGACGCGGTCAGCATATCAAACAGCTTGCCCGAGCGGTCCACCACCGCCACCTGCTTCGTGTCGGTGTCGACGCGATCCTCCATCAGAAGCTGCACACCGACCCCGCCGAACATGAACACCGGCATCAGCAGAATCGCCACAACAAACGACTTGCTGCGCACGCTGACGCGATACTCCCGGCCGGCCACGACCCACACCTTGCCGCTCATGGGGCGACCTCCTCCGGCGACGGCCTCGCGATCCGCACGAAAATGTCATGCAAACTCGGCCGGGCAATCTCAAAGTGCTCGACGCGCCCGCGATCCACCAGCGCACGCAACACCGCCTGCGGGTCCGCGCCGCTGCGCACGCGCAACTCCTGGAATTGTCCGAAATCATTGACGCGATCGACGCCCGGCAACTGATCGAACGCGACGCCGTTTCCGCCCAGGCGCACCCGCAGCGTGTCAGCGCCATACTGGCTCTTGATCTGTTCCAGCGTGCCGTCCAGCACCTTCTGACCCTTGAAGATCATGAACACGAAGTCGCACATCCGCTCGGCCACGTCCATGTCGTGCGTCGAGAACAGCACCGTCGCACCCGCCCGCTTCAGGTCCAGCACGGCGTCTTTCAGAACGTCCATGTTCACTGGGTCCAGCCCGCTGAACGGCTCGTCCAGAATCACCAGGTCCGGCTTGTGCAGCACGGTCGCGATGAATTGAACCTTCTGCGCCATGCCCTTGGAGAGCGCTTCGACTTTCTTGTTCTCCGCGCCGGGCAGCTCCAGTCGCTTAAACCAGTTCGCGATGTCGGCGCGCACACCCCGCGCGCCCTTCAACGCCGCGTAAAACTCGAGCACGTCGATCACCTTCATCTTGCGATACAGCCCGCGCTCCTCGGGGAGATAGCCGATGCGATCACACGCCGCCGCGCCGGCCGTCGCGTCTTCCCCCAGAACGCGGATCGTGCCGCGGTCGGGATGGAAAATGCGCATGATCATGCGAAGCGTCGTCGTCTTGCCTGATCCGTTCGGACCGATGAAGCCGTAAACCGACCCGGCGGGCACGTGCAACGACAGATCGTTCACCGCCGTGAACGCGCCGAAGGTCTTGGTGACGCCGTTAATGGCCACGGCGTCGGAGCGGGACGTTGACATATGTATTTCCGGCTCGCGGGACAGGTTCGTCAGGCCGAATCGAATCGGCCGTGATCCGATGCGTCGGTTCGTGACCAAAGAATACCGGCGACGCCGAAGGGACTCCACCCCGGGAGCATCGACGGCTCTTGTCAGGCATCCGCGGCTCTCGCCACGAGTCAGTTGAACGCACCCTTCGCCCCGCGCTCACGCGAAGAGAGCAGAACAAAAGAAAAGGGCCGGCGGAACGGGGTTCCACCAGCCCTTTGGTTCAGGCAATCGTTTCAATCGCCAGTCGCTACGGAAGAATGAAGTCAATAAACGGCTGCACGTCCAGGCCGTTGACTTCGCTGTCGGCGTTGCGATCGTACATGCATAGCAAGGCCGGGTCCTGATTGGTGCCCAGCATCACGGCGACAAACAGCGCGATGTCGGTGTACTGCGAATCGCACTCGTCGGGGACGGCATTGGTGTTGCAGTCCAGGCTGGTGGCATTCAGGATGTCGGTCAGGTCGTTGACGGTGTTGCTGTTGCAGTCGCCCTGGACCGGTTCGTAGGCCTGAAGGAACAATGCGTAATCGTCGTTGTCGACGTCGCCGTCCTGGTCGATGTCGTGCACGCTGCATGCGTCGTCGGGCGTGTAGGTCGGCGTCGGGCCGGTGAAGCAGGCGACAAAGTCGGCGAAGTCCACCTGGTCGATGAAATTGTTCCCGTCAGCGTCGAACTCGGCGCGCCCGAGCGAACCCAGGAACGCAATGACGTGGTCCTTGTCGGTCTGGCTCAACGCCGCGAAGGCCGCCCCGGCCGGCTGGGCCTCGCTGAACGGCGCGTTGTGCCACCCGATGGCCGCGGTGACGCGGCTGGCGAACGTGCCGCCGGTGACGCGGGCATCGTGAATCAGCGGATCGCGCATGCGCAGGCCCCACAGCGGTGTCGTACGCAGCTCGCGTACACTCGCCATGCCCTGCTCGATGCCGTCGCCGAGCGTGCCCATGTCATGCAGCAAAAAGTCTGAATAAGCACGGACCGGCTTGTTGCGGATCGCGTCCTCCAGACCGCCATCGTTCGACGTCATGAACTGCGGGATGTGACAATCGTCGCAACCAATCGCGTTGAAGATCGATTCGCCGGTCATGCCCGACTTGGGCGTCTGCGGCGGCGCCGCGAGGAATCGCTGGAAATGCGTCACGTGATCGATGAAGTGCTGCCCGTTGATGTCCGGCCCGTCCTCCGGATCGGCCACGGTGTCGCACTCGCCGAGCGTCGGCGGATCGTCGCCGTTCGGATCGTTCTCCGTGAGAATGAACCGATTGGTCAGGCCCATCTCGTTCAACGATGCATCAGCGGAAAAAGTCAGCACGGTCGCAACCTGGCTCTTCCAGCCGAAACGGCCGACTCGGAGCGGACTCATCGGCGGGTCTTCAAACGCCTCGACCATGTGCGCCTTGCCGCTGATGCCGGGGCCGACCGCCTCATTCGCCTGGATGTCGGCGTCGGGGATCGCCTCGATCAGGCCGAATCCGAGGGTCGAAGTCGTGAGTCGATGCGCCGTCACGTTGGCTTCGGGCGGGACAACTTCAATGCAGGTGCCGTTGATCCCCTGGACCTGGAGCAACGAACCGCCCTTCTCATCGAGCGGGTCGAAGATCTCGTTCTTGTCATCGAAGAAGCCGAATCGCGTTACGACCATGGCTCCGCTGCCGCCGATCGGCGTGGAGTGGCAGGCGCCGCAACTGGTTTCGTTGAAGACCGGTCCGAGGCCTTCTGCGATGGTCAATGCGGTGTTGAACTTGGTCTGGCCCGCGATGAACCGATCAAGCTGGGCAGGGGTCAGACCGGTCAAAGGATCGCCCATCTTGGGTTGCAGATCGACGGCGAATGCACGATCGGCCACCGGGCCTGGCGTAAGCACCGCCGCGAAAACCCACAAACCCAATACTCGGTTCACAGCACGCTTCTTTCCGTTCATCGCGAAACTCTCCTTAAATGGCGGGCAAGCGCCGCACACCTTCGCTTCGGCTTGCACCGACGCGCTGGCACAGCGTGCAACCGGCGCGCCTGGGGCGCGCAGCAATCCACGGCTAGTCCCCCCGACTGCGTGACAACCCGCTATCTATTCAGCCTGCAGGCCGAACTAGATTGAGCAGTCCTGCCCGTTGAGAATCTCGTCAACGAAGAGCGAGATATCGTTCATATCCAGCCCATTGTTGTCGATGTCTGCACACGAGCAGATGCCTGGGTTGCCGAGGAGACAATTTACGAAGCCGGCGATGTCCAAACCGTTGCGCTGACCGTCGCCATTGGTGTTGCCGGGGCAACTGCATCCGCCCTCGCACACCTTGCTGGTGACTTCGAACGCGTCGATGGCGCCTTCGCAGGTTGTCGCCGTGCCGGTGTCCACGACGGAGAACCGGACGCGGACGTTGGCCGTTAGGGCGTCGTTCTGGAAGTAGTCGCTCACGCGGAACGAGGCAAGCGTCCAGGCCGAAGCACTGGTCGTGATGGTTTCGACAGTTGTCCAGTTGGCGCCGTTGTTGTTGCTGACCGCGACGGTCATGCTGTCGCCGGTGCTTCCGAAGAACCAGCGGGCATAGCGGATGACCGCGTCGGAGCCTGTCAGATCAATCGGGGGCGAAATCAAGTGCGTCGGCCCGCCGTCAACGTCCGCGGCACCGACCGCGCCACCCACAACACCTTGACCCGTTACCCAGCACATGACGTTGGGAGCGGCCTCGTAGTCGTCCTCGGGCTGGGCCTGGTTGGCGCCGCTCAGCGTGCCGACCGGATCGACGCGGACCCACGCGCCACCGGTCAGCGAGGGGTCATTCTGAACGGTCCAGCCGGCGTCGCTCACTTCGAAACTCTCAAGCGCCACCGCCTCATCGGTCGCAATTGTCGCACGATACGTCGCAGCCGGTGCGTTCGAGGGGCTGTAGAAAATGCCGCCGCCGACCAGCTGACCACGGATGTAATACCGAATAAAGTCGCCGCACTCGCCCGCCGGCAACGAGGCCGTGTAGCGGTCACCGCTGACGTGCGTCATCGGCGTCGAGCTGAAGGCTCCGCCGTTGATGCTGTAATGCAGCGTAATGGTACCCGGCTGCAACGCGCCGTTGACCGGAACCACATCGACTTCAAGCAGCTGCGACGTCGCCGGCGCCACGGCCTGCGGCGCGCCGCCGATGATCGTGTAATTGATCGAAACCGGAGGAATGTTGATCCAGACTTCCATCGAATTGCAGCGGCCCAGGACGATGTCGTTGTACCCGTCGCCGTTGATGTCAAAGATGGCCGAGTGGTACGTGCCGATGAGATTGCCCGTCGGAATAACCGAGGGGCTGGCTTCCTGGAGCGTCACGTTCGGAGCGTTGCCGAGGTTGCGGTAGATGTGAGCCCGGCGCGAGCAGCCGAAGCCGTCGACGTCCACGTCCGAGATGAACACATCCTTCCAGCCGTCGTTATCGAGGTCAATGATGATGGACTGGCTGCCGAAGCCGTCGTCGCCGCCGGCCTGAAAAGCAAATGAAAACGTGTTGAAGTTCGGCGCGCCGCTGCCGTCGTTGCCGGTGTTCAACAGGTACCGATCGGCGTTGTCGTCCGTCGTGACAAGGTCGATTCGGTTGTCATTGTTCAGGTCGCCGGCGCTGACGAAGTACGGTGCCTGGGCGTTGACGATCTTGTAATTGTTGAAGAATCCCACGTTGGCGGGATTGTTCATGACCACCGCGACGTGCTGCGGCGGGGTCAGGGCAGTCTGCTTGACGACGTCATTGACACCGTCGCCGTTGATGTCGCAGATGATGCTGGCCGCGCCGAACGTCGCATACAGATAATTCCGGTTGCCGACGCCGCCGGGATAATTGAAGATCGAGCCCATGCGCGACGTGCTCTCGTCCACGAAGACGCCGGGGTTGCCCGCGCCCATGTTGACCAGCAGCTTGTTGTCGAAGTCGTTGTTCGGATTCTCCGCCGGACCGGTCTGGCCACTGTCATAGTCGCCATAGTAAATATCCGGGTAGCCGTCGCCCGTCACGTCGCCGACGGCGACCGAGCAGAATCGCGGATTGGCCACCGCGCCGGTCACGCTCAACATCTGCGGGATGCGGAAGTCCTCATGCCGAAAACCCTGCCAGACGCCGGAGACCTCGCCGAGGTTTCGGTAGATGCGCGGGTGCCCGATCACCTTCGACAATCCATCGCTCACCGTTGTTGCGGTGACAAGATCGAGCCAGCCATCGAGGTTCAGGTCGACCAGCAGCACGTCGCGGTCATTCGTCGACGTGAGAAAGCCCTGGTCGCCCGGCACGTCCGACGCCGACGCGTACAGCGCCGTCTGGTCGGTCAGCACGCCGTTGACATTCATGAACAGGACATTCGGTCGGCCGCCCGCGGTGGAAAACGGGTTCTTGCGTACGCAGACCAGGTCAATATCCCCGTCCTGGTCGACGTCGCCCCAGGCGTAGTCCTTCTCCTCCGGATCGGATGTACTTACGGCCGGCGCCGCATTGATGCGGATCCCGGTCTGGTTCTGAAACGTCACCCATTGTCCTTGTGCCGACCCCCAGACACACAGAACACTGATGGCCAGACAAATCGACAGGTTTCGGGGATTCAAGGCTATGCCCTCGCTGTAAATGTAGAAGATCGTTGTGCCCACTGTTGCAGTGGGTCGGCTCACTCCAGTCTGTTAAGTGTAACCGAACGCGATATAAGACTCAATTAGTTGATGACTTAGGGAAAAGGGTGGCGAGGATTTCCTACGACCCCCAAAGTCCGAATTTCGTTCATCCACAACCAGTTGCCGTGTATAAAGTTGCCCCTATGCACATTCCCAGCTAACTGCATATTATGCAATCGCACAAAAAGGCGTGAACAGGAAAAATCGAGTCCGCGGGCAAGATCACGCACCGCGGATCCCCTCGATTACGTAATGCGCTTGAGCGATGCCTGTGCCCAGTTCGCCTTCATAGGTTGGGTGATTGATGGCGAGTTAACGCTTTGCTTCCAGTGCGACCTCTTCGGGCGCAGCGCCTTGCCGAATCGTGTAATGCCCTGCCTTCAGATTCTCGTAACGTGTTTGGACAACTGGTTGGTCAGCGAAGCGCGCATCGGGCCACACGATCGACAATTTATCAATCTGATCCGCATCGCCCAATCCGATCAGCACTCGAAGCGTTGACTGCGACAGCCGCCCGCTTCCGGCGGCAACGGTTCGCACAACGGTGCGCCCGCCGATCACCGCCTCGATCCTCGCTCCAATCGCATCGCGATTGCATCGTTCGCCGACCAATTGCAGCGAAACACGTCTGCCCGCGCTGCGAAGCCCATTTCGCACGAGCCGCGGCCCGGTCGCGTCTCCCGAATTGACCCATACGTCTAAATCGCCATCGCGGTCCCAGTCCACCGCCACCACCGAGCCGATCGCCGCCGCGCCCCCGACCCCAAGCGTGGACACATCGCAGAACTGACCGCCTCCGAGATTCAGGTACACGGCGGTCTGCTCGCTGCCGGCCCATCCACCACCCTTGCTCATCCAACTCCTTAACTTCGCCAATGCGCGGTGGCCCTCCGCGAGTCTCCCCGGATCGCCCAGCGCATCGGCAACGCGTCGCCAGAAGTAGCTCGCCGCTTCGCCGCCATGGGCAACCGATAAGACTCCATTCGTGACAAACAAATCTTCCAGTCCGTCGCCATTGAAGTCGATCAGCGTCGCCCCGCTCGTCCAGCCACCCAGGCGAACGCCCGATTCGTCGGCGCGATTCAGGAACGTGCCCTTCCCCTGATTGACATACAACCCGTTGCCCTGCGGAAGCCGTTGCACGGCGACGCGCGACGCGGGATCCGCATCCTCCATGAAGCGAGGCTGAAAAACGATCCGGCTGCCCTCCGGACTGAACACATTGCCCGCGAACAGATCCAGATCGCCGTCGCCGTCAAAATCAGCCCAGCAAGCCGTGCAGCCGATGGCGGCAAGGTCCAATCCGCTCTGCGCGGTCACGTCGACGAATCGCCCACCGTCGCAGCGAAACAACCGCCCGCTCGCGAACTCCGAGGCGACGTACAAATCCGCGTCGCCGTCGCCGTCATAGTCCGCCCACGCCGCCGCGGAAGAAAATCGATGGTTGCCGCGACCAAGCCCGACCGCCGCCGTGGCATCGGCGAAACCGCGCGGGCCATCGTTGCGAAGCAGCACATCGGCGGGGCCATTCGTTGCGTCATGGAGCGGCTGGGGCATCGGGCCGTCAACGAGCCAGTCGAAACTGCGACACGCGTACACATCCAGATCGCCGTCGAGGTCATAGTCCGCCGCCGCCAGTGAGCCGAACCGCCCCGGCCCGGTCGCCAGGTGCGCGTGACGCTGCGTGAATCGCCCGCGCCCGTCGTTCTCATAGAAAACAACCGTCGCGCCCGTGGACGCGACCAGGTCCGTGTCGCCGTCGTTGTCCCAATCGATCAGCAGCACGCCGCCCGTGTCGTCGGTCCAGTCCACACCGGCCTCGCGCGCCGCCTCGCGCACGCCGCCGTCGGCCTGTTGCAGCAGAAGTTGATTCGGCTGCCCAGCCCCCATTCCCACGTACACATCCTCAAGCCCGTCGCCGTTCACATCGCCGATGGCGAGACCGAGATCCGATCGATGCGGACTGTTTGATGCAGACGGCGGACCGGGCTTCGGCTTCTGATTTTTCATTAGCTCGGTTGCCCGCGCACCGTTCAGCATCGCTCCCTCGGCCCGAAGCTCGTCGTAACCCATGACCAGGATCGAGACAATCCGCGGCATTGGCGAGCGAGGCAACCGATCACCTGCCTTTGGAACGGGTTCCATGTTCCCCGAACATGCTTCCCCTGCTTCTTCCTCCGTCTCCCACACCCACGACACCGCCCAGCGAGCGTTCTGCTGCACGCGCGACGATCCGTCGCCGCTGTCCACGCGCACGATCACATCCGTCGCAAAATCCGTCGCCGAGTTGGAGATGATGCCGGCCACGCGAAAATCAAATTGAAGCGGGCGCTGCGCATCGGAATCCCCTGCGTCGGAATAAGGTCCGCGCGCGTTCTGGTCGATCGCGCCATGCGGTGCAAGGAACGCCTCAAACGCCGCGCTCGGCGGCGTGCGCCCGATCGACTCCGGCCGACCCCGAAACCGCTCCACGTGAATACCAAGCAAGCGCGTCGTTTCGCGCGGCTCGGGCCGCAGCGGCGGTAACAGACACCTGTCAAATAGCTCCGCCTCGGCCGCTGGAGGAAGCGTCCCCACCTCGGTCAGCACCGCCCCCAGCCGGCAAAGCTGCGCCAGCGCCGCCTCGGCCTGCACTTCGCTCGTCCAGCCGTCCGCAAGGGCGGTGGGGAGATCGGAAGGGCCTTCAGGAATCTCTCCGACCGGCTGTTCGGAATGCGGCCGTTCGCAGCCGCTCAACAGAAGTGCGAAAAAGAGCATCCAGTGCGCAAACAGGGAAAACTGACCGGCCCGTGACGATTGACGCATAAGAAGAACCCGCTCGACGCGCGGATTCCACGCGCCGAACGGGCCATCGTATCCGATGCAACGTTGCGATGCGCTCGCACCGCGATAGTCTGGTGGGCAATGCCCACTCTACGGACTACGGCCCCATCACGATTCCTTCCACCATGCCCTTCACATCCAACCCGTTCGCGGCCCCGTCGCAGTTCACATCCGCCGTCAGCGTGTGATACGCTTCGTGCGGCATGCCCAGGAGCGCGGCCACGAACGGCTCGATGTCTTCCATGTCCGCGATGCCGTCGCCGTTCACATCGCCAAGCTGCTCGTTCTCGCACGGCACGACAGTGCGGATCCGCTGGCGGCCCGCCGCGTCGTGGACCCCGTCGCCGTCGCTGTCGAACTCCAGCACCAGCTCGATCGGCGCGAACGTCTCATGGGCCACGATCCCGACACCGATCGGCAACTTAATCGGCACGCCGATCGGCAGCGCAATCACTCGCAGCACCGGCTCGCCCGGCGGCAATCCATC
Organism: Phycisphaerae bacterium RAS2; assembly: GCA_007753915.1. NCBI lineage: Bacteria > Pseudomonadati > Planctomycetota > Phycisphaerae > Phycisphaerae bacterium RAS2. Next base: position 3,636,033 of record CP036352.1, read on the forward strand.
GAGGCTCACCGCCTCCATGTCTGCCACCTCGCCGCCGGCTCCATCGGGAATCACGGCCCGGATCGAGAACTCCAGCATGCCGCTCGGATCGGCTTCGTTGAGCAGATTCAACGTGTACTCCCGCTGCGTGCCGACGCGCTGCGTCGCTGTCGTCGGATTCTGCCACCAGTCGCCGCACCACCGCGGCGTCGCGCTGACCGTGTTCGTGCAGCCGAACGTCGCTCCCGTCGCGTTGTTCGTCACCGAGAGCTGGTAACACCCGGTCAAGTACGGCGGCGGATTCGGCAGCCCCACCGGCCGCGGTAGATTCACGCACACATTCACACACTGGCCGGCCGGAATCATCGCCGTCACACCGGCGGACGGTGAGAAGTTCATCGCCCCGATGTTGCTGCACCCCGCGCCGCCGATCGGTCCGGAGAGGTTCCACGTGTAGCTCTGCGGCGAGCCGGTGTAGTTGCAAATCTGGAAGCACACCTGCTTGCTGACATCGCCTCGACAATACAGCACCGAGTTCGTGTAGCAGACTTCGCGGCACTTGCCGAGCTGCCCGGCCGTGAACAGGTCCACGATCTCATTGTTGCCGAGCGACCGCCGGAAGAATTCAAACTCATCCAGCACGCCGTTGAGGAAGAGGTTGCCCGCCAGGATCGGCAATCGCTGGCCGAACACCAGCGCCGACGTGTTATTTACGCTGCCGGTGATCGCATTGTCGTTGAAGCTCTGCGCGACGCCGTCGACGAACAGTCGAATCACGTTTGCGCTGCCCGTGCCGCCCGACCCGTTGCGATATACCACCGCTGCCACGTGATGGCACTGGCCGTCGTTGATGAACGGCAGGCCCGTCGCGATGAAATTCCCGAACGTGCCCGACGCCAACTGGAACGCCAGCCGACCGTTGAAGCTGAACATCGTGTAGCCGTGAACGTTGTTGCTCACGTCCACCGTGCGCTTATCCACAAACGGCTCCAGACCCTGGCCCGTTGTGCGGATCCAGCCCTCGATCGTGAAGTTGCCCAGACCGAAGTTGATGTCCGCCGGACCCGGCACGTTCGGCACCGTCACGACGCCGTTCACGCCGTTGAACGCCAGCGCCCCGCTGCTCGAACAACTCGCCGCGCCGGCCGGCGTCACACCGCCCGACGGCGTCCCGTGATTCATGATGCCCGCGATGTCATCAATCGGCGGCAGCACCGGGTTGTCGTCCATCGGCCACCAGTCCGCCATGTTCGCCGGCGGATGCTTGCAGTCGCACGAACAGCGATACCGAACCTTACCGTATTCCTGGGGCGGAATCGGCGGATCGTAATACCGCACGAGATTGCACAAACCGCTGTTGCTGCAACCGCCCGAGCAACGCACCGCGCCATTCACCAGCACCGGGTGGCAAGGCGGATCGACCGGCGGATAACAATCACAATCCGACACTTGATAGTGGCCCGACCCCGCCGGGTACTCGGTGATCTCGATCGGCGTGCAGACTTCGCCATTCGGGCAATAGCCCGCGCACGTCGGGATGCATGTCCCCGGTTGATCCGGATTGCAGTAAGATGTCAAATTGCAGGCCGGTGGCGGTGTCTCGCAGTCGCACCAGTACCGCACCGACCCGTCAGAGTTCTGCGACGTTTGCATCTCACAGGTCTGGCCCACCACGGGGCAACTGAACACGCACATCGGTCCGGCCGGCCCCATCTCGACGCGGCAGAACTCCGGCCCGCACTCGCAGCGCGTGATTCGATACACACCGTCCGCGCCGAGCGTGATTTCCTTCGGCTGACACAACGTGTCGCCGCCCGGGCACCCATTGACGCACGTCATGCCCTGTGGGTCGGGCTGGCACACCGGCGGGTTCACCGCCACCGGGCATGGAATCTCCACATCGCCGAGCTGCGTCTTATCGCCGACCGTCGTGTCCTGATCGAGGTCGATCATGATCGACTGATTGGTAAGCGGGCTGCCGCCGTTGGCCTTCTCTCCAAGAATTCCATATACGTACAAGTCCACACCCGGATCGGGCGGCAGCTTGATCGCGTCCGCCGTGCACCAGACCTGCACGCGATTGTTCGCTGTATTGGGCACGTCGTAGTCGTAATCCGTGCCGCCTGCCGAACTGTCCTGAAGACTATTGATGACCGAGCCGGTCAGGAACGTATTGCCCGACGCAGCCCAGCCGCCGCCGCCGGCCGGATTGGGCGGCGAGTAGCAGAATTGCAGCAGGCGGCTCTGATGCGCTCCGGTGTAGATGTCGTTCGGGCCGCCGAAGGTGTGCATGGTGCGCTCGGCGACGATCATGCAACACGAGGCCGAGGGCGCATTCGGCGCGGTGAAGCTGATGTCGCTGACCGGGCTGGACCATGGATTGGGCTGGTTTTGGTACATCGGCAGGATGAGTTCGAGTTGCTCCGTGCCCGCGATCGGACGGCCGATGTTCGGTCCCGAGGCCGTGAGTCCGACGGACCAGATTTCATTGTCGTACGCCGCACTCTGGCTGGAGCCGTCTTCGCGCCAGATGGAGTAATACAACCGTCGCGTATAGTTCGGTCCGCCGCCCTGGGGATCCGTGTGCGTTTGAACGGCCCAGACGCGCTGACCGCGCTGGGTGATGGGGTGCGGCGTGATGGGCACCATGCCGTTGGGGTCGGGCGGCGGCGACCCGGCCAGCACGATGCCGGTCGCGTGGTTCCACGTCGACAGCACCGTCGCCGACGGACTGATCTGATAAATACGCCCGTCTTCAAAGTTGGACACGTAGAACGAGTGCAGCCCGCAGTCGTAGGTCAGATTGCCCAGACCCGGCCAGCATTCGGTGCCGGTGCAGCCTGTGAACATCGCGTTCGGCAACGTGATCCAGTGCGCCGCCACGCCCGTGTTCGTGTCGATCTTATAGATCGCGCCGGCCGCGCCGCCGGGAACCGTACCGATTGCGTCGGTGCCTGGGCCGAGTGTGGAGTAGATCGCCGTGTGCGCAAGATAAATGTTGCCCAGATCATCCAGCGTTACACCGAAGACCGTGCCCAAATCGGTCTTGAGCCACTTCTGCGCAGCCGACGGTGCATAGAAATTCGTGAACCAGTTGTCGGCGACCGTCGCGCCGGACTGGCCGGAAATGTTCATCACGTTCACAACCGGCAACACCGTGCTGGTGAAGTAGTCAAACCCTTCGTGCGTCGCGACCGCCACCGACCCGGGGAACGTCGACGGAGGAAGGAAATTCGGCTTCTTGCCGCAGCAATCATCGCACGCCGGCGGCGGGCAGGCCGTCCCCGCGCATTGAATCGTGAACGTCCCCGCCGCAGGCGTCGTGCCCGGCTTCGTCCCGATTCGGATCAGGTATTGCTGCCCACACACCACCTCGCAATCCAGATACGTCTGCACGCCGCACGGCGGCGCATTCGGCGGAAACGGCGGCGGAGCAATCGAATCATCCGAGCAGCAAAGCGGCGGCGCGCTCGGCGGCAGCCCCGGGCATGTACAGCCATTTGTATAAAACGCGATCTTCGTGTCGGCCGTGGTCTGGCCGCACGTGTGAATCTGGATCAACCCGGTGCACGTCGCCGTCCAGCAGAACCACACGTCATGCTCGAACGCGAGCTGTCCCGGCTGCCCGCACCACGCGTCCTGCCCTTCGGCGCTGGTCGTCGCCGTGGTCAGATCAAAGTTGAAGACGCCCGTGCCCGAGATCGACGTCGGCGAGCTGCATTGATCGCCCGCTTGCACCGGCGAGGCCATCATCAGCATCACCGCCGTCATGCCCAACGCCGAAAAATTCCGCCGCAACGAATTCATCCTGAACATGCTTCGCTCCAATGACATGGTTCTGTCCTCAATCTGTGGCATGAGGCATTGCCCACCAAGGTTACTGTTTCGCCTTGCTGGTCCGCTGCTCCCTGTCGCCGTTGCGTGGGCACCGCCCATCAATGTTGCTGCTTCGCCTTGCCGGTCCGCTGTTTCCTGTCGCCGTAGGGTGGGCACCGCCCACCATCGACTGCTTCGAGCGACTTCTTCTGACCGGTCGGCCGCTCCTTAAGCAGCGTCGCGTCGCGGCGACACGCCGCAGCCATCTACCCATCCCACCATCTCTAATCCGCCCCTGGGCCGCCGAATCTCTCACTTTGAGATTTGAGATTTCAAATTGCGTGAAGTTCGAGATACCCGGTCGGCCCAAATTCCGGCAGCCAGACGCTTCCCGATCAGTCGGACAATTGGCATAACTATCTGCAAATAATAATTTTATGCGCTATCACTGTGTTTCGGGACCATGCTCAAAAAATCGCTCCCCTCGTGGGGTATCATGGATTGGCACTTCTTACGTCTTCTTACGGGGGTTGCCACCGCCTTGGAACGATCATGGCCCTGTCCACGCGCACATCCACATCCCTGCTGATCGGCCTTTCCGAAGCTGAGAACGACGCCGTCTGGTCCGAGTTCGACGCGCGGTATCGACCGATCGTCACGGGATACTGCCTGAAGCTCGGTCTCACCGAGCACGAAGCGGCGGACGTCGCCCAGGAATCGCTGATGCGCTTTCTGGAGGAGTACCGCGCCGGGAAGTACGACCGCGAGCGAGGCCGGCTCCGCTCGTGGCTGATCGGGATCGTCAAGTATCGCGTGGCCGACCTGAAGCGCGCGAAGTTCGCCCGACGCGAGCTGCGCGGGGAGTCAGCCGTCATCGATCTGCCGAACGATGACCAGCTCGATGCGCTGTGGGAGGCCGAGCGCTGCCATCAGTTGCTGCGCCAGGCGATCGGAGAGCTGCGCGGCGCATCGCGCCTGACGGAGCGCACCGTGCGCGCCTTCGAAATGTTCGCCGTGGAGCAGAAGCCCGCGGCGACTGTCGCAGCGGAACTGGGCATCACGGTGCAGGACGTGTACGTCGCGAAGAACCGCGTCGCCGCGCGGCTGCGCGAGACCATCGAGCGCCTCGAAGCGCTCTTCGACGACCGGTGAACCGATGGGCGAAACGCGCGCCGATGCAACGACTTCCTGCCCCGACCTCGCCGCGCTGGAAGAGTGGGTGCTGGGCGGCGAGTCCGATTCCGCGCTGGGTCGCCATGTCGAGACCTGCCGGCGATGCCGCGATTGTGTCAGCGAATTCCGCGCCAACAATCAACTCATCGCCCGCTTCGCCAGGCCCGGCGCGAACGATTCGCCACCCGCGACGACCATCTGGTCTTCCGTCGAACCGGCCGATCTGATCCTCGGCTACACCCTGGGGCCGGAGCTTCATCGCGGCGGGCAGGGCATCGTCTACGAGGCCGTGCAGAAGTCCACCAAGCGCCGCGTCGCCCTCAAGATGCTTCGCCCGGGCGCGCTCTCGACCGACAAGCAACGCCGCCGATTCGAGCGCGAAATCGAGCTCGTCGCCGGCATGCGTCACCCGCACATCGTTACCGTTTACGAGAGCGGTGACACCGCCGACGGTCGCCGCTACTTCGCCATGGAGCTGATTCGTGGCCAGCCGCTGAACGAAGCATGGCAGCGGCGCCAAGACCCCGCATCGATCCGGCGACTCCTCGCGCTGTTCATTCAGATCTGCGACGCCGTGCAGTACGCGCACCAGCGCGGCATCATTCACCGCGACCTCAAACCCGCGAACATTCTCGTCGATGAGACCGGCGCGCCGCACATCCTCGACTTCGGCGTCGCCAAGGCCCTCGGCGACGACCTGCACGAGGGGTTGCTCGCTACGCGCGCCGGCGAGTTCATGGGCACCTTCGCCTACGCCGCACCGGAACAGGTCGAAGGCCGCATCGACCAGATCGACACGCGTACCGACGTCTACGCGCTCGGTGTCCTGCTGTACGAAGCCCTTACCGGCGCGCTGCCCAGCGATGTCGATCGCCCACTCTCCGATGCCATTCGTGCCATCACGCACGAGCCGCCGCGCCCGCCCTCGCAGCGAAACCCCGCGCTGGGCGACGAACTCGACACGATCGTATTGAAGACGCTTGAAAAAGATCGCGGCCGACGCTACCAGTCCGCCGAATCCCTCCGACAAGACCTGGAGCGTTTCCTCCGCAACGAGCCGATCGACGCACGACGCGACAGCACCTGGTACGTCATGCGAAAGTCACTCCTGCGTCACCGCGTCTCCGCGACCGTCGGAGCGGCCTTTCTCCTGCTCATCGTCGCCTTCGCCATTGTCACGGCCGTCAACCTGCGTCGCACCGCCTTCCAGCGCGACAAGGCCCTGCGCGCGGAAGACGCTGCGCGAAACTCTGCCGACCAGCTCGCCGTCGCGCTCTCACAAAGCAACATCGAACGAGGCCGCCTGATGGTGCGCACCGGCAACATCGCCTCGGCCGAAGATGTCCTCTGGCGGGAATTCCTCGCGCCGGGCGATTCCTCGTCCGCCGGCCTCGATTCCATCTCCGCATCCGTGCGCGCCGATCCGAATTCGTTCGACCTTCGCGATGCCTATTGGGCCTTGCGCGAGGCATACGTCGCAGGTCACTGCCGCGCGACCGTCGCTGCCGCCGACGACGAGATTCGCATGTCGCTCGCCGTTTCCCCCGCCGGCGATGCCTTTGCCACGGCCGGACAATACGGCAGCGTCCAGGTCTGGACGTTGCCTCTCTCCCCGACCGGCGAGCGGTTACGGCTGAAGGTGGACCCGGTGTACGCGGCTTCGTTCTGCGGTCCTGATCGTCTCGTGCTGCTTACCGCGCGAGACAATTATGTCGCGCTCTGCCTGCTGGATGTCCGTTCCGGCCGGCTTGACACGATTGAGCCGCCGATTGCCGCACGGTCCGACCTGCGGCCCGGCGCCGTCATTGCGAGCTTCAGCCACGATGGCCGGCGCGTCGCCATGCTGGACGGGCACGGTTTGGCGAGGATCTACGAGACTAGCAGCGGCACTCTGGTGGGCAACGTTCCCTACAACGCCGTCGGGCAAGTCACGGTCTTTGCCCTTAGCCCGACCGGCGATCAACTGGCGTTGGGCGGTCTGGATCATTTGATTCGCATCCATGACGTGGCGCGCGGCGTGGAGACTCGGCGCATTCGAACGAGCCCCCCGAATCCCTTCCGATACATCGCCGCCATGAGTTTCAATGCCGATGCAACCCAGCTCGCGGTCGGTTGGGGCGAAGGCGGCGTGGAAGTGTGGGACCTTGTCTCGGGAGCGAGGGTCGCGAACCTGCGCGAACACACCTATGGCGTCACAACCGTCGGATTCTCGCCCGATGGTCGACAGCTGATCACGGGTGGACACGACAAATCACTGATCATCTGGGAGCTGGCATCCAACCAGCGGTTGATGACATGCCTCGGTCACCGATCGACCGTGCTCCAAGCGGCTTTCGCCGCGGACCGAAGCACACTTCTCTCCGTCGGGCTGGATGGCCTCATCAAGGAGTGGGACACGCAACCCGTGCCGAGCATTCAACGCCTTGCCGGCCACGACGCCGCGTCGTTCGGCGTGCAGTTCAGTCGCGACGGCGGTCTCATCGCATCGGCCGGCGCGGGCCCGGACAATCGCGTTCGCGTTTGGAACAGCCGGACCTTGGCGCGAACCACGTCGGCGGAAAAGCACCGCGAAGCCATCGGCGGCATCGCGCAGCTGGGGTCGCTCGGTGCGATGGCATCGGTGGGCTACGACGGCGAAATGCGCGTCTGGGACGTACGGCCTGCCGGGGATGGCCCGCCGCGACTCACCCTGCGACGCACGATCGGCACGGGTATCAAGGTGCCTTCATTTGTCACCGCAAGCCCCGACGGGAAATGGGTTGCATCCGGCGGGTATGAGAATCGAGTCTCCATCTGGAGGACCGCCGATCTCTTGCAAGACGCGCCGCGCCCCCCGTCGCCCGTCCATTCAATCCACGGGCCGTCCCACCGCACGCCTTGCGCCGCGTTCAGCCATGACGGCCGCCTGCTCGCCGCCGCGAGCACCGACGGCACGATTCGTATCATCGAAACCCAATCCGGCAACATCATTTCTACATTTATCGCGCACGAAGGGACGGTGCGCTGGGCGCGCTTCCTCGGCGTTGACAACCGGCTCGCAACCTGCGGCGATGACGGCCGGGCAAGACTCTGGGACGTGAACGCGCTGGCGACTCGCGCTGGCGGCCGATCGGCCGACTCGTCCGTCGCCGTGCCAGAGCCCGAATTCATCCGCGAGTTTGTCGGACACGAGCACGCCATCCTTGCCCTGGATGTCAGCTCCGATGAACGCGTACTCGCCACCGGCGCGCGCGACGGGTCAATCCGACTCTGGTCGATCGCCGACGGCCGCTCGCTGACCACCCTCGAAGGTCAACGTCAGGCCGTGTATTCGATCGCCTTCTCGCCGGACGGCCGCACGCTCGCAGCGGTCGGCGAGGATCGTGACGTTCTTCTCATTGATTTGAAGTACTACGACCGACACCTCGCGGGCAACCGCGCCCATCAACTCGCGACGCTGGGTGATGCCCGACCAAACCGCGAATAAAAAACCCCCGCGCCGATCGCACCCAGCAGCCCCGCGGCCGTAAACGTCCACAGCGCGCCGGCTCCGGGAGTCACGCGCTCGCCCAGCAGCCAAAGCCCCGCGCCCACCAGTGCCGCCGGCATCACCGCCACCCCGCGCGCCGCCCAGTAGGCCCCGACCGACTGCGTCTTCATCGCCGCCGGCACCAGATCGGCGATCATCGCCTTGCGAGCCGGCTCGCCCAGCTCTCTGCAGCCCGCCACCACGAACGCGGCGTACAACCCCGCCGCCCCCAGCGTCGCGCCGAGCACCCCCAGGGCGATCGGAAACGCCGCGAAAAATACAAAAGTCAACCCAATGAACGGCTTCTTCGCCAGCCCCGCCCGGCTCGCCCGCGGGGCGATCAGCAGGTACAGCAGCACGTTCACCGCCGCCTCGATGTTCAACAGCGCCGACTGGTACAACGCCGCCCCGCGCGCCACGTCCGCCGCGAGCAGCGGAACGCAAAACAGAATGATGAACGGCTTGGCCATCCCCTCGGCCCACCGCGCAAAGATGTCCGAGATCAGCAGTCTCCGCAGGTCCGGGTTGAATTGCCGCAACACCTCGCGCGGCCGGGCCGACGCCAACTGTTCGTCGCGCGAGGAAACACCCATCGACCGATACTGGATCACCAGCGCCGCGATCACCAGCGCCGCCGCCGCCGCCACGTTCGCCCGCACGCCGCCGGTCACGCTTCCCAGCTGCCACAGGAACAGGCCGCCCACGCCATAGGCCACCATGCGCGACACGCGTCGAAAAATCGATTGGAGCGTGAACGCCATCGTCCGCCGGTCCGACGGCAGCGAATCGCCGACCACCGTCACGATCGCCGGCCCGGCCAGCGAATCCCACACGAACACGAACGGAATCGCCAGAAACACCGCCGTCCGCGACTGCCAGAAGAACAAGATCGCCAGACCGATCAGGGGCAACAGATTGAACGTCAACAGCGCCCGCCGTGTGTTGAACCGCGCCGCGATCGCGCCGCCCGCGTAGTAATTCAGCGCCTCCAGCCCGTCGCGATAGAACCCGTACAGTCCGATCAATACGATCACCAGAGGATCGCCGCCCAGCGCCGCCCGTTGAAGCGACTTGAGATACTGCGGCACCAGCGGCGACCACAACTCCGTGCTCGCCGTCACCAGCAGGATCGCCCCCAGCAGCGCGAACGTCGACGCGTTCAGCCCCAGCCATTCACGCCATCGCCCGCCCGAATTCTCTGCAGGAGATGTCATTATTCTGGCACTCTTCGTGTCGATGTGATGGCCGCCGCCGGTTCAGCGGTCTCGGCCGTCAACGACACGCCGTACAACTCGCGCACCGTCTCACGCAGGAACGCCCGGAACTGCTCCAGCGTGTGCGGCGTGCCGTCTGGCCGGCGGCCCCACGGCGCGGCCCGCGCTTCGTCCGCGTCGTATCGCGCGGGCGACCGACGCCGGCGCCCAATCGGCCCTTCGCCTTCCCCATCCATCGCGCCGCAATGCGAGCATCGACTCTGCGCGAGGTCTACCTTGCAGTCCGCTGACCGGCTCGCTCGTTTCGACTTCCTTGTGATTGCCATGATGCCTTGCCTCCCCCGGCGCCAATCGGCGGGCGCCAACGCCGATCAACGATAGGGTCACCTTCGCGGGAATCAAGTCGCAACGACCCGCGTGCTCCATGCCGCGCACGGTAGCCCCGACCGGGTCGGAAGTTGGGTCGCAATGGAAAATCAGGAAAAAGTCGTCAGGCCTTAAAACTACGGCGCGGCCGCATTCGGTTGCAACATGCGACGATAGGCCTCGACGAACGGCCCGCCGGCCGCAAGGCGCTGCTTGAGCAGTTCGCTCGCCTTTTGCGTCTGACCCGTCTGGACGTACGCAAAAACCAACGCCTGATCCAGCGCGAACAGGTCAGTCCCACCCAGCGCCGGCATCGCGGCCACAAGATGCGGAATCGCCTGCGCCTGCTCATCGCGAAGCTGATACAACCGCCCGATCCATCGGTGAATCTGCACGTCGGCCAGCGGCGCGAACTTTGCCAGCGCCCGGCCGCGCTCGATCGCCGCCAGCGCGATCGCCCGGTCGGATTCGTCAAGCTTCGGCTTCAACCGCTCCCGCGCGGCCAGCATGAAATAGACATATTCGACGTTCAGCGACGAATACATCGGCGTGCTGCGGGCCGCCACGTCCATCAACCGATCGGCCTCCGCGAAGTTTCGCTCCTTCAGCAACACGCGACCCACCATGCCGCTGATCGGCCGCTGGATGCCGCCCCGATGCGGAGCGGGCGTCTGCCACTGCCGGGCGACTTCAAGCACCTCCGGCAACATGGTTCGCTCCAACTCGCGACACACGCCGTCGAACCGCCGGAACGCCTGCGGGTTCGATTCGCGGTAAAAAGGGATGTCGCACAACACGCGCACGGTATGGGCCGCGCCGAATCGTTCGTACACGTTCTCGCCGAGCCGACGGCGATACGCTTCATCATTCGGCAGTCCCGCAACCCGCTCGCGCAGCGGCGCGATCGGCCCGCCCATGTCGCTGATGGATGCCAGCCACGTCCGCGCCATCAGCACCTGGCCCGCCAGCGACGGGTGCACGTGATCGTCCATCAGTTCGTCGCCGATGCAACCGCCGGGGCTGGCTGCGGCGAACGCGGCGCGCACATCGCAAAGCGCCGCCCCTTCTTCCTTCGCAGCGTCGCGAATCGATTGTTGAACGGCCTGCGGCGGGCGCCACGGCATGGTGTCGTGATCCAGCGCTTCGCCGAATTCGGTGGCGGCCTCGTCAAATCGCTTCATGCCGTGGAGCGCGCGCCCCAGCAGGTAATGGGCCAACGCGCTATCCGGGTGAGCTTTCAAGGCTTCGCGCATCGCGGCGGCGAGCGCGTCGGGCGCGGCGGCCGACTGCCGCGCGGCGACCAGTTGCGACGCCAGTTTCTCGGAAGCCTCGGGCGACAGGTGCGTCGCGTCGTCTTCGCCCAGCGGGGCGAGATCGCGCTCGTTCGTCGCGAGCGTGCAGACGAGAATCGGCACGCCGCGCGCTCTGCAAAGGCGGATCATGCCGCCCAGGTGCGTGCGGAGGTTTCGCGCCGCGTCCTGCCGAACCGGGTCGTCGACAGGAATGACGGAGCGCGCCATGACGTGTTCCATGAGCGTCTGGTTGGAACCCTGCGACGGCGCAGTCCATGCTTCCAGGACTTGTGCCATGCCCGTTGCGCGAAACGCCCGCTGCACGCGCATCGCCGCGGTGGAACGGCCCGCCGAATGCAGCGACGCCACGCCATACGCACCGTAGAACTCGTTGTTGCCGCAATAGACGATCACCAGGTCCGGCTGATAATCAATCGCGTCCTCCAGCATCGCCATCACGGGGAAGCTCGCCACCGCGGTCGTCGCGAGATTAATCACTTCCACCGTGCGACCGGGCAGGCAGTCGCCGAGCATTGCTTGCAGGAATGCCCCGGCGCTGAGCGCCATCGGCTGCGGGAACCCCTTCATCGCCGATTCGCCGCACAGGAAGACACGCACCGCGTTTGCCGGCTTGGGCATCACCAGCGCGTTCTCAAACATTGATCCCGCGCGGCCTTTGTTGGCAAAGAAGTAGGAGGCCGCACCGGCCGGATCGGTCACGACCAGCGTGCCACCGTTGACCGGGCAGACGGTTTTCATCAGCACGGGATAACCGCCGTAGCCACAAAGACGGGCCACCCCCTCGACCGCGCCAAACAGCGCGGCGACCAGTCCCAGCGCGAGGAGGATGAAGATGCGTCGCTTGTGGCGCGTGAGTCGCGGCTTGGGTTCGTTGGTCGCGGTGCTGGGTTCGCGTTGAGACATGATTCGCGGGGATTCTATCGCGCCGGTGCGCGGTGATGCGAGCGCGCAAAAAAACGGCCCGCGTCGCAGGACACGGGCCGTGGTGAGTCAACTGTTTTCCGAAACCAAAGCGTCGTTCAGCGTCGGCGTCGGATCAGGGCGAGCGCCCCCAGACCGACCAAGGCGATCGTGCTGGGCTCGGGCACCTTGACCTGGTAGGTCACGATGTGAGCCTCCGACGGGTTGCCCCAGTCGCCAATCTGAATGCCCGAGTTGCCGAGCGAATCGACCGCGCCGTCGCCGCCGCCGCCACCGCTGGTGAAGGCATCGAGGAAGACGATGTCGCCGGCCGACAGGCCCATGTTCGACAGCAGCGTCGTCACCGTGACGGTGTTGCCCGACTTGCTGATCGAAATGTCGTTGTTCGGAGCGGGATCGTACGTGGCTTCGGTGCGCGACCAGACGCCGCTGTAGTTGTACAGTTCAGCGCCGTTGCCGCTGTCGACCCAGGAACCGATCCAATAGTCCGCGCCCTGGGTCATGCTGATCGGTCGTCCCCAGCCGTTGCCGACTGTGTCGCCACCCGGATCGGTGTCGAGGATGACCATGTACTTGCCCCAGTCGGTCGCCTCGACGTCGCCGGCCAGCGTGAACTTGAACGAGATGTTCGTCGCGTCGTTGTTCACTTCCAGGCTGACGATATCCAGGATGCCGCCGCCGGCGCCGGTGAAGACATCGCCGACCGAATCCTGATACAGGATGGACGCCGAAGCCGGCACCGCCGCGATCGCAACAATCATTGCCGCAATCAACTTCTTCATGACTTCTCTCCTTGCCTCGTCGGCGCAGTCCGCGCCGAAAAAACGACATCTATCTACTCGTCGCGACCCGCTTCAGGCCACTCGGCCCGACCCCCGGATCGCACTTCTTACCTCTAGTAAAACACTTTACCTGACCCGATGGGCCTATGTCAATGGTTTTGAGGGGGCGGGCGACCGGGGCCGGCGGGAATTCTGAATGGGGGGCTATTACCCTGATTCGGGTCTCCCGAATTGACCGATTCCGAGAATCCCGGTCCCAATGCTTCCCAAGGCCGATCCGGTCTGCGGAGTATTCCACAGACCCGGTACCGGGGGCCGGTAACCGACCAAAAATCTGGAGCAAGCTTCCAGTCAATTGAGCAGGCTGTTGACGAACTGGGGAACGTCGTCGAGATCGTTCAGGCCGTCGCAGTTCATGTCCGCCGCCGGGCCGAAGTTCGGATTGAACCCGGTGACGTGATAAATGAACGGCTGAATGTCCCGGCCGTTGCGTGCGGCGTCGTTGTTTACGTCTCCTGCGCCGAGGCCGCCGCCGGTCGTCGATTGCACGCCGACATACGTCTTGTGGCGATACTTGTTGATGCCGCCGGGGAGCGTTTCGATGGCGACGATGTCGGCGCGGTGATTGCCGCTGCTCAAGGAGCTTTGCCGGAAGGTGAACGTGTCGAGGTATTGCGTGGCGCGATTGGACGGTCCCGAAGCCAGCGCGATGAAGTCCGTGCCTTCGGGCAGATCGACGAAGACGTACACGGCGTTGGTCGTGAGGTCGTCGGTCTTGACGGTCCAGTCGACCGGCAGCGCCGTGACATCGTTTGAGCAGGTCGCCGTCGGCGCGAGCAGAGTGAAGTCGGGGTCTTCCACGTCGACGTACACGACGATGCGGAACTCGGAGAAGAGCGGGTCGCCCGTCGTGCGATGGCGGTAGGCCCGAACGGTGATGTAGTGGAAGCCCTCGCCCAGCGCGGCGGCGTTGATGGTCTGACGGTAGGTGCCGCTTCCGCCGGTGAAGCGGGGCGAGTTCTGCGTGAGGAAGTTTTCAAAGCCGTAGCTGGGACTGTCGTTCGAGGTGTTGCCCGCGTTGAAGTCCGACGACGGATTGCCGCCGTGCATCGAGCCGTTTCCGTTCGTGTCGGTGAAGCCCTGGTCGATGCGATAGACAGCGAGGTCGTCGGTGTTCGGGTCGAGCGCGTCGGCGATGGTCGTCTGCAACTGAATGTCAAACGTGGATGACGTCACGATCGTGATCGGGCTGATCCGCTGGAGGTGATCGGCGACACCGGCTGAATCCGGTGGGATCACCTGCGTCGTGGCGTTGGCGATGGAAATCGCGCCCGTGGGGACGGCCGGCGCGTAGATGACATACCCGCGGCCATGAAAAACACCGTTGGCGTTTCGATTGCGCGGGACGCGGATGGTGAGCGAGCCGCCCGCGCCGACCGTGAGAATTTCCTGAATGTCGTTGTTGGGATCGACCGTGGCGCTGGCTGCGTTGCCGGTCATTTCATGCAGGCGCGTGCCCTGCGGGAACGTCGTCGTGACGCTTCGCGAGTCGAAGCCGTTGTCCTCGCGGTCATTAAGACCGACGACGACGTTGTCGACGCTGTTGGGCGTTCGGCGCGTGAAGACCAGTACGTCGCCCTGGGCGCCGCTCGACGTAATCGGCACAAACCAGCCGCGAGCGAATTGATTGCGCAGGCGGACGAGATCGGTGATCTGCGAGCTGTTCAGGCCGAGGGCGTCGTCGCGGCCATTGCGCCGGGGGAAGTTGTTGGGCGGCGGGCCGAACTGATTGGCCATGTGATAGACGATGGCCGGCCCGGTTCGCATGAGGACGTAGGCCTGCGCGATGCTGTCGTTCTCGCCGGTGCTGATGGCGTTGTCGTGGCTGTTGACGTGGTGAACGCCGATGGTTCCGTTGTTGAAACCGTCAACGTTGTCTACCGAGGAGCTGATGATCGTATCCCATGAGCCGGAGCCGTCGTTTTCGACCAGGTCGCGCAGCGCGCCGGCTTCGTTCAGGTCCAGAGCGTCGCGATTGCCTTCCTGCCAGCCGATAGCGGGGTAACCGGTGCCGGGTTCGCCGGGCTTGCGCACCCACTGGGCCATGTTGTTGTTGTTCTCGACGGACTCGGAGAATGAGTAAGGCGTGCGGACGACGCCGTCGAACCCGACGTAACGATTGTAGACACTTGCATCCCAGAGGTTGTCCCAGAACCAGGTCGGCAGGTGCTTGGCCGCGTCGAGCCGGAAGCCGTCGATCTTCAGCACGTCGAGGTAGTACTGCGACGAGCGCATCAACAGGCGCGTAGCGGTCTCGGAGACCGGGTCGCCCTGCATCGGGTCGTTCAGGTTGTAAGGATAAAACGTGTAGTTGAACGTACCGGGGTTGCGGCTGGTGCCGTTGAGCGTGACGTTTTGCGCGCCCAGCGCCTGATCCGGATAGAGCCGGGCGTTGGCCGCGTTGGGGATGTTGTAAATCGTGCCCGCAGGGATGTTCGCGGGGTTGCCCGCGGCGACCGGGTGGCGGATGAACTGGTGGCTCTTTGACGGGTCGATGTCGATCAGACCCAGAAGGCGACCGTTGTAGAGATGGTAGCAGCAGCCGCCGCACTGGGGGTCGTTAAGCGAAAAGCTGCAACAGGGACTGGTGGATTGCGGGCAGCCGTCGGAGTAGCTGTTGAAATCGCCCGCGGGGTCGCCGCCGGTGGTCAACACAAATCCGGGATAGCCGCCCTGGGTGATGAAGTTGGGCGTGTTGTTGTCCCAGCTTCCGTTGTGATTCATGATCCAGTCGACAAAGACGCGGCAATTGGCCCGGTGAAACTCCTCCACCATGAGGCGGAAGGTGTTCTCGGTGCCGTAGTGCGTCTGCGACGAATTGCTACCGAGGTCGAACCGGTCAAACAAATCGTAGCCGATGCTGGCGGTGCCGCCCTGCCCGCGCTGCGGCGGCGGGAGCCACGTGGAGTCGTAGCCGGCCATGAAAACGTCCGGCATGCGTGCGCGGATCACGTCCCACTTCGCCTCGAAGTATTGAATCATCACCGGGGGCGGCTCGGCCATGGCGCGCGAGCCGTTCCACGCCATCGCGCCAAGCAGCAGTGCGAGGACGGCGTTCAACCGATTCGATGCGAAGCGTTCCATCATCAGCTCACCTTTCCCTTATGGCGCGAGGAACGCCGTGATGAACGGCCGAATATCCAGACCGTTGCGAGCCATGTCGGCGTTGAGGTCCGACTTGCTCACGTCGCAGGTGTTGGTATTCGTGCCGAGAAGCACGCCGACGAACGCATCGATGTCGGCCTGGTTCTTCACGCCGTCGCCGTTGGTGTCGCCGGGGATGTTGCTGCACGCGGGCACAACAGTGTGGCCCAGCCACTGCTGACCTGGCGCGACGAAGTTGTCGGACAAGTCACCCGACCAACGGTCGCACGGCGGCTGGGTGCCGATGACGCCGAGGTTCCATGCGTTGCCGCGATTGAGTGGCGGCAGGAACTGGTTCGACATGTAGCCGTTGCTGCCCGTCAGGACCGCGAGGACCTTGACCTGCGTGCCGAGCGACGGCGGCGTCAGGCCGATGTCCACCATGGGAATGTCGAACTCCATGCCCTTCTCGGCGAGCGTCGCGCCGGCGGCCGACCCGCCCTGGCTCAAGCAGGTTCCCGTGTTGAGTGACCCACCTGTGACACCGAGGATGTTCGTGTCATCGAAGGCGACCTGGAGGCAATTGGCGTTTCCGGGGTTCGGAGCCGACGCATCCCCGAAGCCGGTGTGGTTGTTCTGCGTCGCGACGGCCGCGCCCATGGCGCCGGGGATGTTCGAAGGCGTGAACATCGCGGGCGATCCGGGGTTGGAGCCGAGTGTGTAGGACAGGAACTGATTGCTGGGAGCGGTTGCGCCGGTCAGGTTGGCGTTGTCGCCGAGGTTGGCCTGGCAGCCACCGAGCGGAGGCAGGGTCTGGTTGCTCCAGAAACCGCTGCCACCGATGACAGCGGCACAGACGTCGATCGTGCCGGCCGGGCTGCCGATGGTAGCCCGGTCAATCGCGAACTGCACGCCGCGGACGGACGTCGCCGCGTTGATCGCCTGCTGAATCGCGTCAACCGTCGGGCAGTTCGTGCTGTTGACGCCTGTCGAGTTTGAATTCTCCCCGAAGAACGTGTTGGCGCCGACCGTCTGATTGAAGGTCAAGGCCGTGACGGTCAGCGGAGGCGTGATGTCCGTCAGATCCACGAGCTGGGCGTTGTAAGCGCCGCCCGGCCGCTGCATGACGATCGCATAATTCGGGTTGAACCCGGCATCGAGCGTGTCACCGTTCATGTTTCGCAGCACCTGCGGGAAGCCGACGTAGTTCGTGTCGAGCACGTTGGACGGCCCACCCGCGCCGGTCTTGAGGAAGATCACGAACGCGTTGACGTTCGGCCCGCCTTCGACGTTGCCGGTGAGGCCGAGGTACAGATTCGACGCGTCGTCCTGGATGAACAACTGGTTGATCTCGCTTCCGTTGGCATTGGGAATCGGGTCGGCCAAGACGCCCGAGCCGCTGTTGCGTGTTAGCCGGCCGATCGAGCGCGTCGTGTTGGTGGCGAGGTTTTTGAGGAACACGCTGTACTCGTTGGTGTTTGGTTCGTTGTTTCGCTGGACGACGCAGGCGTAGTCGGGCGTGAATCCTGCATCGAGGATGACATTGTTGAAACCGGTGATCGCGCCCGGAGGAGCGGTCTGGCCGGTGATCGTGCCGGCGCCGCCCGCGAGCGTGTCGAGCAGCACAACGAAGGCGTTGCCGTTGCCCTCGAGGTTGCCCGTCAGCGCCACGCGAATGCGATCGGCGGTGTTGGAGACGAAGATGCGATCCAGCTCCGACCCGGGCAGGTTCTGCGGCGCGGCTTCGACGGCATCGCCGAAGCAGGTGTAATTGTTCTGGGTCGCGGTCGCAGCAACCGCCGGCAACATGCCGCCGCCCTGTTGAGGCGTGGTTCCGTCGTAGACCTTCGGAATGTTCTGACCGGTGAAGAGCGTGTTGGTGGGTGTGCTGGCCGGGATGCCGGTGGGGGCGAGCGTGATGGTTGAGAACTGCTCGCCCGGCGTGAGCGGGTTGGTGCTCAAGTCGATGGGGTTCTCAATCTTGTCATGAATTCCGAGGCAACCGACGTTGCCGCCTTCGTATTCCTCGACGTGCAGCGTCCATGACACGAGCGAGCCGATGTCTCCGGCGACGGAATCGACGACTTGCAGTGTCCACGCGCCGTTCGGATTGATGCCGTTCATCGTGAGCAGCGATTCGGCCGGCAGGATGGTGCCGCCGCCGCCCTCGCTGTCGAAAGTGGCGTTCAGGTTGGCGCCTGCGCCGCTGGCAGGATTCCACAGGACGACCGATCGACCGCTGTCAACATGCGTCAACCTGACGGTCAGGTTGTTAACCTGCGGGTGCGTGATGCTGACCGAGACGTTCAGATCCGTGACGCGGTTGATCCCCGCGAAAGTCGGCGTGCGGCTGTCGGTCGCGCCGGCCGGATTGTTGTCCGGAATGGCCAACGGGAGCGGAGCATTAGAGAAGGCCGCGCTGCCCATCGCCGGGGGCGATTGAGTCGGATTGAGCGGGGGCAGCCACTGGTTGCTGATGAAACCGCCGCCGCTGACGATCGCCGCCGCGATTTTGATTTCGTCGGTCGGCTGAATGCCGAGCGATGCAAGGCGTACGGAGAACTGCATGCCGCTGATGGCCGTGACGGCCTTGACTTCCTGTCGGATCGGATCATCACCGGAGATATCGTTGACGCCGAGGATGTTGCTCAAGTCTGCAGAGAAGGCGTTGACGGCGAGGTTCGTGTGTCGCGCCGTGTCGACGGTGAATTCCAGCGGGATGTCGGAGTCAAAGCGCAAGTCTTCGATGATGGCGTTGTGCTGGTTGCCGCCTCGCCAGTATTGAATGGCGTATTCGGGAGCAAAGCCGGCATCCAGCGTGACGCCGTCCATGCCTTGCAACGCGCCCGAGCCGCCAAGCAGCGAGTTGGTGAAGAGAATCTGCGAGCCGGGATCACCGTCGTCCGGCCGGTCAATGAAGATGATCAGCGTGTTGTTGAAGTCTTCAAAGACCGGGATGTTGCCCGTCACGCCGATGTAGAGCTTGGAGAAGTCGTTGCGGACAAAGAGACGGTCCAGTTCGCTACCCTGCGTCGGGAGCGGGCTGAACGGCGCTGCATCGCCGAAGCAGGTGTAGTTGTTCTGCGTCGAAACAAGCGCGCCCGCGCCGTAGTCCGCGGGTATGCTCACGCCGTCAATCGCCGGCGGGGTCGCGCCGACGTTCAACACCACCGTTGCGAACTGATTCCCGGTGAACGTCGCGAAGTCGATGATGCTCGGCGGATCGGCCAGCGGGTCATGCACGCCGACACAGTCCACGCCGCCGCCGACCGAGCCTTGCGTCGGATTCAGCGGGGGCAGGCTTTGATTGCTGATGAAGCCCGCGCCGTTGGCCAGCAAGGCCTGGATGCCGATCGTGCTGGTGCCGGTGAGATTGAGCTGAACCAATTCGATCTTAAACTCAAACCCCAGCGTGGCCGTCGCGGCGTTGACCTGTTGCTGGAGCGGGTCGTTGGCCGGCTCGCCGTTCACGCCCGCGAGGTTGTTGTTATCGACGGCGAAGTGCGTGCCGAGCGACAGGGCCACGCCCGCATCGGTCGGATTCGTGAGGTTGTGCAGATACGCCGTCGGCGTGTCGCCGTTCATCCACACGGCCAGAGCGAACTCCGGCGCGAAATCGAGCGTCGCGCCGCTCATGTTCTTCAGCGCGTTCGAGCCGCCGGTGTAGCCGGTTGTGTTCAGGACGGCCGTTCCGCCGTTGGAACCGTTGTCGATAAAGACAAGGATCGTATTCTCCAGAACATCGAATCGCTCGGTGTTGCCGGTGATCCCGATGTAGAGATGCGTGCCGTCATTGCGGACATAGAGCCGGTCGATTTCGTTGCCCTCGGTCGGCTCTTCGGAGGGCGGCGTCGCATCGCCGAAGCCGGTCGGGTTGTCCTGGGTCGCGCTGGGGCTGCCCTGGTACTTGGTGGGCAGGTTGCGGCCGTCCACGGTCGGCACCCCGGCGCACGGTTCACCCGCGACCAGCAGGCTGGGCGCGGCCAGCGCCGCGACTGCCAACCCGAGTACGACCCACGATCGAACCATCCCGGACGTTGAATTCGTGTTCTGCGTCATGACTTGCTCCACTTTCCGCCTGCCGAAAATGTCCTGAAAACGTAGTTCTCTGTCTGCATTCATCCGTCGCCGCGCGATCTGCGTGCGCTTTGAAGTCGCACACATGGCGCCGCACTCGAGTCAACGTTGACCCGAGCGCCGCGGCAAATGAATCCCTGCTACACGGTCACCCCACACGGGGCGGCGGGAGGATGGTCGGTCGACAGAGGTCCACTCCACGTGGGCCGGACGATGCGGTCGGCGAATCGATTCGTGCTGTCGATTCGCACATTCTAACACATCGCGCCTGGCGACTGCGACGGCTTCCTTCCCCCCGATACCCTCACAACTTCTGCATCAGCGTCACGACGCGGCCGCATGGCGCGCATCGGTCACTCAATCGTCTGAATCTCGGACGCACGGTTCGGCTCGGTCGAATAGCGCGGCTTCGATGCGTTGAAAGGTCCGAATAGCTTGATGGCCAACGCCTGTGAATCGACGTTGGAGCCGCTCTTGAGCTGGGCCCATTCCACGTGCGCATCGACGTACAACACGTTGATCCCGCGCGTGCCGTGGTTGTCGTCCGGATTGAACTCGCGCAGGAAAGCCGTGCTTGTGTCGTTCAGGTTTGTCTGATCGGTCATCAAAAAGTATTCAGGCTTGTCGTCGTTGCGAAGCAGCGAAATGTAGGTATAGCTGACGTAAGTCTTGCCGGCCGATTGCTCCTGAATGATCGTTCGCGGCAGGTCGCGGTAATGGCTGACGGGCAGGATCGGCCACTGGGGAGAGTCATTGAAAGGCCGATTGTTGATTCGATCGCTGGGACACACGAGCAGTTTGGGCTCCGGCAGGTACGTCGGGGTCGGAGCGAAGCCTTCTGTCGCCGGGTCGCGCGTCACTTTTCGCTCAACGATGTCGCGGATCATGCCGGAGAAATTCGGGCCCCAGTCGGCGGAACCGGCTCGTTGTGCGTCGCGTCGTTCCTGGAGCGAAGGATTGTCGTTGTTCGCGACGGGCTTGGCGGGGAACCAACTCTCGAAGTCGCCGCTGTATTGCAGAAACGCCTGGCCGAACTGACGCAGATTGGACCCGCATACGGTTCGCCGGCCGACCTCCCGCGCGCGTCCGAGCGCGGGAACAAGAATCGAAATCAGCAGCGAGATGATCGCGATGACGACGAGCAACTCAATCAGGGTGAAGGCCCGGCACGCGGCGCTGCGCCAAAAAACCGGCGGTTGCGTGGATTTTCGAAGTAGACAGGAGGGGCGGGAGGAGGCCGACAGCCGGTCAGTTGGGCAAACTCCCGATCGCATTTGAATCTCACCGCCGCATGGGTTAAGATTGTATCGGTAAAACCTTTTACTTAATGGAAGTATAACGTGACGCCAGCGCGATTCAAGCAAATTCCGGGACCCGGTCGTTTGCGACGGCCGATTGGCCGGTACGTGGTTGTCGGACCAATGGTTACAATCGGCCCGCCGCCCATGGAATCGCCCTTCACCACGCATTGAAACACGCACCCAACCCATGTCAAAACGAAAGTCGGTCAGCATCAAAGACGTCGCCCGCGAGAGCCAGGCCTCGCTGACAACCGTCTCACTTGTCCTCAATAAGCGTGACTGGCGAATCAGTCCCGCGACACGCGAGCGCGTGCTGGAGGCTGTCCAGCGACTGGGCTACCGGCCGAGCCGGATGGCACAGGGCCTTCAAGCGCAGCGGTCGGGGTTTCTGGCAATTCTCGTGCCGCAGCTCCGCCACGCATTCGCCGATGCTTACTTCGGCGAACTGATCAGCGCGATTCACGATCAGGCGCGCGAGGCCGGCTACAAGATCATCCTCGAGGTGGCGGATGAAACCTATCTCGCCGCATCGCAACACGTCGAGATTTTCGACCGGCACGTCGTCGACGGCATGCTCTGCATGGGCGTCACCAATCGAGACGGATATCTAAAAGATTTCGTCAAGGGCGACCGCCCCGTCCTGCTTGTCAACAACTATCTTCCCGGGCTGGCCCTGAACTCCGTGCGCTGCGATTACATCGAAGCCGGTCGGCTCGCCGGCCACTACCTGCGCGAGAAAGGCCATCGGCACGTCGGGCTGATCCACGGCGCGCAGGAAGTTCAGACAACGCATGACCTGCGCCGGGGCTTCGAGGGCGCGATCGGGTTGAATGCCCCGCTGGCCGCCGACCTGCTTGAAGACGGCCTGTACACCGAAGAAGGCGGCGCCGAGGCGGCGATTCGACTCGTGCGACGCCATCCGAATCTGACGGCCCTCTTTGCCGGCAACGACAAAATGGCCTTTGGCGCCATCGCCGGGCTGAAGAGCATCGGTCTTCGGGTGCCCGAGGACATCAGCGTGGTCGGCTGCGACGACATGCACTCGGCGGCGTTCTGCGACCCGCCGCTGACGACGGTGCGCACGCCGATCTACGAGCTGGGCCGGCGCGCCTGTGAGCGGCTGCTCGATCTGGTGTTCAACCGGGCGGAGTCGGTGCAGGAAGTTCACCCGGTCTCGCTGACGACTCGAAGATCCGTCGCCGCGCCGCGCGGCTGATCGCCCATCGCGCGGCGATCCGGCAGTTCATCCTTCGCTGGAGAGGAACATGAAAAGCATTCGCTGCGGGGCTTGCCTCGCGCCGATCGTCGTACTCGCTCTGTGCGTTTCATCGCGCGGAGAACCGACGAACACGGCGTCGAGCGCCGAGCGCATCAACATCGCCGGCACGTTCAACAACTGGACGACCGGCGATTCGGCGTTCCGAATGGCGCTCGCCGGCGGGCGATACGAACTCGTGCATTATTTTCCGGCCGGGCGACACGAGTTCAAGTTCGTCTTCAACGGGTCGTGGGATCGGCACTTCGGCGACGCCGGCCGCGGACGCGTCGAGCAGCCGGGCGGCAACATCGAATTGAATCTTCACGCGTCGGGCGCTTATCGCATCTGGCTCGATGCGGCGGCGAAGCGCTGGGGGCACGAACGCGCCGAGCCGACGGCGGCGTTCGCGGCCATCCGCGTGCTGCGCGGCGAGAAGCCGGGGGAGTTTGTTCTCGACGGAAGTCTAAGCGGCTTCCCGCCCGATGCGAACAAGACGTTTGCATGGAAGGTGGAGAAATCAGCCGGCGGCGAGTTGCCGGTGAAAAACGCGGACGACTCGACGGCCCGTGTGACCGTTGCAACGCCCGGCGGGTATCGCATCCGGCTCACGGTCGGCGGCGACGATGCAGCGGCGTTCGCTTCGGCCGTGCGAACGTGGGAAGTTCGCCCGGAAGAATTGGACGCACGGCTGCCCGCGACGGAGTTTCGCTGGTCGCCGAGCGGATCGTGGACGAAGAAATCGCTGCCGATCGAGCGGGTCGACGTCGTGGGCGATTTCAACGGCTGGCGGCCCGGCGCGACGCCGATGTACGCAACAACGCCGGCCGGGCCGTTCGCAGCGCGCCTCGCGATGGAGGACGGGCTTCATCAATACAAGTTTCTTGTTAACGGGGTGGACTTCGTCGAGGACCCGTCGGCCGACACACGCTACCGCGTGCCCGACCGCAACGGCGGGTTCAACAGCGGCCTGCTCGTCGGGCCGGACGCCGCGCAGCTCGGCCCGGCCAGGCCCGACGCGATCGCCGCGGCCGCCGTTCAGCACGATCTTCGCCGGGCGAAGTACCTTTCGCCGATCAGCGACGACGTGATTCGTCTCGGGGTGCGCACGCTGGCAGACGACGTGCAGGCGGTCGACGTGCTCGCGCCGGGGGATTCGTCGGACGGCAACGCCGTCGGCACGCTGTCCGCCATCCCGATGCAGCGCGGCGCGGCGCTGCACGGATTTGAAACGTGGAGCTGTCAATTGACCGCGCCGCGGCGCAGCCTTAAATACGCCTTCCGCCTGCGCGACGGCAGCGCGACGCGCACGCTGGATGCAACGGGGATACATGAATCGCCGACGGTGAAGCGCTATTTCGAGCCGGACCTTTCCATGAGTTTCAAAACGCCCGACTGGGCCAAGCAGGTCGTGTGGTACCAGATCTTCCCCGAGCGGTTTCGCAACGGCGACCCGTCGAACGATCCACCGTCGACCGTGCCGTGGACGCATAACTGGTTCAAACCGTACAAGCCGCGCGGCGGGAAGGGCTACACCGAGCACGGAACGCTGGAGGATTTCATTTACGACCGGCGCTACGGCGGGGACATGCAGGGCGTGCGAGAGAAGCTGGGCTACCTTCGCTCGCTGGGCATCACGGCGATTTACTTCAACCCGGTGTTCCAGGCTCAATCGCTGCACAAATACGACGCGAGTGACTTCCGGCACATCGACGATTTCTTCGGCGTGAAGGACAGCCTGAAGGACGTGCGCGGCGAGACGATCGACCCGGCGACGTGGCAATGGTCGAAGACGGATCTGATTTTCCTGGAATTCCTCGCCGAGGCGCACCGCATGGGCTTCAAGGTGATTCTCGACGGCGTGTTCAATCACGTCGGGCGCGAGTTCTGGGCGTTTCAGGACTTGCTCAAGCACGGCAAGGATTCGCGCTACGCCGGGTGGTTCGACATCAAGAGCTTCAAGCCGTTTCACTACCAGGCGTGGGACGGCGACGACGGTTCGCTGCCGCGGTTGAAGCACGACGACGCGCTGGGCCTGGCGAAGGAAGTGCGCGAGCATCTGTTCGCGGTGACGCGGCGATGGATGGACCCCAACGGCGACGGCGATCCGTCCGACGGCATCGACGGCTGGCGGCTGGATGTGGCCAGCGACATCAACGTGAACTTCTGGAAGGACTGGCGCACGCTGGTGAAGTCGATCAACCCCGATGCCTACATCGTGGCGGAGCTTTGGCAGGAGTCGCGCGAGTGGCTGGACGGGCGCAGCTTCGACGCGGTGATGAACTACCCCTTCGCGCGAAGCTGCCAGCGGTTTTTCGTGAACAACGGCAAGCGCATCACGGCGAGCGAGTTCGACCGGCAGCTCAAGGAGATGCAGGGTTGGTACGCGCCGCAGGTGAATTACGTGCTGCAAAACCTGTTCGACAGCCACGACACCGACCGCGTCGCGTCAATGTTCATGAATCCCGATCTGGAATACGACCAGGCGAATCGACTGCAGGACAACGGGCCGAACTACAACCCGGCCAAGCCGACGCCGGATTGCTACAAGCGACTTAAACTGCTCGTGACGTTTCAGATGACGGCGCTGGGCGCGCCGATGGTGTATTACGGCGACGAGGCCGGCATGTACGGCGCGGACGACCCGAGCTGCCGCAAGCCGATGTTGTGGGACGACCTGCCGCCCAATGACGACAAGGACGAACGCATTGAGGCCGACGTTCTCGAGCATTACCGGTGGATGATCGCGATTCGGAACACGTGCCCGGCGCTGCACCTCGGCACGATGGAGACGTTGCGGATTGACGATGAGAAAGGCTTGTACGCCTTCTCGCGCACGCTGGGAAGCGAGCGCGTCGTGGTCGTCATCAACAACAGCGACCACCGCCATCGATTGGACATCGCCGTGCCCTGGGCCGACGGCACGCACGTGATTCGTCTTGACGATCGCAAGGCCTGCGAGCGTGTCGAACCCGGACCCGAGCAGCCCGCGGCGCGTCCGCGGATCGTGGAACGCAAGATCGAGGGCAAACCGGGCACGCACCATGCAGGGATGGCGCGCGTGGAGGGCGGCCATCTGCGCGGCCTCGTGCTGGAACCGTTCACCGGCGCAGTGTTCACGGCGCGGACGGCAGCCGGCGAATGAGAAGCGTGGCGCGGTAATGGAACCAATCGCACGATGGGCGCGGTGGATCACGGCGGCGACGGCGGCGGCCATGCTGGTCGGCTCGTTCGGCTGGATGGGCTGGCGGCGGTTAAGCGTCGCGCGGGCGAAGGACGATCGCATCGCGATCAAGGTTCTGCATTGGGGTGAAAAGACGGAAGACGACATCGTTCGCCGGCTCGTGGCGGATTTTGAGTCACAACCCGAAAACGCCGGCATCCGCATCGAGCGCATCAATCTCGGCCAGGCGGCGGCGGTGCGCACCAAGTTGCAGACCATGTTCGCCGCGGGCGAGCCGCCCGATGTGTTCTACCTCGGCCTGGAGAACGTGTCCGACCTTGCGATCAAGCACGCGCTGGTCGACATGGAAGAACTGATCGAGACCGATCGCGCCGTTGGGCGCGAGACGGTGGACCTTGACGCTTTTTTTCCATCCGTCGTGCGCTGCTTTCGCGTGAACGAACAGACCGGCGCAGTCGGCGACGGCAAGCTCGTCGGCCTGCCGAAGGACTTCACCACCGTCGGGTTTTATTACAACCGCGATCTGTTCCGCCGCGCGGGCGTCACCGAGCCGCCGGCGACGGGCTGGACGTGGGAGCAGTTCCACGCGGCGGCGAAGAAGATCGGCGAATTGCCCGATTGCTACGGCGCGGATTTTGTCTCGTGGGAGCAGATGGTGCGCATTTATCTCTGGACCCACGGGCACGATTTCACGTCGCCCGGCTGGGCCGCGCCGTACTCGTTCAACCATCCTGAACTTCAGGCGGCAGTCCAACAATTGCAGGACTGGTTCAACGACGGCCGCACGCTGCTCTCTGCCAAGACGCAAATGGAGACGCTTCAGGACCCGTTCCTCGCGGGCAACGTCGGCATGGCTGGGCCATTCGGCCGGTGGAAGGTGCCGGCGTATCGGCAGATTCGCGGATTTGATTGGGACCTCGCGCCGCTCCCGCATGTGCCGGGCAAGCCGGAGCGCAACGGCGTCTTCACGGTTGCGTGGGGGATTTCCAGCGCGACGAAGCACAAGGATGAATCGTGGCGATTCGTGAAGTACCTGATGAGCCGCCGCGGGCAGGAACTGATGACGCAGGCGGGGCTGGCTGTGTCGGTGTTGCGCGATGTCGCCGAAGACGCGCTGAAGAGCGAAGGGCCGACGCGCCCGCGCAACGCGCGCCTGTTTCTCGACGCGGCGGAGCACGCGCTGCCGACCGACTTCCCCGTTATTCCGCAGTTTCAACAGTTGCTGCGCGTGCGGCTGGAGGAGATTTTCAAGATCGGCCGGCCGGTGAAGCCGACGCTCGCGCGGCTCGATGCCGAGTGGCATGCCCTGGAAAAACAGTATGAAGTCGGTGGTGGTGGTCGCCTGATGCCCTGGGGGCGATTGATTTCCATCTGGGCGTGGCCGTTCGGCGCGATGCTTGTGGCCGGTGCGATCCTCTGGCGGCGCGGTCGGCCGCGCGGGGGCGAACTGCGCGAGGAGCGCGCCGGGTTGCTGATGATGTCGCCGTGGGTGATCGGGTTCATGGCCTTCACGGCGTTTCCAATCTTGTTGTCCGCGGCGCTGGCGTTCACGCGCTGGAGCTCACTGACGACGCTGGATCAGGCGGAGTTCATCGGCTGGGAGAATTTCCTCAATCTCTGGCGCGACGACGCGACCTTCGGCATCGCCCTGCGCAAGACAGCGTGGTACGCGCTGCTGGCCGTGCCGAGCAGCCAGATCGTGGCGCTGGCGGCGGCGATGCTGCTGAATCGCGAGCACTGGTCGGTCGGGATCTTTCGATCGATCTGGTATCTGCCGGGCGTGTTGGCGGGCGTGGGAATGGCGGTGATGTGGAAATGGGTGTTCCACCATGAGCACGGGTTGCTCAAATCGCTGCTGGACCCGGCGCTGCCGGGCGGCATGGCGACGCCCGCCTTTTTTGAGAAAGACGCCGAGGCGTGGGGCGTGCCGGTCTTTGCGCTGATCAATCTGTGGGGCATCGGCGGCACGATGATGATCTACCTCGCCGGGTTGAAGGGAATCCCGAAAGACCTGTACGAGGCCGCGTCGATCGACGGCGCGCTGGGCTGGCGGCGGTTTCGGCATGTGACGCTGCCGATGCTTAGCCCGGTGATTTTCTTCAACGGGATCATGGCAATCATCGCGTCGTTTCAGGTGTTCACGCAGGCGCACGTCATGACCGGCGGCGGCCCCGCCGATGCGACGCGATTCTACGTCGTTTATCTGTACAACCAGGCGTTTGATTTTCACGAGATGGGTTACGCGTCGGCGATGGCGTGGCTGCTGCTGCTCATCGTGCTGGTGCTGACGTTTGCCATGATGTGGGGCACGAAGCGCTTCGTTCACTACGAGGGGCTGAAAGCATGATGAAGCGCTGGTCAAACATCTTCGCGCTGGCGTTGCTGCTCGTCGGCAGCGTCGTCATGCTTTTCCCATTCTGGTGGATGCTGGTGACGAGCCTGTCGCGCGCGGAGGACGCCGGCGCGTCGGCGTCGGTCAGCGGGTTTCGCTGGTGGCCGAGCGATCCGCAGTGGAGCAATTATCCCAGCGCGCTGTCACGCATGGGCAGCAAACCGTGGTACGGATTCCTCGACGCCTTGAGCAACACGGTGGTCGTGACGTCATTGAGCGTCGTCGGGCAGGTGCTCTCGTGCAGCCTCGTGGGCTACGCGCTGGCGCGCGTGCGGTTTCGCGGGCGCGGCGCGATGTTCCTCGTCATGATCGCCACGATGATGCTGCCGGCGCAGGTGACCATGATCCCGCTGTTCATTCTTTTCCGCTGGTTCGGCTGGGTCGATACGATCCTGCCGCTGGTCGTGCCGACGTTCTTCGGCACGGCGTATTTCATCTTCATGTTCCGTCAGTTCTTCGCGCAGATTCCCGAGGCGCTGCTGGAGGCCGCGCGAATCGACGGCTGCGGGCACCTGCGCATCTGGTGGCAGATCATGTTGCCGCTGTGCAAGCCGGTGATGGCCATCACGGCGATCTTCACGTTCATCGGCGTGTGGAATGATTTCCTCGGTCCGCTGATTTACCTGCAGAGCGAGGACCGCATGACGCTGGCCGTCGCCCTGAACTCGTTTCAGAATCAGTATGGCGATTTTCGCGAGGCGCATTTCATGATGGCGGCGAGCATCGTGACGATGGTGCCGTGCATCGTGTTGTTCTTTGTGGCGCAGCGGCAGTTTGTCTCGGGGCTGATCATGGGCGGGGTGAAGGAGTGACGCGCCGAGTTGAAATCGCTCGGCTCGCCCGCAGCCATCGTGCGACCCCGGTTTGCGCGGCATGCGGTTTGACCGTCGGGAATCGCGCCGGTACATTGCGCGGCCGTTTCCAATCGTGAGAGACCAGTTCGCGCGGTGGGCCGGCAGGCTCGCCGCGTTGCGTTTACGGGGAAAGTGGGAATGACTTCAGTTCGATACGGCGGCGTCCCGGCGGCGATCACGGTGCGCGAGCGCAGCGGCTGGCAATCGCTGGGCAACATCAGCGCGCACCGCACCGAGGACGACGCGCTGATCATCGAGTGCGGCGAGGCGCGCGTGCGCTTGAGCGTCGAGCGCGAGGACATGATCCGCGTGCGGCTCGCCCCGCGCGGAAAGTTCCGCCGCGATTTTTCCTGGGCCGTGCAGCCCGACGCCGTGACGCGCGTGCCCTTCGGCCTCGAGGAGCACGACGAACACCTCGAAATGGTGACGGACCAGCTTCGCGTGCGCATCGCGCGGCGGCCGTGTCGCATCTCGTTCCACACGAACGAGGGCGATCTCATCGCCGCGGACGACGCGAGCAAGGGCATGGCCTGGGACGGACCGGAGATACGCTGCTGGAAATCGCTGGCGGGCGAGGATCATTTCTTCGGCCTCGGCGAGAAAGGCCCGCCGCTCGACAAGCGCAACGGCGCGATCGTGAACTGGAATCACGACGCCGCCGAGCACGAGCCGTACACCGATCCCCTCTACCAGACGCATCCGTTTGTGATCGTCCTGTCGCGCGGCCAGGCGCACGGGCTGTTCTTCGACAACACGCATCGTTCGTTCTTCGACCTCGGCAAGACGTCGCGCACGGCGTGGTCGTTCGGGGCGGATGGCGGCGAGCTGGATTACTACTTCATCCCCGGGCCGACGCCGGGCGAAGTCGTGCGGCGCTACGGGCGGCTAGTCGGCACAACGCCGCTGCCGCCGATGTGGGCGCTGGGCTACCAGCAGTGCCGCTGGAGTTACGAATCGGCCAAGCGGGCGCAGCGCATCGCGAAGGAGTTCCGCAGCCGGAAAATCCCCTGCGACACCATCTACCTCGACATTGACTACATGGACGGGTTTCGCTGCTTCACGTGGGACCCGAAGCGCTTCGCCAAGCCGTCGACGCTGCTGACGAGCCTGGCGCGACAGGGTTTCAAGACAGTCGTCATCATTGATCCGGGCATCAAGGCCGAGCGAGGGTATTCCGTCTTCGAGAGCGGCGCGGCGGGCGATCATTTCTGCCGCGACGCCGACGGGCACGTCTATGTCGGCAAGGTCTGGCCCGGCGAGAGCGTCTATCCCGACTACACGCGCGAATCGACGCGCCACTGGTGGGGCGATCTGTACAAGAAGCTGATCGCCGACGGGGTCACCGGTTTCTGGAACGACATGAACGAGCCGGCCGACTTCACGCACGGCGACGGCACGATCCCGCTCACCGTCCGTTTCGACAACGATGGCGAGCCGACCGACCACCGCGAGGCGCACAACGTTTACGGCATGCAGATGGCCCGCGCCACTTTTGAAGGCATGCAGAAACTGCGACGCGGCGAACGGCCGTTCGTGCTGACGCGCGCGGGCTACGCCGGCGTGCAGCGCTACGCGGCCGTGTGGACCGGTGACAACGCCTCGACCTGGGACCACCTGCGGATGAGCCTTCCGATGCTGTTGTCGATGAGTGTCTCGGGCGTGGCATTCTGCGGAGCCGATGTCGGCGGGTTCCGGGCGTATCCCTCGCCGGAGCTGTACACGCGCTGGCTGCAACTGGGCATCTTCTACCCGCTTTGCCGCACGCACACGGCCGGCGGCGCCGAGCAGGACCCGTGGTCCTTTGGCAAGCGGCACGAGCGAATCAATCGCTCCGTGATTGAGCTGCGCTACGCGATGCTGCCGTACCTGTACTCCGAGATGCAGTACACGACCAAGTCCGGCGCGCCGCTGTTGCGTCCGGTCTTTCTCGACAATCCCGAGATGAAGGACGTGCACAAACTCGAACACGAGTTTCTCTTCGGTCGGCAGTTGTACGTCGCACCGGTCGTGCACGAGGGCGCGAAGGAGCGGAAGTTCCGCCTGCCGCCGGGCGAGTGGTACGGTTTCGACGACGGCGCCCGGCGCACCGGCGACGCGGAACACAAGATCGCCGTCGATATCGAAAAGATTCCGATGTTCGCCCGCGCCGGCGCGGTCATCCCGATGCGCCGCCCGGTGCAGTTCGTCGATGACAAGCCGCTGAACGAGTTGATCCTGTCGGTCTATCCCGGGCGCGGCCGCGGCTGTTTCTACAACGATGACGGCCGCACGTACGACTATCAGAA
The DNA here is from genome assembly GCA_007753915.1 of Phycisphaerae bacterium RAS2. Taxonomy (NCBI): domain Bacteria; kingdom Pseudomonadati; phylum Planctomycetota; class Phycisphaerae; species Phycisphaerae bacterium RAS2. The sequence goes on from CP036352.1 coordinate 3,667,597, forward strand.
GGGCCGTTTCCTGTTGGATGAGTACGAGACGTCCACCGAGCAGGATGTGACCGTGTTGAAGCTCGCGCGGCGCACCGGCCGCGACACGTTCGCGCCGAAAGTCTATTTAGTGAAATTTAACGGCGTGCTGAAGCCGCCTGCGGTGGTGGAACTGACCGGCCGCAAGCTCGCCGAGTGCAAAGACGCCCGACGGTTCGAGCGCGCGGGGGACACCTGGCGATACGACAAAAAATCGCGCGTGCTGTGGGTGCGTCTAAAGCGCTTCACCGCGGGCGACGCGCTGGCAGTGATCCGTAAGGCCTGACCACGTCCTTCGTAGACGCACCAAGCCATCTATCGCGCGCCATCATCCGAGCCGCGACCGTAAGGGAGCGCCGCGCGGCGCTCTGATTTGGGCTCAGCTCCAAACCTCAACGGCCGCTCCTATTTACTGCGTTACTCGGTGATCCCTGACGGTCGCGGCTCGGATTCATACAGTACCGTAGTATCGTAGGGTGCGTCCTCGACGCACCAAGCCGTCGGCCTCTCGGGCGTTCATTCCCCCAATTCGCTTATGGTATGATGTTTGCGGCGGGGTCCGATCGACGATCTCCGCGGCGGTTGCCATTCGGCTACATCAGGAGCATGTCATGTTGCAGGAGCAAGCCATGTCGAGGGAAGAGTTCATGAAGCAGCAGTACCTGACGCTTCGGGATGAGATTCGCACGAGCAAGGCGAGGATCTTCGCTTTGCTGGTGATCGGCACGCTGCTGATCCCGGCGGTGGGGTATTTCGCTCGCGAGTCGGTCGGGATGTTCGCCTCGGCGTCGATGCCGTTCGTGATCATCATCATGATGATCGCGTTTTTGATGGAGCAGAACAGCATCATCCGCGCGGGGCGCTACCTGAAGCTGCACGTCGAGCCGCACATCGAGGGCGTCGTCACGTGGGAGGAATGGCTGGAGAGCAATCACCGGCTGCGCGACACCGATCGATATTTCTTCGGCAGTTTTCTGCTGGTGTTCTTCCTGTTCTACGCGATCGGCGCGGGAGCAGCCGTGCAGGGGCTGGCCGAGCAATGGCCCGAACATTACTGGTACGGCGCGGCGGCCTACGGCGTCGGCGGATTGTGGTTTGTGATCGTGCTGATCGGCCACTGGCATTCTTGCACGTCGACGAAGTAATTGATCGAACGCGGCACGGCGGCGGGGTCCGTATCCGGTTTGAAACAGGATCGACCCCCACCTCAACCGTTTCCCTGGAAGGGAGAGGGTGGATGAGTCCGCTGCTTACATGCGGCGGCGGTGAATCTTTGGCGCGACGTGTTCGAACGGATGCTCCAGCAAACACGACGCAGCCGAGCGATCATCAACCAGCAGGTAACCGCCCGGCCGGATCACATCGACCACATGCCGCATCGCCCGCGGCGGATCGCTTGACCGGCAAATCACGTTGAACGCAATCACGACATCGGCAAGAAAGGGCACGGCCGATGCATCCGTCGGTGCAGGCATGATCGGGTGCGCGGCAATGTCCCGTTGCAACGGCCGGGCATCGGGCAGATCGCGCGCGACGGCTTCCAGCACGCGGGCCGAGCGATCCACCACGGTCAACTCAAACGGCATCGACAGCACGGCGCGCAGCTCGACCGGCTCCAGCGAGCGCAAAGCCGCCCACGGCACGCGCCGGACGACCTGATCGGCGTAGCGCGCCAGGTCCGCGACGATCTGGCGCACCGGCCCGGCGCGCCGAGCGCCGTCGCTCAAGAACGGCGCCGTCAGGCGCGTCACCGCGCCCGGCCCGATGAGCACGATCACGGGGCGCGTCGCGCCGTCGGCGCGGAGCAATTCATCCAGTTTGTGAAATGCCGACAGGTGTCGATGATGCCAGGAGGTGGATCCGACGGAGTCCATTTGCATTCCGTGGGCGGCGTGAACGAGATCGTGATCCTGGTCGCGGTTCCGGCGAAACGGCGAAGCCGACGGATGGCGATCCGTCGGCCTCCGTGTGCCGATGCGATTCGCTGCCGAACGACGCCTTACGGCGCGAGCTTGAACTTGATGGTGTTGCTGTTGATCTTCTGCGCGAGGACGTCCTCGACCTCGACCTTGATCGTGTACTCGCCCTCGCCCAACTGCTTGGGAATCTTCAACCCGTTCTCCGGGTAGCCGAAGAAAAAGTCCGACCGGCGGTCGCGCGAGATGTCTTCGACGTTCTCAATCTTGTCGGTCCAGCGCTCGCGGCCTTCAGGATCGATCAGGCTGAACCGCAGCGACAACAGCGTGCGAAACTGGCCCGACTCGGTCCGCTCGCACTTGAAGTTCTCAATCGGCACATAAAGCAGGAACCGCGACTCGGCGCCGACCTTGAACGTCGGCGGGTCGATCGGCTCGTATTGCCCGAACTGCGAGATCGACCGGCAAATGACGACCTTACTCACACGAAGGTCGGCCCGCTCGGCCACGAGGTGGCGCAGCTTTTCAATCGCCTCGAACTGGCGGTTTGCCCAGGTCGCCGGATCGCGCTGCGCGCTGGACCGCGCCGTCATCAGCGCCGAAAGCTGCGCCCGCATGATCTCCAGCACGTCGGCGTTGATGCCGTCGATGGCGGCGAGGGCTTTCTCATCCTGCCCGCTTGCGAGATACAGAATCCGAAGGCGGAATTGCTCCTCGACGTTGTTCGGGTCGGCCGAGACCTTCGCCTCCTGCTCCTCGATGCGCTGCTTGAGCGTATCGACGATCACCGTCTCTTTTTGCGGCGACAGGCTCGCGGGAGTCGATGCGCCCTCGGTCGGTGCGTCCGGCTTTTTGGCCATCGGCTCGTCCGACGCCTCAACGCTCAAGTTGGTAATGACCGGCGGGCGCTTCGCAATACCCGGCGCGGTCTCACTCTTCGCTTCCTTCGATGCAGCGGCCGGCGCGTCAGCCTCGCTCGCGTCGAGTTCGTCATCGAGCGGCTCATCCTCCGTCGCGGGCTTGCCGGTCGTGCCGGGAGCCACGCCCGCCGGCTTGTTCGCCGGACTTGGCCGTTCCGCGCCCGATGCAGTCGGCTTGGTCGCGCCGTCTTCACGCTGCATCGCGGGTTGCGGCTTCACAAGCGGATCATTCGCGTCGCCCGGGTCCGCCAGTTGCGGCCGGCCGTCGGCGGCATCTCCTGTCGGAGAATCGTTCTTCGTCGGCGGTTCATTCGTCGCCGGCGTCGAGCCAGGTTCCGCCGTTCGCGCGCCGTAGACGGGCGATGCGTCAGGCGAAGCGGGTTGGGTCATATTGCTGTCATCAGGCAGCGTGCGATCCGGTCCGGTGTCGCCGTTGCGATGGCGCGTGGCGGTCTGCTGGATGCGCGTGTTGCGGTTCGGGTCTTCCTGCCGACGGATCTTCGAGTTGAAATCGTTGCTCTCATAGCCCTGCTGATAGCGCGGATTCATCGAGCTGACGTATTGCTCGACTTTCTGATCCACCTCGCGCGCCTTGGCGTCGTCGGCGCCGGTCTTGGCCGGCGCGGCCGCCGTGGATTCGCCGGACGAAGGCCGGTTCGTGCCGGCGGTCGCGCGCGTCTTGGGCTTCTCCTCCTTCTTCTTCATGCCGAACCAGTCCCAGTCCGACATCGAACCGCCCGAGCACCCGGCCATCACGCCGATGCACGCGGCGACCATCAGAAATCCCAGGCGAGTGTTCCACATTCGCGACATAAGCAGCGTCCTCAAGCGGTTCGTCAGGCTCGCGCGGCCGGCCGGGTGGGCCGGCTCAAACCGATGACCAGTTTCTCAACATTCGTCTGCACGTCGCCAAGACCGGTCTTGGCGTCGAGGTCGATTTTCAGCAACTTTAACAGATGATCGTACCATTGGGCGAGAGGAAATCGGGCCAGCTGCCGTTCAAGGCCGTAATCGCCCCAGATTCGCAGTCGCCGGGCCGCTTCCATCGCGGGGACGCCCTGCTCCACGAGATTCTTCGCTTCGGCCAGTCGCCGGAATGCGTAAGCCAGCCCGCCGACCGCCCGGTAGGGCGCGCTGCGGTCGGTGGCGAGAACCTGATCCCAGATGGCCAGGGCCGCCGGGGCGTCGCCGCGCGTGACGGCATCGGTGATTCGGAAGATGACTTCTTCTCGCGTCGCGCCGACCATCTGCTCGACGTCCGATTGCGCAATCGCGGTGCGCGGTGCGACAAATGTCGCCAGCTTGGCCAGCTCCATATCGAGGATGCCCAGCCGGGAGCCGACCAATTCGGCGAGCCGGCGCGAAGCGGCGGAATCGAGCGAGACGCCGTAGGTGGACCTGGCCCGTGCGACGAGCCACGTGGGGATCTCTTGCGGCTTGGGCGGGTCGCAGGCAAAGTTGCGCCCGATCTTGTCGACGAGTTTGTACAGGCGCGTGGTCTTCGCCCACGAGCGGCAGACGAGAATAAGAATGCCCGTGGGCGTCGGCGCGCCGAGGTACTTTTCCATTAACTCGCGGTTGGTGATCTTCGCCTCGGGGTCGCTTTTGAGCAGATCATCCGCATCGCGCACGAGGACGACGCGACGCGGTGCGAGCAGCGACGGCGTGCGCAGCTCGTCCAGCACGGTGGTGATCGTGGTCGACGGCCCCTCATACTCCGCGAGGGCCATCGCGTCGGGCTCGTCGCCGAGCACCTCGCGCAGGATGCGCTGCAGCGCTTCGAGTCGGAGGAATGAATCCGCCCCGAAGATGACATACACCGGCAGCGGGCCTTTCGACGCGTCAGCGGCGAGCGGCGCGGGGGTGGGTTTTCGCGTGGCCACGGTTGGGCTTTCGTCAGGGCGCCGCGACGGCCGGGCGCGGCGGATACAGTTCCAGCCGCTTTTCGGCTCGCCGGCGAGCGTCGGGGTCGGACGCCGCATGGGCCGCCGCGCGAGTCCACGCCTCGCGAGCCGATTCACGGTCGCCGCTGAACAGGGCGACATCTCCCGAAGCGAGCAATCCTTCCACGTCGTCGGGGGATGCGGCGAGCACGTCGTCGAGCGTCTTTCGAGCAGAGTTGTAATCGCCGCGTCGCGCCTGAACAAGTGCCAGCCCGCGAAGCGACGGCACATGTTGCGGCGCCTTGGCCAGGGCCGTCTTGAAGGCGCGCTCCGCATCCTCCTGCCGCCCCTGGAGAATGAGAATCCCGCCCAGGTCGTGCCATGCGTCGACCATGTTCGGGTCGAGTTTCAACGCTTCGCGCAGCCGCACGACGGCAAGGTCGTACTCCCCGCGAAGCCGGTGGTAAGTTCCCAGATCGAATCGCTTCTTCGCGTCGCGACTGGTCTTCACATCGACACGTGTCGCGCCGGCGTCCGGTTCACCGGCAGGCGTGAGGCGCTCGGCGGGGATCGGCTCCGCTGGTGCAAGCAGTGGATTCTTGACGCCGATTCCTTCAACGGCTGCACGCGAATCCGCCAAGTCGCGCCCGGCGGCGGACTCCTCCGCACCGCGAACCCGCGCGCCGTCGGCGGTGATGAGCAGCCGGTCGGAAACGTATTGACCGACGTTGCCCGCGCGATCGCGCGCCGTCAGGCGAATCTCCACGCGGCCGCTCACTTCGCCGGGCACGGTCCAGCGGTACGCGCTAATGTCGGGGAGCCCGTCGGCGATTCGGCGATAGGTCTTGGAGGCTTCTGTCCTCCAGTCGATCGCGACGGGGCGGTCGGCCAGTGCCGCGTCGGCCGCTCGCCAGCGAAGGTGCACTTCGCGATTCACGGGGAAATCCGGATCGGCCGCGAGGCTCAAGAGCTGCACTTCCGGCGACGTTGCATCGACGCGGATGAAGGTCTGCGGCGCGATGCCCGGCTTCGGCGCATCGGAGGACGGCCCTGCGTCGTTGTGAAGCACCAGGAACAAGCCGTATTCGCCGTCGCCGGGGAGGGCGCATCGAACCGCGCCCGACTCAAGGGTCGCATCGTGCGCCTTGGTCCATGTGCGTCCGTGATCCGCGGTGAACCACAACTCGGCGGAGTTGGGCGCCGCCTGGCCTTCCATTGTCTGAAAACCGACGCGAACGGTTCGGGATTTGACGATGGGCGATGCGGGTGCGGTATCTGGTTGAACCTCCGACCCCTGCGACTCGCTGGTGCGATCCGCTTGCTCGGTCCGCGGCGCTTCGTGCGACTCGATGCTTGCCGGGCGATTGGGAGCGGGGCTTGCGATTGTGATCGTTCCACCGAGCGACAGGATGGAAATGGCAGAAATGGCAAACCGGGCAATCAGCATGTGAATGAACTTCGCACTTGGGTGACGGATCGGGCAGGCGACGCGCAATGGGCAGCCGCCTCTTTCGTTACCTTCTTATCGGGCAAATATCCGTCTTGCGGGCAGTCAGCATGTGGCATGGCCAGCGCGCGACGTAGCGCCCCGCAGGACACCATTCACGGTGGCATCGATCAGGAACGAGTTAACGGTACTCATACAGCGATGCCCCGATAGCAACGTCACTCCAGACCCTGCTGCAAAGCCTGTCCCTTTCGCAGCCCGGTAGAAGTCAACCCGCCAGCACTGCCGTTCGATGAGGATTGCGTTGGCGGTCTGACCGGCATTTTCAATACTGAAAATGCAGGTAAGGCCGGCCGGGTAATCGATGCCGCCATGCGACGCGGGCACCAGACCGTCGCGAATCGAACACCCGGAGCGGATTCACACAAGCCGGCGAGTCATCGCTTCGACCGGCCAAGGTGGGGGGACAGGGCGATGGGGCACGTACTTCTTCGCAATCAGATCACCGTTCACGCAAGTTATTTCGCGCGACATCGAAACTTGCCGCGCGGGACGCCGGTTCTTCGGCTCGCAGCGATTGGACTGGCCTGCCTCGCGGTCGGCTGTTATCCCGCGCGCGATGCGGACATGGCGATGTCTCCGCAATCCAGGCCGATGTCAGGCTATCGAAATGGTTCGCCACCGGGGAATCGATCCACGTCGGGCTACTCTTCGACACCCGGTTATCGAAGCAATGTCGGCACCGGCGGATCGACGAGTTATCGATCTTCGAGCAAGGGCAGTTCGCAGGGAACCTACCGAGCGTCGCCAAACCGCGTGAGCGCGCCGCGCAATCTCAACGCCCCGCTGCCGGACCTCGTGCCCGCGCGCCCCGGTTCGCCGGTGTATCGCAATTCCCCTTCCACGCCTCCTCCCCAGCCGGACAGCGGCTGCGGATCGTGCCCCCGCGGACAGGCCGCGCCGGTTGATTCTCCCGCGCGCGAGCCGGCGCAGAAGCCAGTGGACGCTTCGGATGACGATCGCCATCCGAGCCGCTGGAAGAAGAAGCTCAAAGCGCATTACGCCTGACTGACGCCCGTTCGTGGCGTTGCGAATCAATGAGTCGGTTCCGGCGACGAGTCGACGCGGTTGCACGTTCGACCACGATGGCCGCCAGAAGCCGCCGCCATGCCACCCGATCAATGGCCGCTGCCCACTGATCACTGGCCACTGGCAACTGATCATTTCTTGTTAATCGGAATCGTTTGCCCGCTGATGTGGCGACAGGCCGGCGAGAGCAGCGCTTCCACCAGCGCTGCCACGTCGTCGGGGGCGAGGGTCTGCTCGACGGGGTATTCCGGAAACGCGCCGCGGAGCATGTCGGTCTCGACGGCGCCGGGTGCGACGGCGTAAGCCCGCACGCCGTGCGGCGCGCCTTCGGCCGCCAGGCCGCGCGTGTATAAATTGACAAACGCCTTTGTCGCGCCGTAGGCCGCCAACCCGGGAAACGGATCGAACGACGCCATCGAAGAGATGCTGATCACCGCGCCGCGCTGCCGCACAAGATCGGGCCAGGCCGCCCGGGTGCACAGATAAACCGAGCGCACGTTGGCCGACAGCAGGTGTTCGAACGCCTGCGGCTGCAATTCCACCAGCGTGCTCAAGTACGCAAACCCCGCGTTGTTAATGAGTACGTCGATCGGCCCCAGCGTCGCGCGCGTCGCCTCCACGATCCGCTGCACGTCGGCCTCGTTCGACACATCGCCGACCACGGCCAGCGCCCGTCCGCCCTGCTGCGTCACAAGGTCGCGCGTCTGTTGAATCTGATCCGCATTGCGTGACACGCACGCTGCGTTTGCCCCGGCCGCCGCGAGCCGCCGCGCGATCGCCCGGCCGATGCCGCGCCCCGCGCCGGTCACCAACACTGTCTTCCCTGCCAGCGATGTTTGAGTCAGTTCAAGAGACACGGTCGCGACCCTCATTCGCCGGTCGACCGGCCACGTGGACATCGATCAATTCACGGCGCGTGCCCAGTCGGTTCGCTTCGGCCGATTGCCCACTTGCACGATTTGAGGCGGTGCAGCCACAGGACGTGCCGCAATCGGACGGGCGGCGAAGCCCCTGCACGATTCGGCGGATCAGGACCGCCGCGGCGCATGCGACGACGGCGAGCGTGACAGCAGTTTGCATGGGGGGATTCTACGCACGCGTCCGGCGCGATGCCATGCATGGTTCGACGCTTTGGCCAGCGCAGCCGGGAGCGGATAAAATGCCGCACGGCATCGACGCAACGCCACTTTGTTTCGCAAGGAGCCTACGCATGAACGTCGCCGAATTGTTGGCCAATCGACTGAACCTCGCCCGCCATTGGACGCTTAGCCTGCTCGGCGATATCCCGGAATCGTCGTGGTACGACTGCCCAATCCCGGACTTCGGTCACGTCGCGTGGCAGGTGGCGCACCTCGCCGTGTCGCAGATCGGTCTGGTTCACGTGCGCTGTTTCGGCAAGTCGTTCACCGAGTTCGCGCCGGAGCCGTATCTGAAATTGTTCGGGCGCGCGTCGAAACCCACCAACGGCCCGGCGGGCTACCCGCCGCTCGGCGAAATCAAAACGTTTTTCCACAAAACGCAGGAGAGCACGCTGCAGCTCATCCGCTCGATGGACAACGCCATGCTGGCGCGCCCGACGGCCGGCGATCCGCACCCGATGTTCAGCGACTGCGCCGGGGCCGCGGCGATGGCCGGCGCGCACGAGACGTTTCACGGCGGGCAGATCGCGATGATTCGGCGCATGCGCGGACTCGCACCGTTGCGATGAGCGTTTGGGTTTACAACGGGGATCAAACGAACCGAAGAAGCCGGCGCTATTCGCTGCGGCGAACGAGATCGTCGAGCAGGTCGTCGGTCACGGGGATGAATCGCCCGCCGGTGGCGTCGGCAATGGGCGTGAGATCCTGCGTGGCGGCCTGCCCCAGTGCGACCACGTGGGTGACGGCTCCGGACTGCTCCGCGGCCTGCGTCAACAGGGCCATCTGCACATCGTCAACCGGTTTGCTCAACACGAGGAACAGTTGATCGGCATACCAGCCGCGCGTAGTCAGCAGGGCGCGAGGCAGATCGGTGTCGCCCGTGGGAACGCGGGAGACCAGTACACCGCGGGCGCCCTCAAGATCGCCCGACGGCTCGGCGACTTCGACGATGTTGCTGCGGTCGCGATTGACGGGGCGGACGATTCCGAACCGCCTGCCCTGAAGATGCTCCGAGCGAGTCAGGGAGTTGGTCACGGCGGCGAGGCGGTCAATGAACGGAGCCATCGTGCGATCGTTGTCGACGACGAGGCCGATGGTCTTGCCTTCAAGCGGCAAGCCGAAGTAGCTGACTTTTGGATCCGACTCAAGGATGGCGGTCTTCGGATCCCACGGGGCGGGCGGCGACGGCTCAATCGGCGTCGCGACAACCGGGGGCGTCATGGCGACAATTGTCGGCGGCTCGCTCCGACCTTCGCCGGTCCACAGCCACACCGTCAGACCGACACCGACGAACATGCACGCCGCCGCTCCACCCGTGAGAAGTTTGGCCGTCAGCGTGCGAGGAAGGTATCTCGCTGACGACCATCGTGTCGGCTTCGCAGCCTGGCTGCCCAAAGAGCGTGCGGGGGCGCCAGCGCGGGTTTTGATTCGAGTTGGAACCGAGGCCGCGAGAGGCGGCGCGGCGGGGCGCTGCGAGGGCCGCGCAGGAGAATCTTCACCGGCGCGCGGAACGTGTGACACATTGCGACAGCGCGGACATTTGCAGCTCGCTCCGGCGAAGACCGGATCAAGCGAAAGATCCTTGCCACAGGATGTACACTTCATCCGCAGCGGCATAGAGATACCGCTCCTGACGAAAGGCATTCCCACCTGGGCTTGGCAGACTGACGCCTTTTTCGCCGCGGGATTCTAGCCAGTTGCGGGAGATGTCAGACGACGGCTATCCGCAACACATGAATTGCAAAGGCCTTACCGCACGACGATTCTGCCACGACCCTACCCTTCCACACGCCAAATATACATGAAACGGGGGCCTCCTGTAAAGAGCGAAGGCAGTTGAAGATTGAAAACGTTAACATTTGCCGGGCTTTCCGGTCCTCCGCGGGCGTAGATATTCGGCGTCCAATCCAACGGGCGGTGGTAAACCACGACGTTTGCACGCTTTATGTTGGCACGGGTCTTCGCGGCGGTCAGGGCATCGTCCAGCGTCCCGATTCGATCAATCAGGCCCGCCTCCAAGGCCTGCGGGGCGTTGTATACCCGGCCGTCCGCCAGTTTCACGATCTGATCGCGCGACAGCTTGGGCCGGCCGGCGGCGACAATATCGACAAATTGATTATAGAAGCCGTCGACCAGGTCCTGAAACACCTTGCGCTCTTCGGGCTTCATCTTTCGAAGCGGCGAGCCGGCGTCCTTGAACGCGCCCGAGGTGATCGCGTCCGTCACGATGCCGATCTTTCCCATCGTGCCCGAGACATCCATCATCTGCATGATGACACCGATCGAGCCGGTCACGCTTGTTCGCTGTGCGACGATCTCGTCAGCGGCACAGGAAAGATAATATGCGCCGCTTGCGGAGACATCCTGAAAATAAGCGATCACCGGCTTCTTCGTCTTTTTCCGAAACGCGAGGAGTTCTTCGTACATCGTGTCGCTCGCCGTCACGCTGCCGCCGGGGGAGTTGATGCGCAGGACGACGGCTTTCACGCGGTCGTCCTTCGCCGCGGCCTGAAGCTTCTCGACCAGCAGCGAAACAGGATGCTCGCCCTCGGAGAATAAACCCATCTGATGGCTGTTCATCAGAATGCCGGAGACCTCGATCAGTGCGATGCGGTTGGATTCCCAGACCGACTCGGTGATGACCATGCGCTCCTTGAGCGACAGGTCGGCGGGCAGCGCCGTCACCTTGAAGCTGCCCGTCGGCGCGCAGCCGGCGGCGACACCCATCACGATCCCGAACAAACCCTGATTCAACAGGCGATGCAATCGCTGAAACATAAGATCGGTACTCCTTAGCAGCTATATCGGCGGTGGCGACTCGGCAAGCCAAGCCGGGGCGTCTGCGATGCACCGATCATCCTGCCAGGCGGGATGGCGTCGCTGCGATCACTTGCCGCGGCAAATCCGGGCCTCTCGCGATCGGCTCTTTCGGCGTCGCGTTGTCCGATTGGCCCGCGCTGGTTAACGTATCGGGCATGGCAACCAGCGACCGAACGATGTTTGAGATTTATCGCGAAGCGGGCTACGGCCGGGCGTATCGCGTGGTGTACTTCACCGAGCTGGAAGAGAAGAACAAGGAGCAGGAGATCAATCGCGCGATGGCTGGCGAGCATGTCTTCGACGGGTTTCTGCTCGACTTGAAGAAGGAGACCGGCAAGGCGCGCGTGGCGGAGATTCTCGCACGGCTCAACGCGGGGGAGTCGATGGGGGCGGGGGAGATTACGGCGCAGCTGGAAGGGTTCCTGGCGTAGAGCGCGCTGTGCAGGTTCCTGGTGCGTCGAGGACGCACCCTACGAACGGCTCGTTGTTTGCCTATCGTAGGTGCGACTACGGCAGCGCAATCGTGTACGCGTGCCAGCCGGGGCAATTCTCGGCGCGTTCGGCCCGGCGAAAAACGCCGTTGCCCTCGCCATCACGGCCCGTGCCTTCCCAATAGACGTGCGACGATTTGAATCCCGCGGCGCGGAGGCAGTCGCGGATTCCGCCGATCGTCCATAGCCGCCAGTCATAGGTGAACGCGCGCTTCATCTTCGTGCCGTCGGGAAACTCAAAGTGAATGTGGCAGGTCGTGTCGTCGTTGGTCGGGTCGTATGCGGCCTGGTCCCAGACGTAGGTGAAGCCCTTGTAGCGCGTGCGTTCCTGCATGACTTTCTGCGACTCCCAGCCGCCGTAGGAATCGAGCACGAACAAGCCGTCGCGCGAAAGCGAATGGCGCACCTGCGTGAAGTACGCCGTCAGCAGTTCCGGGGTCTTGAAGACGAAGAAGCTGAAGTTGAACGCGCCGACGACATCGACCTTCGGTTGCTTTACATGCAAAACGTTGCGCCGCAGCAGGTGGATGCGCCGTTGTTGTTCGCCCGTCAGCTTTGACAGGTTGTTCCTGCGGCCCCAATCGAGCGTGTCGGCGCAGAGGTCCACGCCCCAGGCGACGTTCTCGCGCCGCCGGCGCGCCCATTCGCAGGAGATGAGCGCCGTGCCGCAGAAGTCCTCGCGGAAGCGGGTTGGCAGATGCCCGTATTCTTTCCGGTAAACGCGGTCGATGAAATCAATCTCTGCCTCGGGCGATTGAACCGATTCCTGGTAGAGCACGAACTTGTCAGCCGTGCGTGCGGTGAACTTTCCCATGCGCGCTTCAATCCTCTTGCTGCTTCGGGATCCAATTCCGCTTTAACTTCTTCCGCCGCCAGGTTGACGGAGGGACGAGGAAGTTAATGGCTGCGCCGCAAGTTGCAAGGCGGAATCCAATACGAGGCGGGTCACAGATGATGCACGTAGATTTCCACGGCGTGCCCATCGACCTCCACGCGCGCAGGCTCCACGTCGTGCAGCGGCGCATCACGCAGCGAATCCGCCAGCGTTTCGCCGCGGATCGTGTCGCCATGCGCCTTCAGCACACGCTGGATGTCCGCGTCACCGAGGATTGCAAGGTCGATGTGCTGCTCGTAACGGAGATTGAGGTTCTTCCGCACCTGTTGAATCTGGTTCACCAGGTCGCGGGCCATGCCCTCATCCAGCAATGCCGGCGTCAGGTGCGTATCGAGCACGAGGATGCCGCAGCCCGGCACCCGCTCCGCGGCGAAGCCTTCCTTTGCGTGCAGCTCGACGAGCATCTCCTCGGAAGTCAGCTCCACATCCTGCCCGGCGACGCTGATCCTGCACGCGCCCCCCTGCTCCAACTGCCGAACGAGGGCATCCACGTCCTTCTGCGCCGCCAGGGCCGCCTTGATCTTCGGCGCGAGCGACCCGTGCTTGGGGCCGATCTTGCGGAAGTCGGGCTTCAATTCGTACGTCACGTACTCCGCGATGGCGGCCGAGTCCTTGAACTCAATTCGCTTGACGTTCAACTCGTCGCAGATGACGGCTTCGTACTTGCGCACCACATCCGCCCGCCGGTGGAACAGTTCCATCGTCGCCAGCGGCTGCCGCACGCGCAGCTTCGAAGCCGCCCGCGCCGCGCGGCCGCAGGACACGAGTTGCCGAACGAGTTCGATTTCCTCGTTGAGCGCAACGTCGATCCGCGCGCGCGCTGCCTCGCGCGTCTCGTCGGTGACGGGATAATCGCACAGGTGTACGCTCGACGGCAGCAACGGGCCGCGGGCTTCAGCACGAGCGGCGCCAGGATCTTTCGCGCCTTGAACCACCAGGTTTTGATACATCTCCTCGGCGATGAACGGCGTGAACGGCGCGATCAGTTTCGACACCGTCACGAGGCATTCGTACAGCGTCGCGTAGGCGCTGTGCTTGTCGGCATCCATCGCCGATTTCCAGTAGCGGTCTCGGCTGCGGCGGATGTACCAGTTTGACAGCGCATCGACAAAGGCGCTCAACGTCCGCGCTGCCGTGAAGTTGTCGTATGCCTCCATCGCATCGAAGACACGCACGCTGCACTGCGCCAGCTCGCTCAAGATCCAGCGGTCGAGTTCGGATCGGAATTCGCCGGACGGCGCTCCCGTCGACGTCGCCGCGCGGGCTGAAGCCCGCGGCTCGTTGGGTGTCCACCGGTCGATGTTCGCGTAGATCACGAAAAAGCTGTAGCAGTTGTACAGGCGAATAAGAAACTCGCGCTGGCCCTCGGCGATGGCGCTCTCCTGAAAGCGGATGCTCGTCCACGGCGTCTGACCGCTGAAGAACAGCCAGCGCATCGCGTCGGCGCCTTCGTGATCGAAGATGTACGTCGGCTCCTTGTAGTTCTTCTTGCTCTTGGACATCTTCAGGCCGTCTTCGCCCATGAGCAGTCCGAGGACGATGCAATTGCGGAATGGCAAGGGATAAGGCGCAGTCATGTTGACACTGTTGATTGATCCATCAAGCCCTTTGGCCATTGATACGGATTTGACATCTCGTCCGCGAGGCTCAGCAAGGATTTTCTCCCATTGCGCTATCATGTCCTGCATCATCTTGAGACGTTCATCGGGCACACCCTTTGCCTTCGCGTCGATGATGTTGCGCTCCATCTGAGACTTCATATGAGCAGAGCTGAAAAGCATCACGCTAATAGCTGTTAGCGAATAAAACCAACCGCGCGTCTGATCGAGTGCCTCACTAATAAAATCAGCGGGAAATTGACTTAGGAACATTTCATGATTCTTGTGCGGCCAGCCCCACTGCGCAAACGGCATCGCTCCGCTGTCGTACCAGCAGTCAATCACCTCCGGAACGCGCTTCATCCTCGCTGACGCATCATTCCCCAGCGAGCCGCGGGCTTCAGCCCGCGCGGCCTGTCGATCGTGCGCGCACTTCGGACATGCAAACGTCACCGCGTCGATGTACGGCTTGTGGATTTTTAGATGATCCGAGAGCGACGGCTCGGCGGCCTTCGCCTTCTCCCACACATCCAAACCCGCCACGCCCGATTTCGCGGACAGCGATTCGTACGAATCGACGGCTTCCATGTGGCCGCACGATTCGCAGACCCAGATCGGCAGCGGCGTGCCCCAGTAGCGCTCGCGCGAGAGGGACCAGTCGACGTTGTCGCGCAAAAAGTTGCCGAATCGCCCCTCCTTGATGTGTTCGGGCAGCCAGTTGATCTTCTCATTGTTGGCGAGCATCGCATCGCGAAACTGCGTCGTGCGGATGAACCAGCTCCTGCGCGGGTATTGAATGAGCGGGTCTTCATCGGCCCGCCAGCAAAACGGGTAGTCGTGGCGGTACTGCTCCTGGTGCAACAGCAAGCCGCGCTCCTTCAGATCGCGACAGATGTCCTTGTCGCACTCCTTCACCCAGCGGCCGCGGCAATACTCGGGGCCTTCGTCGGTGAACGTGCCGTTCGGAGCGACGGCGCAGAGCAGCGGGATGCTCGCGGGATTCGTGAAACGCTTGCGCTCCTGATTCATCAGGTCGAAGTCCACTTCGCCGAACGCCGGCGCTTCGTGGACGAGGCCCGTGCCTGATTCGAGCGTCACAAAATCGGCATGCAGCACGCGCCAGCAGGCGTAGTCCGCGCCGCCGGCGGCGAGTTCCGGCTTGTAATCGCCGAGGATGTCCGTCGCGCTCGCGTGAGCGACGTGCTTCTTCGCCGCGCTCTTGCGGTACAAGTCAAACGGCGGGCGATAGCTCAACCCCAGCAGGTCAGCTCCCTTCACCGTCCGCTCGATCTTCCACGCGTCGGTCTTCTTCACCTTCTTGGCGATTTGCTCGACCAGCGCCGCGGCGAAGATCAGCCGCTCGCCGGTCTCGCTGTCGTGCACGACGGCGTAGTCGAAATCCTTGTGCACCGCCGCGAACATGTTGCTCGGCAGGGTCCACGGCGTCGTCGTCCAGACGAGGAGCGAATAACGAGCCGCGGGCTTCAGCCCGCGCGGCGCTGAATCCACGAGGGAATCGTTCACTCCTGCTTGGTCGGCCGCGCGGGCTGAAGCCCGCGGCTCGTTGTCCAAAGCGGCGAGCGCTTGGTGGAACCGCTGATCCTCCACGAGCGGAAAACGCACGAACACGCTGGGGTCGTCCACCTCGCGATAACCCTGGCCCACCTCGCCGGATGACAGCGCGGTGCCGCCCTGCGCCCACCACCAGACGATCTTGTGCCCCTGGTAGAGCAGCCCGGCGTCGAACAGACTCTTGAGCGACCACCAGACGCTTTCCACGTACGACTGGTGATACGTGACGTAGGCCTCTTCGAGGTTGACCCAGAAGCCCAGTCGCCGGGTCATTTCCTCCCATTCGCGCGTGTAGCGAAAGACGCTTTCGAGGCACTTGCGGTTGAACGCCTCGACGCCGTAGGCCTCGATCTCTTCTTTTGTATGAATGCCAAGCTCTTTGCAAACCTCGACTTCGACCGGCAGGCCGTGCGTGTCCCAGCCGCCCTTGCGCGTGCAGAGGTGGCCCGTCATGGTCTTGTATCGAGGAAACAGATCCTTGATGGCGCGGGTGAGGCAGTGGCCGGGGTGCGGCAGGCCGTTGGCCGTCGGCGGGCCTTCGAAGAAGACAAACGGCTTGCAACCCTGTCGCGCGTCGAGCGACCGCTGGTAGACGTTGTCGGCCTGCCAGTAGGCGAGGATGCGCTTCTCCATCGCGGGGAAGTCGAGTTGACTGGGGACTTCGTTGAACATGCGATTGTCTCAAATACGTTTAGCAAACCTCAATGGGCCGCGGGCTTCAGTCCGCGCGGCGATGGGTTCGCAGGAGAGTCGTTCACGTCCGCTTGATCGGCCGCGCGAGCTGAAGCTCGCGGCTCGCTTTGGAGTTCCTTCGGCTCGGTGATTTCTGAATCACTCTCGCGCTGGTGCGCGAAAATGTCGATCTTCCGCCATTTTCCGCCCTGCCAGCGACCGTACATCAGCACGCCGAGGAAGATAATGTAAAGCGTGCAGGTCATCCACGGGCCGTGATGCAGCCAACCGGGCAGCAGCTTCGTCGCGAGCCAGCCGCCGCCGATGAACAGGATCCAGCAATTGAGAATGACCACGACGGCCGGCCACTTCGCGTCGCCCGCGCCGCGCAGGGCGCAGGTGTAGGTGATGCACGCCGCGTCGAAGACCTGAAATACGGCCGCCCAGATGAGGATTCCCGCGCCGACGGCAATCACCGCAGCATCGGACGAGAGAATCCGCATCAGCGAATCGTTGAACACCCAGAAACCGATGCCCACGACGCCCATGTACACACCCGTGATCCACATGCACGCGCGGACCCGGCGCAAGGCCAGCTCCGGCTGCTTCTCGCCGATCGCGTTGCCCACGAGCGTGCTGACGGCAATGCCCACGCCGATGGCAGGCATGAATGAAACGTGCATGTACTGGATGGCGATGTTGGTCGCCGCGAGGGTGGCGGTGTCAAACCCTGCCATGAGCCAGGCGAGGAACACAAACCACGATGCGACGTCGAGGGTCCACTGGATGCTGGCCGGCGCGCCGATGTTCAGGATGCCGCGCTGGCGCGACAGGTCGAATCGCCACCCCGCGCGCGAGGCGAACTGCCGGTGGTACTCGCGCGACAGGAAGATCGCCGTGAGCATCACGGCGCGCACGAGCCACGAGATCAGCGTGGCCCAGGCCGCGCCCTCGATCCCCATCCGCGGCAGGCCGAACTTTCCGAAGACCAGGCCGATGTCGGCAAAGATGTTCAGCACGACGGCCACGAGCACCGAATGCATGGCCACTTTCGGATGGTGCACGCCGTTGAAGAACGATTCCAGTCCGGTACAGAGGATGGCCGGGCCGATCGACCACATCACAATGCGACAATAGGCAATTTCCATCTCCTGCACGGCGGGCGCGTGCCCGACCGTCGCCCAGAACGCGGGCAGGGCCGAGTTGATCAACGGCACCAGGGCGGTGAACGCCGCGCCGATGTAAAACGTCTGCCACGCGTACGCGGCGCCTTCGGCGGGCCGGCCGCGACCGAGCGACTGCGCGGCGAACGTCTGCACGGCGTTGGACAGGCCCATGCCGAGGCAGAGGATGATGAACAGGAAAAACGTGCTGGGGCTGATCGCGGCGGTGGCTTCGGTGCCGAGGCGCGAGACAACGATGAAGTCGGTCAGGCCCAGCGCGAAGTGGGAGACCTTGGTGCCGATGATCGGCAGCGCGAGAATGATCAAGGCGCGCATGTCGGCACGGAGGCCCACGTGGTTGGGTTGCTCGGCGGTCGGCAGCGGCACGGACTGATTACTCATACGTCTTGCGTTCCAAAAAAAAAGCCCTGGAAGGTTGGTCTTCCAGGGCCGGTGAACATGTTTCGCGCGAGATCGCGGATCGTCCCAGCCTAGGAAGCTCCTGTCATTACAATGTCCGGCGCAATCAGCGTGGGCTGATTGGCCGTGGCAAGAATGATGGAGTACCGCTGGAACATGGGACTTTCCTCAAATCAGCGGTGGCATGATAGAGAGATGCGCTGGACGTGTCAAGAGGGCGTGCAAACAGTGGATTGCGAATGGCAACTTGTATTCGACGCAAAACAAGCCCCAGGTAAATACCTGGGGCTTTGGAAAGAATCGACGATCCCGCGCTAACGGCGGTGCAGTAGTTCGGGATTACGTTGTTACGATTATCCTGGCGTTATCTAGACGCAGACCACTTCGCGAACCTGCGGCAGGTGCTTCTTCAATGAAGCCTCGACGCCCATCTTGAGCGTCATGGCCGCCGAGGGGCAGCCGATGCAGGCGCCGTGCAATCGTACGCGGACCACGCCTTCCGGCGTGATGTCTACCAGCTCGATGTCGCCGCCGTCGCTTTGAACAGCCGGCCGAAGCTGATGAATGATGTCTGCAACCTGATCGCGCAGGGCCGACGATTCGGGCGCGGCCTTGTCCGGTGCGACCAGAGATTTGGGGGCGGCAGGCATCAAACGACTCCGCAAGTGCGTCGACAAGATTATAACACCTTCGGGCGATTCGACCAAGCTCGGCGGCAGGCGAGTCCGATTCAGCGGTCGGGTCCTGAAAAGTCGTCGCCAGCCGTACGCATTACCTTCAATATGGCGCAACCCCATGTTTCACGTCGCGCGGCGCCGATTTGTATCTGATACTTGGTGTGCGGCGATGCCCGATTCGGAGGCGCGCCCGGAAGATCGGACTCTGCACCCGATTGTGAGTACCGCGATGAACCTGGATCTTACCTCCTCGCGCACGTCGCGCCGCGCTCCGCGTGTCGGCCGTTTGCGCCCGTTGTACTTATCGTTTGCCCTGTTGATTGCAACGTTGCTTGCAGTTGGGTGCGGCAGCGGCGCTGAAAACGTCTCGGGCCTGTTGAGCGCGTTGGGCGGGCAGACGTTGCCGCCCGTCACACTCGAGCAGTTGCAACAGATGACCGACTCCGACGGCGACGGCATCCCCGACACGTTCGACCCGTTTCCGAACAACCCCGACGCCGACAACGACGGCATCATCGACGGCCTCGACGACGACTGGGACAACGACGGCATCCCAAACAATGTCGATCCCGACAACACCGGCAATGATGCCGACGGCGACGGCATCCCCGATCTGCTGGATTCGTATCCGCTCAATCCCGATGCCAACAACAACGGCGTGCCGGATGGCCAGGAGACCGATTCCGACGGCGACGGGCTGTTCGACTCGGACGACCCCAACCCCGGCAACCCCGACATCGACGGGGACGGCATCCCAGACGGGGCGGACAGCGACCCGTTCAATCCCGATGTCAACGGCAACGGAATCCCTGACGGCTACGAGACCGATTCCGATGGCGACGGCATCGTCGATGCCGAGGACGCCTACCCGCTCAACGGCGACGCGAACGGCAACGGCATTCCTGACGGCAATGACCCCGACTACGACAACGGCGACCCCTACGGGGATCACACCGGCGTGGATGAAGACGTCGACGCCGACAGCGATGGTCTGCCGGCGGGCCTCGATGCCGACGACAACAATCCCGACATTGACGGCGACGGCGTCATCGACGGGCTGGACCGATTCCCCAAAGATCCCACGTTGTGGTGATGGGATCGCATCGCCCGGGAAAGGAGATCGCCTCTAAACTCGGCGCGCGTAGCGGACGATGTCCAGCCCCGCGTCATTCGCGACGGGTGTCGCGGTCCAGTCGGCCTTGTTCCATTCGGGGAAGTACGTGTCGCCCTCGGCCTCGGGGCGATGCATCCACGTGACAATCAACTCATCCGCGCGCGGCAACGCCGCGGCGTAGACTTGCGCGCCGCCGATCACGAACACGGCGTCCTCTCCGCGCCTCCGGCATGATTCAACGGCTGCCTCGAGCGAATCGGCCGTCTCGAACGTGCCGTGGGCGGCCGCCGGGATGGGGTCGTCCGGTGCGCGGCGACTCGCCGTTGCCGCGTTGGCCGAATCGCCGAACCGTTTGAGCTGCGCCGCGGACCAAGCCGTGTCGCGCGTCAGAACGATGTTGTGACGCTTCGCCAGCGGCTTGCCGATTGATTCGAACGTCTTGCGGCCCATGAGGACGGCATGGCCGGCGGTGGTGCGTTTGAAGTGCGCGAGGTCGGCCGGATCGTGCCAGGGCAGCGATCCGCCGCGACCGATCAGGCCCTGCGGCGTCATGGCAACGATGAGGATGACTTTCATGAGAGTGTCCTGGAGCTTGCTGCCTTTGGCCTGGCACTCGCTTCCGCCTTTGCGGCGCGACTCTTTCGGCTGCAATCATGCGAGTCGCAATCATCCGAGCCGCGACCGTAAGGAAGCGCCGCGCGGTGTTCCGTATCGAGTCATCATCCGCAAATGAAGGATCGCTCACCAGTGAATCGTTTTTCGACGCTCCCTAACGGTCGCGGCTCGGATGATTCATTTCGTCACACCGCCACCTTGAATCGAATCGGATCGTGGCAGCGGTAGCCGACCAGTTCAAAATCCTCGAAGCGCAGCTCGTCAAATGGCTTCGGCGCGATCATCAGCTTCGGCAGCGGGTACGGCTCGCGCGCGAGTTGCTGCTTCAATCCTTCGAGATGATCGTGATCCTGCGTCGCCGCGCCGGGCTTGGCCACGTAAATGTGCGCATCGACAATCGTATGCGCGAAGCGCCCGGCCAGCATGCCCACCTCCTGCGCGATCATCTGCGTCAGCGCGGCGTAGGCCGCCATGTTGAACGGAATCCCCAGTGCGATGTCGCCCGACCGCTGACAGAGATGGCAATTCAGCCGTCCGTTGGCCGCGTGGAACGCGAACGTGTAATGACAGGGCGGCAGCTTGCTGCGGATCGCGTTGCCCGGTTCCCATGCCGACACGACGAGCCGCCGGCTTTCGGGATTCTTTTTCAATGAATCAATCACATGGCGGATCTGATCAATCTCGCGCACACGCCACGCCCCGCTTGCGTCCTTCTCGGCGCTGGGGAAGTGCCGCCAGTAGTAGCCATAGGCCGTGTCGAGGTTGCCGTCGGCGTCGGCCCAGTCGTCCCAGATCTTCGTGTGTTGCCGGAGATTGCGAATGTGATTCTCGCCGGAGAGATACCAGAGCAGTTCGCGCAACACGGCATTCCAGTTCATCTTCTTCGTGGTCAGCAACGGAAACCCGGCGGCGAGATCAAGCTGATAATGCGCCGAGAAGAGGCTGATCGTGTCGACGCCGGTGCGCGAAGGCTTGAACACGCCCTCGTCCATGACGCGCTTCACAAGATCGAGGTAAACGACATCGGCGTGGGTGGACATGCGGACTCCCTTCCGACCGTTAGCTTGTCCGGTCTACGGACTCGTGTGAAGGTAAAAAAAGAGGGTCTGTGAATTCTGACGCTGGCGACGATCGCACCTCGGCGAAGAGCGCGAGCATCCAAGCACACCCCCTTCACTATTCGTCATTCTTCACCACTTGTTTCGCGTAGATGGCCCGGCTCGCCAGAAACATCGCACCAAGCGCCAAGAGGCCCTGCACGATCAGGCCGCGCCACACCGGCGCATCGAACCGCTTAAACGCCCACAGCCACGTCCCGACCGGAGACATCGTGAAGAGAGTGGATCGCGGTCCTTCGTAATCCCGTTCGCGCATCGCATCGAGCGAGGCATCCGCGAACGGTGGAATGGCCCAGGTTGCCACGACGAAGAGAATGATCGCCCAGACGGCCTTGGGCGTCGCAGCGTACACATAGCGAAGAATGCCGCCGAGCGTCACAAGCGTGAGGAATGACGCGGCCAGCGATGCCGCGACGCGGAGCGCCACGTCGTTCCGAATGCGCGATTCAAACAGCCGGCTCCAGTCGCGCCCGGCCACAGCTATCAACACGCCAAGACCGAGGACGCACGCCAGCAGCGCACCGGTCCAGTAGTTCATGGGAGCCCGTTCGCGAAACAGCGGGTCCAGCGCCCTGCGGCGGGCCCAGACAGCGCGATGAAACGCGGTGCTGGCCACGGGCATGATTAGCACCAGCGTCAGGAGCATCGTCGTGAGGAATAGCCAGTTCGAAGGCTCATCGATGACGGTGGTGATTTCTTGCAGGAACGTGCCGCGCGGCCGCCAGAAGCGCAGACCGACACCGCCGACCAGTCCGCTCAATGCGGCGAGCGCCATGGCCAGCAGGGGATCGAAGGCGGCAACGTCGTCGTGGTGGTACTTTCGCGTTGACGCGATAAAGAAAATCAGCGTGAAGCTAAGCTGCGCGATGATCGAGAACACGAGCCACCATGCGACCGTCGCCAGCGACGATTGCTCGAGCAGTTCGCTGGCTGCGGTGGAGCCGAACAGCATCGCCAGTCCCGGCACGATGTAGATGAACTTCGCGTTCGTGGCGATGAACACACCCACGATCAGCGGCGCGACCGATACTTTGCCGCGCGTGCAGAGGCCCACCAGAACGGCAAAGGTCCACCAGCTCAACCCCATCACGAGCATGACCGCGAACATGCCGATCATGCCGATCGGCGACCGCCCCATTGGCGTGGTGCCCAGCATCGCGAGGATGGTGCAGATCAGCCAGTTCACGAACGTGACCATCATGGCCTGCGCGAGCGGCCCGGTGAGGTAACCCATGCAGGCCGTCGCGCCGCTCATGTTCGTGCGCCGGTGGGAGGAGATCATCTCCGACGTGAAGTCGCGCAGGATGGCCTTCTTGATCGCGCCGGTGCCGACGAAAAAAATGAACGCGGCGGAGATCATGAGATTGACGTTCAAGGCTGCGTTCGCGAAGTTCGGCAGCGTTACTTCCTCGCGGACCAACCGATAAATCAGAACATGCACGACCAGCGACACGAGGGCATAGCTGCCGGTTGCCATCGCCAGCCGTTTCCACCCGCCGGACAGCCGCACCTGCGCCCAGCCGATCGGATCGTGAATCAGTTCGTCAGCAATTGTTGCCATATCAAAACTCACCAACCTTGTTTACTGACCACTGACCGCTGCCTTTCTAATCCACCTGGCGGATGCCGGTTCGCAGGTACGCCTGTTCCAGGTCGTGCTCCACCGGGGCAAACCGCGCGACCGGCAGCCCGGCATCCAGAAACTTCGCCAGCAGGTCGGCCGCCGCTTGATCGTCATGCTCATACTCAAACGAAACCTGCCGTCCGTGCACTTCCAGCGCTGTCAACCCCGGAATCGCTCCGATCGAACCGGCGACATCGTGGATCTGCCTTGCAAGCGTCACTTCCCATCGGCATCGATTGTCTTCTTTCGCGCCAACGACCTGCGCCACCGTCCCAAACTGCATCATTCGCCCGCCCTGCATGATCCCGATGTGCGTGCAGTACTCGTGCAGGTCGGCCAGGATGTGCGAGCTGACGATCAACGCTTTGCCCTGATCGCGCAGGCTGGCGAGCATCTTCCGGAACGCAACGCGCCCAGCCGGGTCCAGACCGGCGGCCGGCTCATCGAGCAGCACCAGCGGCGGATCGGGCAGCAGCGTTCGCGCGACCGTGAGACGCTGCTTCATGCCGCGCGACAAGCTCTTGATTTTCGAATTGCGTCGATCGTGCAGCCAGAGCTGCTCCAGCCAGAAATCGATCCGCTCGCTGATGACGCCCAGCCGGATGCGATGCGCGCGACCGATGAACTCAAGGAACTGCGCGACAGTCAGCTCGTCGTAGACCGGCGGCGTGTCCGGCGCGAACCCGCAGCGCGAGCGCACCAGCGGGTCGGTAATCGTCAACTCATCGCCGAGAATCGTGACGCGCCCGGCCGTTACCGGCACGATGCCGCACATCGCCTTGAGGGAGGTTGTCTTGCCCGCGCCGTTCGGCCCGATCAACCCGAGCAAATGACCGGCTGACAGTTGCAGCGAGAAATCCGACAAGGCCGTGAATCGGCCGTAATCGACGCGCAGGCGTTGGGCATCCAGAACGAGGGTCATGCGAGGGTCCGTAACGGTTATCTGCTTTGATGGTCGGGTCGCCGCGGCGTGTCGGAGCCAAGGCCCGCTTCGTACCTGACGATACCCCCGTCGGGCCACGAATTCGAGCCCGCGATGCCGGGACCTTTGAATCGCGGCCATTCACGGCCTTCCAAACCCCGGATTTGACAGACAATTGAAAATAAAGCTAGAATCCATCGGCAATTAGCTTCAAGGGATCATCGCCGCGATCCAGCCGAAACCCCCAGCGACTTGCACCGTCTGAAAGGGCGACCGCCTCATCATGGAATCGTATTCGTTCTGGCATTACCTGCTTCTCTTCACGCACCTGTTCGTCTGCCTGGCGCTGGCCGCTTACGGCATTCATCGTTACTCGCTGGTCTACCTCTACTACAAATACCGCCGCAATTCGCCTCGTGCGAAGGCGTGCTTCCGCGAGAAGCCCTTCGTCACCATCCAGCTTCCCATGTTCAACGAGCAATACGTCGCCCAGCGCGTCATCGAGGCCGCCTGTCGCATCGACTGGCCGCGCGACCGGCTGGAAATACAGGTGCTGGACGATTCGACCGACGAGACCGTGGAGATCGCCCGCTCGACCTGCGAACGAATGGCGGCACAGGGCAACCCGGTAACGTTCATCCACCGCGACAACCGCGAGGGCTTCAAGGCCGGCGCGCTGGCCAGCGGGCTGAAATCCGCGCGCGGTGAATACGTCGTCATCTTCGACGCGGACTTTATCCCGCCGGAAGACATCCTCGAACACCTGATCGATCATTTTGTCGACGACAAGGTCGGCATGGTCCAGGCGCGGTGGGAGCATATCAACCGCGAGCAATCCCTGCTCACCAAGACGCAGGCGATCCTGCTCGACGGGCACTTTGTCATCGAGCACACGGCACGGCATCGATCCGGCCGATTCATGAGTTTCAACGGCACCGCCGGCGCGTGGCGGCGAAGCTGCATCGACGATGCCGGCGGCTGGCAGCACGACACCCTGACCGAAGACCTCGACCTGTCCTATCGCGCCCAGATGCGCGGCTGGAAGTTCATCTATCTGCCCGATGTGGTCAGTCCGGCCGAGCTTCCGCCGGAAATGAACGCCTTCAAGAGCCAGCAGCACCGCTGGGCCAAGGGCGGCGCGCAGACCTGCCGCAAGTTGCTGCCCGCCATTCTCCGCTCGCGTCTGTCGTGGCGCATCAAGCTGGAGGCGTTCTTCCACCTGACCAGTTGCGTCAGTTACTTCTTGATTGTCATCCTCGTATTGCTGCTGCTGCCGGTGCTGCACTTGAAGCTGCACATCTTTTCCAACAACGCGGCATTGCGTGCGATCTTCGACATCTCGCTTGTGCTGATCGCCACCTGCTCGGCGAGCACGTTTTACGTCGCCTGTCAGCGTGAGCTGTTCCGAAGCTGGGGCGACAGCCTCAAGTACCTGCCGTTTCTGATGAGCCTCGGCGTCGGCGTCTCGTTGAACAACGCTCGCGCCGCCATGGAGGGTTTCTTCGGCAAGGCCGGTGAGTTCGTTCGCACGCCCAAGTTCGGCGCCGCCGGGCGCGAGGACAAGGAGCTGGCCCGAAAGGCCGCTCGCCACCGGCTCGATCCGAAGCGCGTCCAGGCATGGTGCGAATTGTTCATCGGACTGTACCTGGCGACCTGTGTCGGCTACTGCCTCATTCACAAGTTCTGGATCGGCACGTTCTTCATCTGCCTGTTTATGATCGGTTACTTGTACGTGGCCATGATGACCCTCCATGGGCAATTCATGACCGCCCGTGCCGCGGATCAGCCGGAAGACCCGGCAACGGATGCGGCCCTGCCCGAGCAATCGGCAATGCCGTCTCACCCTTACAGCGCCCGGGCTTTCGCACCGGTCAGGACGCGCGACTAGCGCGCCGCCTCGATCGCTGCATCGAGTCTTCGATCGCCGAGCAGCTTTTTGCGTTGACACGGTTTCGCTCGCCGCGCACCATGCGCCCGGCGCGCGTCCATAAAGCCGGCTGACCTCGGCGGGCCGCGCTCGCCGGGAGATTCGCGCATGGATGCCCGATTGCCTGACCTTTCGCGTCAACCCAAATCTCGCGCCGGCATGATTGCAACGGCTCTCGTGGGCGTCGCATTGGGGACGGCCTGCAACCGCGCGCCCTCCGCGGAGCCGCCACCCGTTCAGGACACATTGAGCGTCTACATCGACGGCGGCGAATCCGGCGCGCCTCCGCGTGCTCCGCGAGACGGCGCATCAGCGACCGATCCGGCCAAATCGCCCGAGCACCTTCCGCGCACGCTTGCGTTCGAGATGGCCGGCGTCGCCCGTGCCGACGCGAAGCAGGCCGAGGCCGCGCGACAGGCGGCGGTGGTGGAAGCGTTTGCGCAGGCCCTGATCGAAGCGCGCCGACTGCGCCGCCAGCCGACCGCGGATTTCACGGCGCGACTCGGGCCGAGGCTGACCGTCATTCATCGCTCGCTCGGCGACGGCTGCGAAATCGAAGTCTCGCTCACGCACCGCGGCGAGGAAATCCGCTTCGAGGTCAAACGCGGCGTCCTGCAACACGAACCGCGCAATCCCGATTCGCTGGCGCGACTCTTCGATGAAACCAACGGCGAATTTGCTCTGCTCGAAACGCGCTGGCTGCCGTCTGGCGATGAGTGCATCGCGCGCGTCGCCTGTTTCCGGCCGGCCGGCATGGGCACGCTCGCGCCCGAAACGATCGCCGGTCATCCCGATGATGAGCCGCCCATCGAGCCGTAGCCGCCACGCCGTTCGGATTCGCTGTGCCTTCCAACGCTGACATCATCGAAACCCTCTTCCCGCGGCCGCGTCGAATCCGTTGCCGCGCAGGCGGCCCGCTTGCCATCAGCCGATCCACAACGCTGACCGTCGAATGCCCCGCTCGGGCAGACGGCGCGCGAGCGGTCGTTCGAGCCTTGTTGCGAGGTGTTCCTTCGTTAATTCGCCCTCGTTTGAGATGGCTGCCCGCCCTCGCGACGAAACAATTGAAGGCGCAGGCGTATCAGCTATCCATCCGTGCCGACGGCATTCACGTCATCGCGTGCGATGCTCTCGGCGCGCGATATGCCGTCACGGCGCTCGTGCAATTGATGAAAGCGGCCAAGAAATCCCTGCCGCTTCTCGACATCTCCGATTGGCCCGACTTTCCCGTCCGCGGTGTCATGCTTGACATCAGTCGCGACAAGGTCCCGACGATGCGCACGCTCACGCGGCTTATCGACCGCCTCGCCGACTGGCGAATCAATCACCTGCAACTGTACATCGAGCACACGTTCGCCTATCGCAGGCATGCGCGGGTCTGGCGCGGCGCCTCGCCGATGACGTCGGCGCAGGTTCGCCGGCTGGATCGTTACTGTGCCGCGCGCGGCATCGAACTCGTGCCCAATCAGAACTCGTTCGGGCACATGGAGCGCTGGCTCAAACACAAGCCTTACCGCGCCCTCGCCGAAACGACCGGCCCATGGAAATCTCCATTTGGCACGATTCGAACGCAGGCGGCGACCCTGAACCCGCTCAACCCACGCTCGCTGAAACTCGTCACCGGGCTGTACGACCAGTTGCTGCCGAACTTCACCAGCCGGCTGCTGAACGTCGGCTGCGATGAGACGTTCGAGCTGGGCCAGGGCCGCAGCGCCGCCGAGTGCAAGCGCCGGGGCATCGGCGAGGTCTATCTCGACTATTTGCTGAAAATCCACCGCGCCGTGACGCGCCGCGGCCGGCGCATGATGTTCTGGAGCGACATCGTCCATCAGCACCCGGGAATCATTCCGCGCCTTCCGAAGGACGCGGTCGGCTTGATCTGGGGTTACGAGGCCGATCACCCGTTCGACGCGCAATGCCGCGCGCTGCGCCGCGCAGGGCTGGATTTCTTTGTCTGCCCCGGCACGTCAAGCTGGTGCAGCTTCGGCGGGCGCACGGCCAACATGCTCGCCAATCTGCGCAATGCCGCCCGCACGGGCCGAAAGCATGGCGCGAGCGGTTACCTCATCACCGACTGGGGCGACTACGGCCACCGTCAGCAGTTGCCCGTCAGCTATGCCGGCTTGCTGTACGGCGCAGGCGTCGCGTGGTGCGCCGGATCGAATGAGCGCATCGACCTTGCCGCGGAGTTGAGCCGACACGTGTTTGACGGATCATCACGCCGCGCGGGCGAACTCTGGTGCGAGGCGGGCCGCATCCACGAACCGACGCGATTAAATCTGAAGAACAAGACGCCGCTGTTCGTGGCGATGCACGGCGACTGGCTCGACCCGGCGAGCACAAAGGGACTGACGCCCCGAAACATCGATGCCATGCTTGCGCGACTCAAACATCTGCATCAATCCGCGTTGACCATCAGACTCAAGGGTGCGGACAGCACCCTCGTTCGGCGGGAATTGATCCTCACGATTTTCGTTTTGCGCCATGCCGTGTTGCGCGCCCGAGCCGCGCTGAACCCACGCTCGCTCGCCACCGCCGCGCGGCATCTGCACGTCGACCTGCGCCGCATCATGGCCGAGCATCGGCGGCTTTGGCTGGCGCGCAATCGCCCCGGCGGGCTTGCTTCGAGCCTTAGTTACTACGAACGCAATCTGAAGGAATACGCCGACTTCCTGAAACGCGTCGGCCCGCGCGCCCGTCGGCGGACGAATCTAATCACCGTAATGGACTAGCGCCAGCCGAACGGCGACATCCAGCTTCGCCAGCGCCTCGCGCGACGAACCGACCATCTCGATGATCCGCTCGAAGGGCACCGGCCCGCAGCAGACGTAGGTCGTGGAGTTCTGGTGCCACGCGACGATGTGCAGTGTCTGACCGGATTCATCATCGACTTCGTAGCGGCGGAAACCCTCGCCGGTGCGAATGCCGCCCTTGCCGCATTTGTCGAGGCAATCCCAGCGCGGAATGCTGAAGACGCTCAACCGCTGTGCTCCGCCCGCAGACGCGTAGATCAGGTGCGCCCCTTCGCAGCCGGGCTTGTTGCGCACGCCGCAGAGATTGACCGACTCGAAGGAAAAGCCAAACCGGCTCAAGTCGGGCGTCAGCGACGCGATCGTCTCGTGGTATTTGCCTTTCAGGACGGGTGACAGGGCCTTCAGCTCGCGCGGAAGCGCGTCGCTCTGGTGGTCCGGTCCGTGCGAGCAGCAGGTGTTGTGCGTCTGGGCGATCATCGTCGCCGCTGACGCGCTGCGCGGCACGGTGATCGTCGCACTGGACGATTCCACCACGCCCGGCAAGTACCACACCGCGCCGACCGCCAGCAGCAGACAGGCCGCGACCGCCACCGGTCGAAACACGCTTAATTGCCTCGACGCCATCGTCGGCCGCGGCGCGCCGGCCAACACGGCATCGCTTCCTGTCGCAGCGAAGATCTGCTGCTTCAACCGCGACGGAACCGGCACACGCTCCAGGTCCTTCGCCAGCTTCGAACGAAGGGCCTGATGTTCGTCCACCAGCGCGCCACACACGCGGCACATCTTGAGATGGTCCAGAATGTCGCAATTGCCCTTCACGTCCAACTGGCCGTCGGCAAATGCGTAGATGTATTTTCGAACGCTGTCGCAATTCATCGGTCTTCGTCGGCCTCCACCCGGCCTCTTGCTCCTGCCGTCTTATTCTAGCGTTCCACCGGTCGGATGCCCCGGTTGGCGGCGTACTCGGTTAGCGCCGTGGCGAGTTGACGTCTCGCCCGAAAAAGTCGGCTCATCACGGTTCCGATGGCGATGCCCAGCACCTGCGCGATTTCCTTATACGACATGTCGCCCAAGGCCCACAACAGCAGCACCATCCGGTATTCCGGGGCGAGCTTTTCCACTGCGTGCTTCAACTCTTCGTCGAACAAGTCCCAGTTCAACCGGCCCGGTGCGAGGCTGTCCAGCGTCTGCGGCTCGAAGTCGGCGGCGAAGTCGTTGAGACTCAAGTCGTCCAGCAGCGTCGGCCCGCGCCCCGCGACCCCTCGCCGCGTCAGGTACGCGTTGTGCATGATCTTCAGCAGCCAGGGCTTCGCGCCGTAATCGCGCAGCTCGAATCCGCCGAAGCTCCGTCGGGCCTTCAGGAAAACCTCCTGCACCAAGTCTTCGGCTTCGTGAACATCCCCCGTGAGTTTGTAGGCCAGCCGGTAGACGAGATCGAAGTGCGGTAGGACCAGCGCCTCAAAGGAGCGGTCTTCCGTCGGCTCGTCGGAACGGGTTCCCTGTGTCGTCGGCATCGCCATGGTTCAGCCTACTCTAACCCGCCCCAGGGACGGATTATTCCAGCGAACCAGCAGACCGGCGAATCCGGCCGGACCCGGAAATTCTGACTTGGTAATTCAGGGTTTTCTGCCGACGGGCTTGCCCGTCGCGATATCGCCGAGGACATCCGCCACCGTCGGCCCGCGTCAGGCCAGCCGCAACTGCACAATCTCGGCCGGTGCGTTGATTCGCACCGGGAACCAGTTTCCCACACCGGAGTTCACAAACAGCCGCGACCGGTCATCCCCGAAGAACCCGCGGATGTATCGAAACAAAAGTTCCCCTGCCCCACGGTCAAAACCCGACCCCGGCGGCGCGATCATGAGCTGCCCCCCGTGCGTGTGACCCGAGAGCGTGAGCGGCACGCCGCTGTCCCGCAAAGCATCCCACGTGTGCGGGTGATGCGCCAGCGCGATCATCGGCCCTTCGACGTGCTTGTCATAATTCATCAGCGCCGACCGGACATCGCGGCGATGCCCCGGCCGACTGCCGCGCGGCTCGTCGCTTCCCGCGTAGTCGATGCCGGCGATGCAGAGTCGCTCGCCGCCGATCTCCAAGGAGCGCCGGCGATTGATAAGCAAGTCAAACCGCTCGCGCACCATGTGGATGAACTCCGCCCGATCGTCGATCTCGTCGTGATTCCCGATGCAGAGAAAGCAGCCGTACCGGTGCTGCATGCGCCCGATCGCATCCAGCGTCGGCGGCAGCAGGGCGTTGGAGTTATCGACGATGTCGCCGGTGATCAGAAGCAAGTCGCTGTTCAGCGCATTCACCGCTTCCACGACGCGCGGGAGCATGTCGGGCCGGAACAACCGCCCGACGTGCAGATCGCTCACATGCGAGATCGTCAGGCCGCGCAGGCGGTCAGGCAGCCACGGCGCCGGCACTTCGTGTTGGCGAACCACGAACGCCGCCTGATCGCGCCACGCCAGAACCGATCCTCCCAGCGCCGCCATGGGAACCGATGCGACGGCTGTCTTCAACAGCGCGCGGCGCGACACAAAGGCAGTGGGCATCGTCGCATTGTCGGCAGAAGACTTTTCACCCAGCGACGGCTGCGCGGGGCCGCTTTCAACGCGACCGCGCCCGCTCCATCGTTGCCACGACCAGTAGCCTGCGAGCGCCGCGAGCCGAAGCCCTGCGATAACGGGCAGGCAAAACGCCAATCCAATGTTCCAGAGTGTGACCGCCGACGCGTACCAGACCGGCCCTTTCATGAACTGCGGCACGCGGCCGGTGATGAACATATAGACCAGCGGCGCGACAAGGCCGGCGGTGAAGACGCCTGCGATCGCGCGGGCCGCTTTCGAGAGTCGTGCAGACTCGACGAATCGTGCGAATCGCCGATCGGCGACCGACCACCAGAGCGCGTTGAACGCGAGCATGGAGAGGAGAAAGAGTCGAAAGCCCAGCCCGCGCGGCGTCGGCACGAACCGCGCGATCACGAATCCGTACAAAAGCAGCGCCGCCACGAGGGCGATCAGCGTCCATTGAAGACGCGAATAAAATCGATCCGAGGGGGCGCGCGGTGACATCGACATGGGCGATTATAGGGTGGCGCGGCACGCTCGCCTTTAAGCGGGTCGGCCGCCCCTCACGCATCGACCACCTTCCGCGCATAATGCCGCCATGACGAGTCCGGCAAGCCGATCTGTCTCAAGACGACGCACGCGCGCAGCCTTCGCCGCCGGTTTTGCCCATCTCCTGCTGGCACAAGTCGCCTGCCTTCACCCTATTTCGCAGAAGTACGACATCCCGCCCGCGCCAAAACCGGCTGCAACAGAGCGGGCCGCCGAGCCGCAGCCGTTCTGGTGGGGCGTATCAACGTCGCCGTACCAGATCGAAGGCCCGCCCCTTGTCGGCGGCGAGGCAAGTCGTTCGTTCAAGACCGATTGGGACCTGTTGCACGAGATGGGCAAACTCGACGCCACGCGCGATCGAAGGATCGACAGCTTTGAATGCTTTGAGCGCGACCTGGCGGCGTTGAAGTTCCTCGGCGTGACGCATTATCGCTTCGGCATCGAGTGGGCGCGCGTCGAGCCGGCGCCGGGCGCATTCGATGAAGCGGCAATCAAGCACTACGTCATGATGGCTCGCCGCCTGCGCGAAGAGGGCATCACGCCCGTCGTCTGCCTGTGGCACTTCTCCCTGCCCGATTGGCTGTGCAACATGGTCGAAGACCCCGACGCCCACGGCTGGTTTCACCCCGACGCCCCGGCCGCCTGGGAGCGATACGTCTCGCGCATGGCGAAAGCCCTCGCGCCGCACGTGGAATGGTTCGCGCCGCAGAACGAACCGAATATCTACGCGCTCGCGGTGTCGATCGGCATCTTCCCGCCGGGCAAGAGTCTGGGTAAGCCCTACTATGAGAAGTTGACGCAGCGCGAGGCCGAGTTGTTCATTCGCGCGGCCGAGATCATCCGCGCCGAGCGCCCCGGCGCGAAGATCGTCAGCGTGCAGAACATCATTCACTGGGAGCGGGATGCGTTTGACCTTTTCGGAATCTGGTACGATATCGCCTTGTGGCACAATTATGAACACCTCGACCGCGTGGCGGCGACGGTCGATTACATCGGCTTCAACTACTATCAGCGCGAAGTGGCCAGTCCGCTGGCGTTGTGGGCGCAGTCGATGCGAAAGGGTGAGCACGTTTCCGACCTCGGCTGGATCATCGACCCGCGCGGGCTGGAGGAGGAGATCGTCGAGCTGGCCCGGCGCTATAAGAAGCCGATGGTGATCATGGAGAACGGCATCGCCGACGCGGGGGATGAAAAGCGTCAATTGTATTTATTGCAGCACGTCCAGGCCGTGCGCCGCGTGCGCGAGGCGGGCTACGACCTCCGCGGCTACTTTCACTGGTCGCTCATGGACAACTACGAATGGACGCACGGCTATCAGCAGAAGTTCGGCCTGTTCTCGGTAATGCCGGAGAACTCCGCGCCAACCGTCGAGTTCTTCGCGCAACCCGCGGCGAACCCCCAAGCGACCTCGCGCCTGAGCGACGCCGCCCCGGCACCAAGCGACCGCGTCGAGCCGCTGCTGGTGCCTAAGCCCTCGGCGAAACTGTATCGATTCCTGATTCGCAACGGGTTGACCAACTCATCAACGAGCCAGCCGACGGACAGACAATTCGAAACCGAGCCGCGACCGAATTAGAACGGGTGTTGTACGAATGAGACGGCCGTAACAGATTGTCGCGGACTTCTCCTCCAAGATCGTGACTCGGATCGCACAAATCTACCGCTCGCCAAGAACGGACATCTGGCTACTGTCCACTGACTCCTGACCACTAGCCACTGATCACTAGAAAAAGCAGAGTGGGCCGGTAAGCCGAATTCTGTCCCGCGAGATTGCTCCCGCGGTGGCGATCATTTCTCTGGGCCGACGATTGCTCGCCGGCTCAAGCGCCCTACCCGCGGCGTGGTGCGAGACGGGCCGCCTCGCGCCGTCGCGACGCCGACCGACTCGCGCCGATCAACCTCGCAACGATCTCGCCGCATACATGGGCTTGCTGGCGGTGGGGTTTGCCGTGCCGCGACCGTCGCCGGCCGCGCGGTGCGCTCTTACCGCACCGTTTCACCCTTGCCTGTGATGCCGTCTCGAGAGCCGGCACCCATCGGCGGTTTGATCTCTGTGGCACTGTCCCTGGCGTCGCCGCCGGTGGCCGTTAGCCATCACCGCGCTCGGACCAGTTCGGACTTTCCTCCCGCGGCGATTTCTCGCCGCGAGCGACCGCCTGGCCCACTCTGCTTGGGGATATTGTAGCCGAATTGATTGTGTTCGACTGGTCCAGCCCGATAGGGGCACACAAGACATGCTTAGTGAGTACACTTCGCATACTATTTCACATGCGTTGCTTCAAGAGGCCCCTAATATGGCAAATCGCGGCTTGGAAGCCGTCTTACGACTAGGTCTAAAATGGAACGTTCATGGCCCCGGAATACTCGCGCTCGGTTGGAACGCGAATGGACCGGCCAAGTCTCTGATTCGAAAGGAACCGGATATCGCATTCACCGTGATTTCGTTGAGCAACAACAATGTCTTCGTTGACAAAGTAAAAGAGGCTCATGAGTTTCTCGTCCAACATGAAGCCCGGATCACGAAACTAATCGAATTGAGTAATAGACCCGCAGAACTCGACTTTGGAGTCGTCACAGACAGCGAAACGGATGGTGGCGGGATCATGAATCACCGCTTTCCGCCTGAATTCCTTGACATCCTGCACCGCTTGGGGATCACACTGAACGTCAGCGTCTATTATTGAGAAATCGAACCTCGCGAATTCATCTCACCGCCCGCGCTTCGATCCCGTCGGATGGATCAACGGCCGATGTTCCAGCAAGTCCATCAACTCCTGCATGTCCGCCGCGACCGGGGCAACAACTTCCAGCGGCGTCTGATGGATCGGGTGCTGCACCACCAGCCGCTGCGCGTGCAGCATCTGCCGGCAGAATCGCGGCTCGGCGCTGTCGCTCGGCCGGCCGGTCACGTCGCGCAGCGAGATATTCCGCCCGCCGTAGAACGGATCGCCGACGATCGGGTGGCGGATATGCGACATATGAATACGCAACTGGTGCGTACGGCCGGTGCGCGGGTGCAGCTCCACGAGCGAAAAACCCTGATAGCGTTTGAGCACCTTGTAGCGCGTGACGGCGCTCTTGCCCAGCTTCTTCTCGAACTTGCCGCCCATGCGCTCGGCCAGGCCGCTGGCGACGTAGCGGTCGTGCACCGTCGGATGCTGACCGATGGGCACGTCGATCACGTCCTCATCGAATTCGGGGTTGCCATGCACAACGGCGATATATACTTTCGTCGTCGTGCGATTCTCGAATTGCGCCGCCAGCCGCCAGTGCGCCTCGTCGGTCTTGGCGACGATCATCACGCCGGTCGTGTTCTTGTCCAGCCGATGGACGATGCCGGGGCGGAAGACATCCCCCCCGCGCGACAGGCTTTTGCAATAAAACGCCAGCGCGTTGGCGATCGTGCCGCCCTGCGTTCGACTGGCCGGGTGGCAAATGATGCCCACGGGCTTGTTCAGCGCGAGGACGAAATCGTCCTCGTAGATGATATTCAGCGGAATGTCTTCCGGCGAGACGTCATACACCGGCGGCGGCGGGAACGTGATATCAATCACGTCGTCGCCTTCCATCTCGTAGCTGTTCTTCGTCGGTCGGCCGTTGACCAGCACCTCGCCCTGTTTGATGAGCCGTTGGATGGTGGTGCGCGAGACCTTGGGGAATCGGCCCGTCAGGTATTTATCGAGCCTCGCGCCGGGCAGTCTTCGGCGGACGACGATCTGCACGCGCGGGCGGGACTCATCTTCGGTGGAGTCGAGCGTTTGGATGCTGGCCGCATCGTCGGCGGCGATGACGGAGGGGTCTTCGATCGGCGCAGCAGGCGCGACCGGCGCGACGATTTCATCGTCGATGTCGCCCGATGGGGAAGAAAGGTCCTTGTTTTCGTGCGAATTGCCCATCATGACACGGGGATGGTAGATGAACAACCGCGCTGTTGAAAGCAGATGCCGAATCGAAGCTGCACATGATCTGAACCGGGAGCGCGCACGACGAGGAGATCGTGCGAGAAATGACGCTGAAATAATCGCACTGGGTGCCCACTCGCTCGCGCTCGGGGCTTGGATCGTTAGCGTGCCATGGCGACGGCCGGATTGAGCGCCGGCGCATGGTGTGCTGCAGCGGAAGCGGTCTTCGCAACAGCCGGCAGATGCAGCGTCGGGGTAGCGGGGACCGCCGCCGGCTCAAGTTCGCCCGCCGTGTCGGAAGTCGCCGCATTGCCGCGGGTCAGCCAACCGGTGTTGCGAAGCGTGAAGGCCGAGTAGGGGATGATCCACGAGAAGCCCGGCACCCAACTGAACTCATAGAGGAACAGCCAGATCCAATCGCTGTCGCGCTCGTTGATGTAGTAAATCGTCGCCATCGTCGCGCCGTAGATGAGCAACATGCCCATCTGGTGCATCACATAGCCGTAGCTGGTGAAGAGCAGCAGGGTGCTGTTGAAGATCATGAACGGCGGCAGGACGAGCGTCAGCGCGACCAGCACCATCTGAAACTGAAACGTGCGCAGGTACTCGCTGCGGAATCGCTTGAACAGGAAGCGGAACAGGATGATCGTCTCGCGGATGTTGCTGCGACCCCAGCGGAGCAGCATGCGCACCATGCCCGGGTACGTGTGCGGCATCTGGCTATAGACGACGGCGTTCTGCTGATAGGCCGTCAGCCAGCCTTCGCGAAGGATCAGGTTCGTCATGGCGCGGTCTTCGCCGGTCGTGCAGGGCAGGCCGAGGAAGTGCTGATTCAGCCATTCATCGGCGACTTTGCGGACGACATCGGCGCGATAAACGCTCAAGGCGCCCGGCGTGCAGAAGACGCCGTAGTATTGATTCTGATACGCGCGAACAAACTTGAACGACAGGCTGAACGTGGTCTTCAGGAATCGCGTGATGACGCTTTGCTTCGGGTTCATGACCTCGACGCAGCCGGCGACCGCGCCGATGCGCGGGTTGCGCACGACCGGCGACACCGCATTTCGCAGGGCCTCGGGGTGCAGCACGCTGTCCGAGTCAATCGACACAAACACATCGCCGCGACCGTGCATGAAGCCGTGGTAAAGCGCGTGGCGCTTGCCCATGTTTTTCGGCTGCTTGTGCGTGGTGATGCGGATGCGCGGATCGACTTCGGCCGCCGCCGCGCGAATGTGCAGCCATGTGTCATCGCTGCTGCCGTCATCAATGGCGAAGATTTCCAGCTTGTGGCGCGGGTAGCGGTTGGCCGCGACGGACAGGATCGACTGACGAACCAGCGCGCCTTCGTTGAAGGCGGGAATGATCACCGTGATCGACGGAAGATGCTTCTCCGGCACGGCGTCCATCGGCTTGTACCGCCGCCACATGACAACGCGCCAGATCAGCACGGCGTACATCAGGCCGCCGTAGAAAATCGCCGAATACCAGAACGTGTTCCCAAGGACGCTCCCGGAAAAGAGCGAATGGCGAAGCGAGAACTTCCCGCTTATCGCCACGACGGCGGCGACGATGACACACACGGCGAGAATCGCCGCCTTGATCCACGCCTCGTGGCGAACCAGCGACTGGGGCTGCTCCGGCATGAACCGCGCCACGTCTTCAACCGATGGGCGGTCGGCCGGCTGCCGTTCGGCGGAACGGACGGTTGGTTTGCGGAACGAGTTGGTGCGGCGACCGCGCGGCGCGAGCCGCTGTGCCCCTTCGACGAATTGAGCGCGATACATGGGTGATCCTGAACTGATGAACCCCATCCAGAAGGACGTTGGTGTTGACCTGGCTTTTCTGGAATGCGAACCCTCGCGAGCGATTGCGACGCGCCGATCACTCCCACGAAGACTCGACCCGTTACAGGCGGGGCATCCAATTCTTCAAACTAGACAGGACCGACGCAAGAACGTTAGTCACAAACCACTTGCGTGCTTATCATGACCCTCGCGCTGACCTCGCAAGGGCATGGAAGGTCCGAAAACTCACGCCGGACCGGCGAGCGCCATGGATTGTTAACAGCATGGTTCATTTTCGGAACGGCGGGAGTCTCACTGTAATCCGTTAAGGCAACGAAGGATATGTACACCGGGTCATCAGTTTCGGTTGCAGACCGTCGCCAGTTGACGGACCAGGCCGGGGTGTGGAATCAGACGCTTATTTCGTTGTTTCTGCTTCTCCTGATTGTTCTGTTGGGGACGATTCCGGTGAGCCGGCCGATTTCCGGACCGGAATATGGGATCGCCGGAACCCGTTCGGCAGAGCCTTCGGGAAAATTGAACCTGAACACCGCGGAGTGGTATGAGCTGGCGCAATTGCCGGGAGTCGGCGAGGGCCTCGCCCGACGGATCGTTGAATACCGGAAAAACGCAGGTCGTCCGCTCCGCGTTCACGACCTGATCGCAGTGAAGGGAATCGGCCGGCGGACGCTGGAGCGAATCAGTCCCTACCTGTACGCGAATTCCAATTGACGCGTGCCGGCAAGGCAGGGATTGAGTTGACAGCCGTTCGGGACACCGATACCGTGACCATCGCTGGCGGGGGATTCCGTGCCTGATTTGGGGCAGATGCAATGTCACTGAAAGACTGGTCCGACAACATCATTCTCGCGGAATTGCAGGACGACCCCCTCTTTTCCGACGATCTGAACTCCCTGCATGAAAGCGTGGAGCGGCGCGGCGGCTGCCACGTCGTCCTCGACTTCGCGGCCGTGAACTACCTGAACTCATCCAACATCGCCAAGCTGCTCAAGCTTCGGAAGATGATGACGAG
This sequence comes from Phycisphaerae bacterium RAS2, assembly GCA_007753915.1. NCBI lineage: Bacteria > Pseudomonadati > Planctomycetota > Phycisphaerae > Phycisphaerae bacterium RAS2. Next base: position 3,706,228 of record CP036352.1, read on the forward strand.
CACGGCCCTCGGCAAGCTCCGCCTGTGCGGCATCAAGACCGGTGTCTGGGGCGTATTCCTTGTCACCGGCCTCGACAAAATCTTCGATTTTTGCGACGACGTTCCCAGCGGACTCGCCAGCGTTCAATTGAGCTAGTCTCGAGGACTCACAGCGAAAGTGAATTCGCGCGGTCTTCCGCCCGTTCCGCGCCTCGGCGTTGGTCGGAGTTTCGCGCTGTCAATCGGACTGTTCCACTTTTTGCGCACCGGCCGTCGAGGCCCATTTCGTCGACCGCGACACGGGGACGGGGGCGGCGCACAGTGCCCGGCAACGCGGAGTTTGCAAGATCACCGCATTGCCGCTGCGCCGTTGCTATTTCTGGTCGCCGGTGAGTTGGCGGCGCAGATCCAGGGCTTCGGTGTTCTCGGGGTCATCGCGCAACACTTCGGCGATGTGCTCATCGGCGTCGCTGAAGGCCCCCAGGGCTGCCTCGATCCGCGCCAGAAATATCTTGATCTGAATCGTCGTGCGCGAGTCGGCCTGCTCCTTGCGCAAGGCCTGCAATGCGATGTCTCGCGCATCC